>NZ_AHOO02000006.1 GCF_000244755.1 Leptospira licerasiae serovar Varillal str. VAR 010 | reverse complement strand
AAACGACAGAAAAGCATTCCATATTCTTTCATATTTCCTTCACAATACTATGTATCATAGTTTTATTGCTTCCGATCCCGGCTACCAGCGGCTGGAGAATGTTTTTTCTAGTTATAGTGTATAATATCTCTCTACCGATCGTTGCTCAGGTTTGGGAACATGATCGTTGGATGGATATTTTTCTTTTTGTTTTACCTGTAAGCATTCTGCAAGTGATCCCGGATTGGTTCTTATCCAAGGTGCTTGGGGTTTTGGTCTTTCCTCCGGACGGGTTTTATAAGATAGGAACTGTTTCCGCATACATGGCGGGACTTTGGACTATTCCACTTTTTATTATAGTGTACGTAGCTACCCGATTCGAGAAAAGATATCCGGAATCGAATCCAATCAGCAAATATCTGTTAGCTGGATTTGGCGCGTTTTTGATCTTCTTCTTATCCGAAGAATTTATGAGGTTGATCCCGGTTTGGTATGCACAAAATGTTTCTATGATCGGACACACCGCGATCTATGTTCTATTTCCCGAATTCGTTTTAGGGATATTCGCTACATTCGCTTACTTTCATACAGAGCATAAACCTTTCAGAACAAAATTACTTTGGGCAATCCCAACTATGTTCGTATATCTAGGGGCGCTTTCTTTTAGTTATTTATTTGTAGAAGGTGTCTGGAAAGTTTAAGAAAGAATGAAGGTCCTAACCCAAATTTCAGAAATCAAAAACTTACTCTCCGATAGAAATCCGGAAATTCTCCATCTGCCTCCAGAGTTTGCGTATCAGGTGGAGATAGATCCGGATTATTCTTATACGATCCAAAAAGAATTCAGCGTAGAAGGTAAGGCGACTTTCGAAAATAAGGATGCTGTAGTTCAAGTAAGCCCAGTAAGGAATGGAAGATCTTGCTTTAGCTGGAACGGGATCAGATACGACCTGGACAGTCGGAATTGTATTAAAGGAAATCATAATATACAACTGGGAGAAGTTAAGGTGATAGAACATCCGCTGGCATGGATGTTGGCCTTTGGGGTATATGCCGATTTTACTTTGAGCGAATCTAGTTTTCCCACCTTCGATTATTGCGATCAGGTCTATATGGATCATTCTAAAGGAAATTGCAGAAAGTTAGAAAAGAGAAAAAAGATCACAGTATCTTCTCCGTTTGCCTTAATTTGGGAAAAGGGTTATTGTGTTTTAGAACCTCCAACTAAGGATACGAAAGGACTTTTGATAGACCACCAAGTGGAATATCCCGGAACAACGGTTGGAAGGTCCAGGATATTGACCGAATTGACTCCTGAAAACTTTTCCTACTTTGGAGACGCAAGAACCACCGCATTTCGTAACAAAAAGGACGCGGAAAGTTTTTACCAGATCGGACTTGCCGGAGGATTAAAGGATTATCCTTTCACATTAGAGAACGTATTACTTTTAGATGAAGATAGAATTTATAATATTCGGGACAAATTTAAGGATCCAAACTCGGATTATAACTACGAATTCATCTGTCACGAATTGATAGATATCATGTCTTGGTTAAGGTTCGTAGAAGAAAAATATGAAGGGAAATTTTTCGGTAAGATGACAACTTTTCTTTTCGATCATCATAAACAGATAGATATCGCTCAATTTTCCTGCGATCCTGAGGAATTAGAAAAATTCGGGATCCGGATCGGAAATTAATTTCAGACAATTGATTTCCAAAAACCTAAAACTACTTGTAATAGAAACGGTTTCGTTCTAAAAAATCAAAACGGACTCCAAATTTTCTCAAAAGAGGTTTTCAATGAGGATCGGAATATTACCGCTCTTATTTATCCTATTGATCGCTGCGAACTGTGTAGCGTTGAACACTACCGGATTAACGAATCGTTATAAAGGAAGCGAGGCAAAGGATAAGATAGAAGAGGCGGCAACAGTCGCGGCACAGCTTTATGCGATCAGTACCGGGGATCTTACCGGAACGACCTATATAAACAATATCTTTCTTCCTCCTATTCTCGCAGGGATTAAACCAAGTGAATACTATGCGAAGGACGATGTAAATGCATGCGTGGATGAGATCAAATTGTTTGGTGCTTTAGGTCTTGCGCCCACTATCGGCGTTTTATTCGGTCAATGCTCTAATCTGCAGCCTGACAATAATGTGTACGGAAATATCAATTAAGTTTCCTTTTCTACACTAATTCTCCTCGACCCTGCAAACGGGGGCCGGGGAGAAATTTCCCTCAGTAAAAGACTTTTCACCGGCTCCGTCCCGCTGGACTTTGTTTTTAACAATGTCCGATCGCCAACAATTCATCCGCAATTTCTCAATTATCGCCCATATTGACCATGGAAAGTCCACCTTAGCGGACAGACTTTTGGAAATAGGCCGGATCACTGATGATCGGACAAAAAAAGACCAGATCCTGGACTCCATGGATATTGAAAGGGAGAGAGGGATCACAATTAAGGCGAACAACGCCACTTTCAACTATACCGCTGCCGACGGTCATACATATACGATGAACCTGATCGATACTCCGGGCCACGTGGATTTTACCTACGAAGTATCCAGATCCTTAAAAGCCTGCGAAGGTGTTCTTCTTATAGTAGATGCAAGCCAAGGAGTAGAAGCTCAGACCTTGGCAAACCTATACCTTGCGATGGAGCAAGATCTAGCAATCATACCGGTTATGAATAAAGTGGACCTTCCCGCAGCCGATGTAGAAAAAACCAAACTGCAGATCGAAGATAGTTTAGGTTTGGACGCGGAGAAAGCTGTAGCTATTTCCGCAAAAACAGGACTGAATGTCCAAGCCGTCTTAGAAGAAATTACAAAACAAATTCCTCCTCCTAAAGGGGATCCTAAAGGTCCACTTAAAGCGCTTATCTACGATTCCTATTTCGATCCGTATATGGGAGTTGTGATCAAGATCAGAGTGTTTGACGGTTCAGTAAAGAAAGGAGACCGAATCCTTTTGATGAGTAGCCAAAAGGATTTTACGGTAAACGAGGTCGGGATCAAAGGAATCGGTTTAACACCTACGGATTCTCTTACAGCCGGAGAAGTGGGATATATCATCGCAGGTATTAAAAAAGTTTCCGATGCAAGAACGGGAGATACTGTTACCTTATTCTCCAACCCGAGTGCGGAGGCGGTACCAGGTTACAAAGATGCAAAACCTATGGTATTTGCAGGATTATTCCCTATCATGGGGGAACAATTCGAAGAATTAGTAGATGCGATCGAAAAGATGAAACTGAACGACGCAGCTCTTGTATATGAAAAAGAAAGTTCTGCCGCATTAGGGTTCGGCTTCCGTGTTGGGTATCTTGGACTTCTCCATATGGAGATCGTACAAGAAAGATTAGAAAGAGAATTTAATCTTGATCTGATCACTACCGCTCCTTCCGTAAAATATACGATCCGAATGAAAAACGGAGAAGTATTCGATATAGATAATCCTTCCAAATTTCCGGATCCTGTTTTTATAGAAGCTACGGAAGAGCCTTACGTTAAGGCCTCTATTATCACTCCGAATGAATATGTAGGAAATATCATGTCACTGGCGATTGATAAAAGGGGAGTCCAATTGGACACCGTTTACCTTTCGCAAGATAAGGTGCAGTTGACTTATGAGATACCGCTCGCAGAATTAATTTTCGAATTTTATGATAAACTAAAATCTCTAACCAGAGGATATGCTTCTTTGGATTACGAACCTTGCGGTTATAAGGCATCAAGACTCGTAAAAATGGATATTCTCGTAAACGGAGAATCTGTGGATGCACTTTCCATGATCGTCCACACTTCCAAAGCGGAATCTAGAGGTAGAGAGATCATTGAAAAATTAAAAGAGATCATTCCTCGACATCAATTCATGATCCCGATCCAAGCTGCGGTCGGCGGTAAAATTCTCGCTCGAGAAAGTATTTCCGCTCTTCGTAAAAATGTAACGGCTAAATGTTACGGGGGAGATATCACTCGTAAGAAAAAACTTTTAGAGAAGCAGAAAGAAGGGAAGAAGAGGATGAAACAGATAGGAAACGTGGAAATCCCTCAAGAAGCCTTCTTGGCAGTTCTAAAGACCGGAGATTAATTTTTGAAAGACTCCGTTTTGCGTCCACGCAGAACTGGAGTTGATTCCGTTCTCAAAATACATTCCTCTGAACTTTTTATCAAAAGAGAAGATCGGATCTTCTTTTCCCAAGGTACCAAGATCCGAAAGTTAATTGGAATCTATAAAAGTTTAGAATCGAAATTCCGGTCCGGAGAAATAGATAAGATCATTTTACAAGGGAATTTGCATTCAAATGCAATTTTAGCAGGCAGTTTGTTCTTTCGGTTTGTCGAAGTGCCTACAAAAATCCTGGGATATTCCAGGGACCCAGGGCTAATTACTCCTGCTTCTATCATTTCTAAACAATTTTCTGAATTGGAATTGTATCCTACGAGGAAGGAGTGGGAAAAAGCTGTCGAAGATACTACAAAATTCCCCCCTTCCAACGAATTCTTAGTCCCGGAATATCTATTCACGCCCACTGCCTTACAGGGACTTACTTCTCTCTGGGAGGAAATAGATCCCACTCGGTATGATCAAATCGTTTTAGACGTCGGCTCAGGGCTTACTTGGATTTCGGCAATTCTATGGGGAAAACTTCCAGTCACTGGGATTTGTCTCGGAATACAAAAACAGAAGTTTCTGCCTTGGTTAGGGGCTCATATGTCGTCACTTCGACTTTCGCAAATGGATTTTTCCTCGGAAAAACTAATCGACCCGAAAGAGAAATTAGAAGGCGATTTTTCCTACGGTAAACAAGGGAAATTCTGGTTACAAAGATCTAAAGAATTCCAAAAAAGATTCGGACTTTATCTTGAGCCTATATATGCAGTTAAGTCCATTAGCATTATTGAATCTATGATGCAAAAAAAAGAGTTGGAAGGGAGAATTTTGTATGTTTACCAAGGAGGTATTCTTCAAGGGGGAATTTCTTCCATTTTCTAATATCTCCCAAAAATAAAAAAGGCCCTCTTATTCGAAGGCCTTTTTTTCAATCGGTATTCTACTACAATTCTTATGAAAGAATAAACTCTTTATTAAGAACTCGGATGAAATCCCGTTTGATATCTTTAGGACAGGCGGCCTCGCATTCGTATTGATTTGTACAATTTCCGAAACCTTCTTTGTCCATTGCGTTCACCATGTTTTTTACGCGTTCTTTTTTCTCAACTTGGCCCTGAGGAAGCAGTGCAAGGTGGGAAATTTTTGCGGAAACGAATAACATAGCGGAAGCGTTTTTGCAAGAAGCTACACAGGCACCACATCCGATACAGGTCGCTGCGTCCATCGCAACGTCCGCATCTTTTTTAGGGATAGGTAATGCGTTTGCGTCAGGAGCTCCTCCAGTATTGATGCTAACGAATCCACCTGCTTGGATGATCCTGTCAAAACCGCTTCGATCCACTACCAAGTCTTTTACGACCGGGAATGCTTTTGCTCTCCATGGCTCGAGAAAGATCGTGTCCCCATCTTTAAAACTTCTCATATGAAGTTGGCAAGTAGTCACACCAGGAAGCGGCCCATGAGCCTCTCCATTGATCATAATATTACAAGAACCGCAAATACCTTCTCTACAATCATGCTCGAACGCAATCGGATCTTCTCCTTTTACGATCAGGTCCTCGTTGACTACATCCAACATTTCTAAGAAAGACATATCGGGAGAAACCCCTTTGGCATCGTAATTTACGATCTTGCCTTTCTCTTTCGCGTTTTTTTGTCTCCAGACTTTTAGTTTGAGGTCCATTATTTGTAGCTCCTCGTAGCGAGTTTGATATTCTCGAATTCCAGTTTTTCTCTGTGCTCTGTAGGTTTTGCTCCTACACCTTTCCATTCCCAAGCGGTGGCATGACAGAATTTATCGTCGTCACGTTTTGCCTCTCCGTCGTCCATCTGGTGTTCCGTACGGAAATGGCCTCCACAAGATTCTTCTCTTGTGAGAGCATCTAAGCAGAGAAGTTCCCCGAATTCTAAGAAGTCTGCAACTCTTCCTGCTTTTTCCAAAGATTGATTTAGCTCAAGCCCGGAACCTGGAACATTTACATTCTGCCAGAATTCTTCTCTGATCTGAGGGATTTTTACCAGAGCTTCTTTTAGGCTCTTCTCGTCCCTTGCCATTCCGCAGTTGTTCCACATGATCTTTCCGAGTTCTTTATGGAAAGAGTCCACAGTTCTTTTTCCTTTGATGGAAAGAAGTTTGTTGATCTGTGAATTTGCGTCTGTCTCTGCTTTTTTGAATTCTGCATGATCGGTAGAAGGAGTTTTTCCAAATCCGACTTCTGCCAGATAATTTCCGATGGTGTAAGGAAGAACGAAATATCCGTCTGCAAGTCCTTGCATCAAAGCGGAAGCTCCAAGTCTATTCGCTCCATGATCTGAGAAGTTTGCCTCACCGATCACGAATAGTCCCGGAAGATTGCTCATAAGGTTATAATCTACCCAGAGCCCTCCCATTGTATAGTGAACAGCAGGGTAAATTCTCATTGGAACTTTGTAAGGATTTTCTCCGGTGATCTGCTCATACATCTGGAATAGGTTTCCGTATCTTTCCGCGATTGTATGCTCTCCCAAACGTTTGATCGCAGAGGAGAAGTCTAGATATACACCTTGGCCTCCTGGTCCTACGCCGAATCCTGCGTCGCAAACTTCTTTTGCGGAACGGGAAGCAATATCGCGAGGACAAAGGTTTCCGTAACTTGGATACTTTCTTTCCAAGTAATAATCTCTTTCGCTCTCAGGGATATCCGCAGGGTTACGAGTGTCCCCCTGTTTTTTAGGGACCCAGATACGTCCGTCGTTTCTAAGAGACTCGGACATCAAGGTCAACTTGGATTGATGGTCACCTGAAACTGGGATACAAGTAGGGTGGATCTGAGTGTAACAAGGGTTCGCCATGAAAGCTCCCTTTTTGTATGCGCGGAAAGTCGCAGTAACGTTAGATCCTTTCGCGTTTGTGGAAAGGTAGAATACGTTACCGTATCCTCCGGAAGCAAGAACCACTGCGTCAGCAGAATGAACAGTCACTTGGCCGGTTACCAGATCTCGGATCACAACACCTTTTGCATGACCGTCGATTACAACTAAGTCCAACATTTCGGTTCTAGGATACATCTTCACATTTCCTAAACCGATCTGCCTGGAAAGTGCGGAGTAAGCTCCTAACAGAAGCTGTTGTCCTGTTTGACCTTTTGCATAGAATGTACGGGAAACTTGGGCTCCACCGAAAGATCTATTGTCCAAATGTCCGCCATATTCTCTTGCGAAAGGAACACCTTGGGCAACGCATTGATCGATGATGTTTGTAGAAACTTGAGCTAAACGATATACATTCGCTTCTCTTGCTCTGAAGTCTCCACCTTTGATCGTATCGTAGAATAAACGATAAACTGAGTCGCCATCGTTTTGGTAGTTTTTCGCTGCGTTGATACCACCTTGGGCAGCAATAGAGTGAGCTCTACGCGGGCTATCTTGGAAGCAGAATGTTTTAACATTATATCCTAATTCTGCTAATGTAGCCGAAGCGGAACCTCCTGCGAGTCCTGTTCCGATTACGATAACTGTATATTTTCTTTTGTTAGCCGGGTTAACTAATTTGATATGGGATTTGTAATCGTCCCATTTTTTTTCCAAGGGACCCGATGGGATTTTGGAATCTAAACTCATTATTGCGCTCCTGGAACTTTCACGAAGTTGAGAAGAATGGCAACCGGCATGGAAGTATTGCCGATGAAGATGGTTAAAGCGTAGAGTATCGCAAATGCGTTCGTCTTAGGCGCCCAGAAAGGAGTGTTAAATCCAAGAGTTTGGAAAACGCTCGTTACTCCATGACGAAGGTGGAACGCAAGCAAGGTCATCGCTATTATATAGGAAACAGAAACGTAAACATTCTTGAACCCTAAGATCACCATGGAGTAAACGTCATGTCTTTGTTTATCGCCAATGGTTTCTTGGAGCGCGAAGTTCTCCGGCTGGATCTTACCTAAAGTAAAATGAAGCAAATGGTATATTACAAAAGCTAATAATACGGAACCTGTTAAAGCCATATAGCGGGAAGACAATGTAGCTTGGATCGTACTTTCTTTTACATAGCCAACCGGTCTTGCTTTCTTGTTTTCCAAGGACAGCTTGAGGGCGTAGTAAACGTGTAATACGAACGCTACTAAAAGAATTCCGCGGGCTAGCCATAATAGTCCGCCTAAATTGTGTAAGAACTCAGCGTAAGTGTTAATCTTATCCGGTTCTTGGAAGATCTGGAGGTTCCCCAGCATGTGTACAAACACAAAGCCGAAGAGAATGATTCCGGTAATCGCAACGATAGTCTTTCTACCGATGGACGACCTTAGATATCCAGCTTGAAAATCCATTCAAAATCTCCTGTGAGGATCATGGGAAGAAGTCATCGATTTGTTTGAGGAAGGGAGCAAAAACGAAAGATCGAATTTAGAATCCCTCTACAAAGTAGGATAAAAAATAAGGCCCAGACGAAAAGCACTTTTAAACTAAAAGACAAAAAATGGACATTTGCAGAGGAATATTTAGACTTGGTCTCATTTAGTGCGACGCGAAAATTCAAAAAACCGCAAATGATTTCAAAAGACCCATTTCAGTCTTTGTATAGAGAAATCCTTCACGAGGGGAGAAAGGAAAAATTTCCCCCAGGGAAAAAGGGGGAAGGACCTGGATATTTTTTATTCAGGGACCTTAGGCTTTCCCGAATTGCGTTCGGCGGATATAGGATCGGACTAGAAGATCCGGAACATAAGGACGCCCTTATTCTCGCACTTAAATCGGGAGTAAACGTCATAGATGTTTCAGCCAATTACGGAGATGGGGAAGCGGAAAGTCTAGTGGGCAAAGTCCTGGATGAAAATTTCAAAAAAAGGCAACTCCACCGAAAGGAAATTTTTATAGTCACGAAAGCAGGATATATCCAAGGCCGGAATATGAAATTGGTCGAGTCCAAAGAAAAGGAGAAGGATCAATTTCCGGAAATTACTTACTACCAATCCGGCTGTTACCATTGTATCTCCCCTGGATTTTTAGAAGACCAGTTGGAAAGATCTAGAAAACGCCTTGGACTTTCTACCATCGACGCCTTCTTACTGCATAATCCTGAATATTTTCTAAGCCATTCTGAAAAGAATGGCCTCTCGAAAGAAGAGGCCCATGCGGAATACTATCGTAGGATCAAAGAGGCATTCCAGTTTTTAGAGAAGGCAAAAAAAGAGGGAAAAATCCAGTTTTATGGAATTTCCAGCAATACTTTTCCTTTGGAGGAAGAGGAATATACTCATACTTCTTTGTCGAAGTGCCTACAAATTGCTGAGAAAATCGCCGGAAAAGAAAACGGATTCGCAGTGGTTCAGTTCCCAGGGAATTGGTACGAGGATGGATTTCTCCGAAATCGGTCAGAAGGCAAAACTTTACTCGAAATCTGTAGTAACTTCGACCTTCTCCCTCTAATCAACCGGCCGCTCAACTCTTTCCAAGCGGGAAAAGGAATGGTTCGGCTATCCTACACTCCTCAGAGCCAAACCCCGGATCAGTCGAAGCTACTACAAATCCTAGAATTAGAATCCTCTCTTCTTGAAACTCTTTCTCCCAACCCAAATCGGAATTCACTTTCCAAACTTTGGCAAACATATGGAGAAAAGATTCGCTCCGAAGAACAATTCCAAATCCTTCTACAAAAATCCTGGATCCCTATTTTGAGAGCAGTAATCGACGAAGTATATTCAGAAAAAGGAAAAGAATCTGCCGAGGAATATCTGCGAGTACTGAACACAGCTCTTCCTCTGTTGGAAGAACAAATACAGATCCGTTCTTCCGAAAATCTTTCTGGGCTGTACCGAAATCTGATCTCTCGATTTCATTCACAAGGAGAAGCTCCGGAAACTTTGTCCTCCCTAATGGTATTTCATTTAGCCTCACTTTTGGAGAAGGGAATAGTTCTACTCGGAATGAGAAAAAGAAAATATGTAAGGGATATTCTTCCAATCTTCAAAATACGACTGCCTGAGATCCCGAGATCGGAATGGGGAGAAAATGGAATTCGACCCTGAAATACTTTCCATATTAGAAAAAGTGAAACAAGGAGACGCGGATGCGAGCTTCGATTATGCCTGG
The DNA here is from genome assembly GCF_000244755.1 of Leptospira licerasiae serovar Varillal str. VAR 010. Classification (NCBI taxonomy): domain Bacteria; kingdom Pseudomonadati; phylum Spirochaetota; class Leptospiria; order Leptospirales; family Leptospiraceae; genus Leptospira; species Leptospira licerasiae. The sequence continues at coordinate 327,505 of NZ_AHOO02000006.1, read as the reverse complement.
GAGGAAGGAATAAAACTCTATCGAAAAGGAAGATATTTCGAACTACACGAAGTATTCGAATTTCAATGGAAGAAGGAAGCAGGTGGAAGAAAACTTCTATTGCATGGATGGATCCAGCTTGCAATCTCCTTAAATAAAGTTTTTGTAAAACCGAATATACGCGGATCAAAGATGCAAGCGGAGAAATCCAAGGAGAAGTTCCTCAAACTTTCCGAAACTGGAGAACTTTCTTCGCTTGGAAGAGAGCAAAACGCCCTTATTATCTCTTATTTAGAAAAATTTTTAAGCAATTTTCAAAGTGAAGAAAGTTGGGATCTAAAACGAATTACAGAACTTTCTTTGCCTGAAATGTCAGAAAACGCAAAGGAATTGTTTTCAAGTTCTGTTTTCCCAGCATCGTGACCCTATGGAAGTCTCGGATCCTCAGAATAAAAACCAAGAAAGTGGATTTTTCGAATCCGGCGGATATAAACTCCATTATACAAAGAGAGACAATGGAAAGGGAAGAGCATTGCTTCTTCTACATGGGTTTATGGATTCTTCCCAAACATTTTTGTTCCAAGAAGAATATTTATCCAAACATTTCGATCTATATCGTTTCGATTATCGAGGTCATGGGGATTCCGAATGGCTGAGAGAAGGTTTCTACCACTTCATGCTTCCATTGGTGGATACAAAAACTTTCATCCAAAAATTTCTTCCTGAAAAATTCCATATACTTGGGCATTCTATGGGAGGAGGGCTTGGCTCCCGTCTTGCTGGATTGTATCCAGAAAGAGTGGAGAGTCTCATATGTCTGGAAGGATTTAGTTCTATCCAAGATCCGGAAAAAGAAAGAAGAAGATTCCTTGGCTGGTTGGAAAATTGGGAGCTCAGCCTTGCGGGAAAAGACAGAAAGCGCCAAAAAAATTTTAAATCGGTGGAAGATGCAGCGGCAAGATTGGCTCCCATCTACCCAAGACTCCCTAAAGAAAGACTTTTAAAGATCACGGAAACTCTAACAAGGCCAGCAGAAGAAGGCGGTTATATGTGGAAGAGTGATCCTTCCTACAAAAACGGACCTCCTGTATTTTTAAGTCCCCAATTTACTAGACATCTTTGGGAAACAATCTCCTGCAATGTTCTGGTCGTCTATGGGCAGAAAACTCATCTTGCGTTGGATGATAGTAAAGAAGTATTCTCGCATATTAGAAATTTAAAATATATTGAAATAGAGGATGCAGGTCATAATATGCATCATGATCGCCCGGAACTTCTTGAGACTATACTCGAAGAATTCTACGTAACAAATTTAAAGTAAACGGATCTTAAATAGATATCGGTGTCGGATAACGTATTTGCCACTCACACATGTTTAGTACGAAAAATTCGGAGACATAAAAAAATTTCCTGATATTCTTCAAAAAAAACTTGTACTTTTATAGTACCGGAATAGTTTTCCTCCAACGTTTTGTAGTTAGGGGCGAACATGGTAAGCAGCAAATTTAAAGAGCAAATGGAAAGATACGTAAACTACCGAGGGATAGACATCATTCTTCATTTAAAAGACGGTTCTATCATCGAATTGGATAAAAACAGAAGACTCGTAGGCGAAGAGATCGTATATTTTCCACAAAAAGCGAATCCTAGCAAAATTTCTCTTACCATGATCCAGAAAGCGGATCTGTTCGTCGCATAAACAAGAACGACGAAATCCTCAAATAAAAATTCAAAACGACACCGGGTCATCCCGGTGTTTGTTTACAAACCTTAAGCTAAGGTTTGGATCAATTCTTCTATCTCTTTGATCTTATCGAAATCCTTTTCGGTGTAATTCAAGAACACGTCGTATTCCACATCGGATACACGATCACACTTGATCACCTTCATAGGAATATCGATTGAACCGGAGACACTGATCGTTCCTACTTTGAGAGCTAGGTTTGTACCCGGTTCCCATGGAATTTCCGTTCTATGCACGATTCCTACGAGCACATTTTCTGCTATCCTCAACTTCGAACTTTCTAACACCTGAAAGCCTACGTTAAGTGTGGAGGGGATTCTATTGTATTTCATGGCGGTTATCCTCCCGGTTTTCTGAAAGAGCTTAGATTAAGTCGCTTACGTTCCGATTAAGATCCTTTTACGATCCTGAAAAAATCGATCGAATCGACGAATATCCTATTTAAAGCAATTTCTATACCAGTAACCTTATATTCAGCCCCGGACAAATAGAAAATCGTGCAATGCACCAAAATATTAAGTCACTTTCCAATATAGCGAACATTTATTGAGATTAAGCAGAGAAGATGCGAGATTGGATAGTGATTTCTTCAGGAAGTCTTCCTAATGAGTCTACGTTACTACATGGCAGATTTTTAGAGAAGTTCAGGACATCCTCTTACATTGCTAATTTATTAAGCGAATTGGTAGTAATACATTCTTCTTTGGAAATTTATTATTCCGGAATCACTTTTCCTTTATTCCTTCTTTCTTTCTCTTGATTTTCTGCTGTCATTCTTTGTAATACAGAGGTCTGAGATGAGGAAAGTGGTCTCGGTTAGTCTAGACGAGGAATTGGAATCTATGTTACTTAAAAGCGCACGTAGACAAAAAGTTTCCAAAAGTGAAGTGGTTCAAGCTGCACTGAGACAATATTTCTTTTTAACCGAAGCAAAACGATTCCGTAAAAACCTGAAAAGTTACGCGGAAAAAGCTGGATATCTCAGCGAAGAAGATATCTACAAAGATATCTCTTGAAGATTGTTCTAGATACGAACGTACTTCTTTCTAGTTATTTATTCCAAGGATATACCGCAGAGGTGTTTGACCATGTTTGGTTAAATCACGAGATCATACTGTCAGAATGGATCCTTACTGAATTCAAAGAAGTATGTTCCCGGAAATTTAAGATCAAAGAAGTTGATATCCGAGAGGTTTTAGATCATCTTAGGGGCGGGGCAAAAGTTTACCAACCTAAAGGTCGTCCCCCGAAAGTTTGTGCTGATCCGGACGATGACAATATTCTGCATATTGCGGAATTTTCTAAGTCGGATTGGATCTTGAGTGGAGACTCCGATCTTCTAAAATTAAAACAGTTTCAGAAAATCGAAATCATTTCTCCAAGAGAATATAAACTGAAATTTTTGGTTTGAATGTAAATCAGTAAAGAATTCTGGTCTTGATAGATCCAGGATGTCTTTCAATTCTCTCTTTCAGTTCGTCTCCAACGCTCATATTGATTACCATGGAGAGATAACCTATTTCAGCGCTCGTTCCTAAATGTTGGGAGCTGATATTTGCTCCAATCTCGGAAACCATACTGTTGATATCTTTCAAGAATCCAGGTTGGTTTTTATGAACATTCAGTATCCTATACATTCCCTGCGGGATCGGATTCAATTCTATGTTCGGAAAGTTTACCGCAAAAGTAGTCGAGCCGTTGTTTACAAACTTCAGAAGTTTAGATGCAACTTCTGTCCCGATATTCTTCTGAGCCTCTTCCGTAGAACCGCCGATATGAGGGGTCAATATTACGTTTTGCAAATTCTGCAGTGGAGTAATGAACGGATCGCTATTGGATTCAGGCTCTTGTGGAAAAACATCGACTCCTGCACCAGCGATATGACCTGACTTAATCGCCTCAGCAAGCGCTTCCAAATCCACAACCTTACCTCTGGAAAGGTTGATAATATAAGCTCCCTTTTTAGTTGCCTTGATCTCTTTTCCACCGTATAAATTCATCGTTTCAGGAAGTTCAGGCACATGGAAGGTAACAAAATCAGATACGGATAATAGTTCTTCATAAGAATTGAGGGGAGTTGCATTTCCTAAGGGAAGAACGGTTTGGGTATCATAATAAACCACTTTTAGGCCCATTGCTTCCGCAAGCACGGAAACCTGGCTACCGATATGACCGTAACCGACGATCCCCAATGTTTTTCCTCGAACCTCGAAACAGTTCTTAGAAATTTTATTCCATATCCCTGCATGAGTGTTACGGATATGGTCCGGGACCCTTCTTGCTAACATTACGACTTCTGCAATTACAAGTTCAGCAACCGAACGAGTATTGGAATAAGGAGCGTTAAATACTGGGATCCCTTTCTTTTCCGCTTCCGCCAAGTCTACTTGGTTTGTCCCGATGCAGAAACAACCTACGGTCATCAGTCGTTTGGCCTTTGCTAAAACAGGTGCGGTCAGATTGGTCTTACTTCGAATCCCCAGAACATGAATGTTCTCGATTTCTTTCGAAAGTTCGTCTTCGCCCATGGCTTGGGGGAGAAGGCGGACATTAAAACCGTCTTTTTGAAAGAGTTGGAATGCGTCTTGGTGTACATTCTCTAATAGGAGGACGTTTATCTTTTCTTTCGGGTAGGAAATCATAGTTCTATTACCATGGAACGTATCCTCGGCTTCCCTGAAAACGGATTTTTTTACTTCACCTTTGGGAGATCGTGAGAAGAATGGAACGGAAATCACAGAGGAGACCGCTTTTCAATGATCCGTTCTAATTTCTCTTTTTTACATGTTTCTATTTTCGCGGTATTTTTTGCCGTTTTACTGAATTCTTGCTCGGCTCGTGTCCAAGTCCTTCCCGAACCCGTAGTGGAGCAGACACTTTTCAGAAGTGGTCCTATTTGTCCCGGCGCAATTTTCTGCAGCCTTGGAAAACCGGGTTCTTTGAATTTTAAAGGAATTCTTGTGAATAAGACAGGGGAGAAACCGATCTTCTTGGAATATTATATGAGCTCTTTTGAAGAAAGTTTTCCGATCGGGATCTCTATGAAGTTAGATCAAACCTGGCATAACCTCAGAAAGACTTCTACCGATTATGGGGATACTGTTCGAGTTGTGTCCATTCTTCCTTCGGATGTTGCCGACAAATTGTTCTCCGCAAAAGAGATCCAGTTCAGCTTTTCTTCTCGAGACAATACGAACACATTCACTTTAAGTTCTTCGAATACAGACAATCTAAAATCTTTATTGAAGGACCTAAAAGAGAAATTGGATTCTCAGGCAAAATTAACGATCACAAATCATTAAAAGATTATTGCCTGAGCCAACGTTTGTCTCTGGTTAAGGATTCGTTACCCGGAATATCTCGATGGATCCCCGGGCTTTAATCGGAGATTTCTTATTCAGGTCTCATCAGAGGGAATAGGATAGTATCTCTGATAGAATGAGAATTTGTGAGTAACATCACCAAACGATCTATTCCGATCCCGAGACCACCCGTCGGAGGCATTCCATATTCGAGCGCACGGATATAATCCTCGTCCATCATGAATGCCTCATCGTCTCCCGCTTCTCTTTGTTTCACCTGATCTTCGAATCTTTCTTTTTGATCGAATGGATCGTTTAACTCTGAGAATGCATTTCCGATCTCTCTACCTACAATATAAGGTTCGAATCTTTCCACATAATCAGGGTTTTCAGGATTCGATTTTGCCAATGGAGAAAGTTCCTTAGGATAATCCGTCACGAATACTGGTTGGATTAGATTCGGTTCCGCTTTTTCGGAGAATACTTCGTCCGCTACTTTCCAGATAGAAGTACATTTACTTGCGTCCACTTTTACGGAGCTAGCTTTTTCTTTGGCTTCTTCTAGGGTCTTTATCTGAGAGAAATCGATCCCTGAATATTCTTTGATAATATCCACGTATTTCACTCTCCTCCAAGGAGGGCTTAGATCCACTAGATCATTGCCATATTTGATCTTAAGAGTTCCGCAGATCTTTTGAGCTACAGAGGTTATCAGTTTTTCCGTTAACTCCAACATTTTTCCCATGTCGCCGTAGGCCATATATGCTTCTAGCATAGTGAACTCCGGATTGTGTTTGGTAGAAATTCCCTCGTTCCTAAAGTTGCGATTCAATTCGAATACTCTGTCTAGTCCGCCGACGATCAGGCGTTTTAGATACAATTCCGGAGCGATCCTTAAGAATAATTGCATGTCCAATGTATTGTGGTGAGTCACAAACGGCCTAGCTGCAGCACCTCCCGCAATCGGTTGCATCATTGGAGTTTCCACTTCTAAAAATCCTTCGGAAGTTAGGAAATTGCGGATCTCGGATACGATCCTGCTGCGAGTGATAAAAGTATCCCTTACATGATCGTTTACCACCAAGTCCACATAACGCATTCTATATCTTTGTTCTACATCGGCGAATGCGTCGTAGATAACTCCGTCTTTCTCTTTCACAACAGGAAGTGGGCGGACACATTTTGCAAGTAAAGTAACGGAAGTTAAGTGAAGAGTAGTTTCTCCTTTTTGAGTTTGAAAAAGGTAACCTTCGATTCCGATCAGATCTCCTAAATCCAAACTTTTAAAAAGAGTATAATTCTCTTCTCCTAGATCGTCTCTGGTTGCATAAAGCTGGATGACCCCGGACTTATCCTTTAAATGAGCGAAACTTGCCTTTCCCATTACACGTTTGGAATGCAAACGCCCGCCTAATAGGAATTTTTTTTCAGGACCTGTCGGGGTCTTAGAATACATCTCTATCAAAGATGCGGAATCCGAGTCAGGGAAGAATCGGACCGGGTAGGGGTCTACTCCCTTCTCCTTTAAGTTTTTGATCTTCTCGATTCTTTGCTGGATAAGTTCGTTTGTTTCTTTTAAGTCGTGGGACATTTTAATTTCCTAATAGTATCAGATATAAATGTTTAGAGAGTCTTCCAAGGATGGATTCCAGGCTTTTCGGTTTCGTAAACCAATCCCAAGAACCAATCCCTTCGTTTACTTTGGAGACTGCGATATAAATTCCCGCAGGTTCCAAAACATTCCTATATAATTTTAACAAGGTTGCAGAATCGTATTCTTTTCCTACCAAAAGAAAAGTTTTCCACTGACGATCCAGCGCTATCTTTAAGAGAGTTTTAGGGAATTCCTGAGGACCGGCTTCGACGGTATAAACCAATATTTTAGTCTCATCCACTCCGAGAGAAACTAGATAGGTTTGTAAAGCACCGCTAGGATCTCCTACAATCCCCAAATCGGAATCTTGGTTGGGAGGAGAATGTAGTATAACGATCACTGGAGCTAGGCCCTTCTTCCATAAAGTCGCAGCTTGTTTGAATTTGTCTTTTTTTCCTGTTTCAATTGTTTCCAGAACGATAGCGTCCGATTTTTTGGGGTCCGCTTTTGAAACTAAAATATAGGGAGAAGAGAAGAATAAGATCAGAAATAGGATCAATAATCCGAAAAAACCGTAAGAAACAAGTTTGGCTTTGTCTAAGAAATCTTTAACGGAGAGAGCACCCGATGTCATAGTTCTACCGAGGGTTGGTATTTCGGGATGGAGGAAAGTGGGCCAGGTAGGACGAATTGCTCGAGAGGGGACTCGAACCCCTACACCGAACCGGCACAAGCACCTCAAGCTTGCGTGTCTACCAATTCCACCACCCGAGCGGTCGCGATTGACAGAATGGGTGAGGAGGCTCCGGTGTCAAGGAAATTCAAACTGGGCTGAGGATCAGACCAATTCGTACTTTTTCTTTTGCTTTTTATCTTCCGGATCTAAGATGAATCTTTCAGGATGGAACACTATATCCCAATATCTTTTGGAATAAGCCACCACTCCGATACTTAGTACTAAGACCAAAATATAACCTGAATATTCCGGATGATGGAAGAAGTGATTTTCAGGTAAACTTGGACCGATCAGTGGTAAGGTCATATACCACAAAACTGCGGCCGCGACAAGACCCACTCCGAACTTACCCCACCAATTCGGTTTTCCTTGGATCCCTCTTTTTAAATATAAGAATCCACCCAACCAAACTCCCAAAATCTCTCTTAGGATATATATGATAAGAATCCAGAGAGGAAACTGGTAATAATGAACGATTACCGATAGACCGCCAATAGTAACAAACTTGTCGCAGATAGGATCGAGATACTTTCCCAAGACTGATTCTTGGGAAAGTAGGCGGGCTAGAAACCCGTCTAAAAAATCCGTCAGCACCGCAAGAATGCATGTACCTATGGCTAAAAATAAATATTCGCTGCTACGAGGAGACTCGATATGTTTGCGAGTGAATTGTATAAAAAAAGGAAGAAGTAAAACTCTAGAGACGGATAAAAAATTAGAAAGAGTAAATACCCTCTCTTCGAGCAGGTCCTTTGGTTTTTTTTCTTGAAGCATCTAAGAAGGCCGACAGTCGGAAAAACTCCGCTATTGGAAAGGCTATGGAATGGACTTAAAAATTCATCCCTTTTTCAGATAAACGAATTGACCCCCGAGCTCGCTCAGAAATTATGTTCTTCATAAAAGGAGCTGTAGCTCAGCTGGTTAGAGTGCCTGCCTGTCACGCAGGATGTCGCGGGTTCGAGTCCCGTCAGCTCCGGATTAGATAAACTCTTCCGAGTCCTTTTTAATAATAATTTCCCCGATCTCTTCCAAATCACGCAGTGCAGTCAACACGCTGTTCCTTGCGTCTGTGATCTCTTTTAAGGTCACTTTCCCGCGGATATCCATGCTTTCTAAAATATCGTTAGCCCTGTTTTTGGACATTGCCTCGAAGAAATGGGCTTTGATCTGGTCGGAAGATCCTCTGAGTGCGATAGCTATTAGATCGTCGTCTCCGATCCGATTGATGAGCAGTCTCATTTCTTTTGAGTTGAGAAGAAGTACATCTTCGAATGTATACAATTTTTCCCGGACTTGAGAGGCCAGTTCCGGAGACTGTTCTTCCAATTCTTTTAAAATGGTTTCTTCCAAAGATTTATCCATATGATTCAGGATATTTGCAAGAGCTTCTGCTCCGCCTGCTTCGCTGAATTCTGATTTATCTCTTTGTTCATATTTTTTCTTCAGAACTTTTGCGATTTGCCGGATCGCATCAGGATGGGTTTTGGTGGTGTTTGCGAGTCTAAGCGCCACCTTACTTTGGAGCTCCTTTGGCAAAAACTTAAGTGTTTCGGCCGCTTTTTTTGGATGTAAGAATGCAAGAGTGACTGCGATAGTTTGGGTATGTTCGGGAGCGAGTAGGTGAGCAAGAGTCTGAGGTTCTGCGTCGTTTAAGAAGGAAAAGTCCTCCTCAGTGTCCTTTCTATCCAGTTTTCCTAATATGTTTTCCGATTTTTCTTTTCCTAAAGATTTTTGGAGTAATTCTCTAGCGGTCTCGATTCCGCCTCTGGATTCTGCAGCTAGGTCTTTTAAGGAACCTTGGAAATCTAAAAGAACTTCTTCTTTTTCGGACTTGCTGATCGTTTTGATCTTCGCCATTTCCTGGACGATCTCTTCGATCAACTTTTCATCCAGTTGTGCCAATGCCTTAGCAGCCGCGTCCTTGTCTAAGGACAGAAGTAGCATTGCCGCCTTTTTAACTTTTTGGTCTCTGATCTTAAGATTGGAATCTTGGTCCACTGCTTCTTCGCCCACAAAGAAATCAGGCAAGTAACCGAAGAGGATGTTCCAGAAAATTTCGAAACACTTCCAACCAACCGGCTCCCACCGCACCGTCTACCACTCTATGATCGCAGGATAGACAGACTGAAAGAGTTTTTCCGGGGACTATATTTCCGTTTTTGATTACGGGTTTAGATACCACGTTTCCTACCGCTAGGATTGCGGCTTCCGGTTCGTTGATTACCGCAGCAAAACGATTTACACCGAACATTCCCAAATTGGAAACAGTGAAGGTTCCGTCTGAAAACTCTTCCGGTTTGAGTTTTCGTTCCCTTGCACGGGAAGCAAGCTCTTTTACCGTCCTACCGATTTCCAAAACGGACCTTTTGTCTGCATTCCTAACATAAGGAGTGATGAGTCCACCTTCGATAGAAACTGCCACGCCTATATCCACTCTTCCATGCTTTAGGATATGATCTTCTCTCCAGGAAGAATTAACTTCGGGAACTTTTAGGAGCGCAAGAGCGGAAGCTCTGATGATAAAATCATTGATACTAAGTTTGATCTCTTCTCCTGATTCCTTTAGGTCGGAGTTGAAATTTTCCCTCAATTGAACGAGAGCATCCGCATCGATCTCCATATCCAAATAGAAATGAGGCTGGTGGGTTTTGGAATGGACCAATCTAGAAGCGATTGTTTTTCTCATTCCTGAGATCGGAAGTTTCTCTTCTTGGATATGCTCACCTGCAAATGGTGAAGTTCCGCTAGACGAAAATGCGGAGATCCCATTTTCAATATCCCTTTTTATAATCCTACCGTCCGGTCCGCTTCCTCTGATCTTAGAAAGATCAATTCCACTCTCTTGCGCGAGTCTTTTGGCAAGAGGGGAAGCCTTGACTCTTCCTTCCAGAGCTCCAGGAGAAAGGCCCCTGGTAACCGGGCTTTCTTTCGTTGAGGAGGCTTCTTCTTCCTCTGGTTCCGGGGTTGTCGAAGTGACTACAATTTCAGTTTTTTTAGGCGCCGGGTTCGGGGAAGGTGAAGAACTCTGGGCGGCCAAAGGAGCCGCAGCTTGGGAAGACGCTCCCGAAGCTGAAGACCTGGATTTTGCTTCGGAAAGTAGGGAAGTGATATCTTCTCCCGCTTTTCCGATGATGGCCACCGGGGCTCCCACAGGGAGTTTGGCGCCTTCCTGGGCCAAAATTTCAAGGATTACTCCGGAATCGAAGGCTTCCATTTCCATGACCGCTTTGTCGGTTTCTACCTCGGCTAATATTTCTCCGGGAGCGACAGAATCGCCTTTCTTCTTTAGCCATTTTACCAAAACACCTTCCGACATGGTCGGGGAAAGTTGGGTCATTTCGGAAATTTTTGCCATTTAATTTTCCTATTTATAATATAATAATATTCGAATATTATGATTTACTTAATCATATCTCTTACTTTTTTGATTATTTTTTCCTCGCTGGGAAGCGAGGATCTTTCCAGATTCGCAGCATAAGGCATGGGCACATCTTCCTGTGTTATCCTTTCTACCGGAGAATCTAGATAATCGAACGCCTCTTTTTGGATCAAATAAGCGACTTGTGCTCCGAATCCTGCCACATTCCAGCCTTCTTCCACTATCAAAACTTTGTTTGTTTTTCTGACGGAAGCCAAAATCCCTTCCTCATCTAAAGGTCTTATACTTCTTAGATCTAAAACTTCTACTGAAATTCCTTCTTTTGCCAGTTTTTCCGCCGCGGGCAGAACATACATAAGAGCTCTGGACCAACTGATGATAGTGAGTTGTGTTCCTTCTCTTTTGATATCCGATTTTCCCATCGGGATCAAGAATTCACCTTCCGGAACTTCTCCTTTTGAGCCGTACAGTACTTCGCTCTCTATGAAGATGGTTGGATTATTGTCTCGGATGGAAGTTTTTAATAGTCCGTAGGCATCCGAGGGAGTGTAGGGCGCTAGCACTTTGAGTCCAGGAATATGTGCGTACCAACTTTCAAATGATTGGGAATGTTGGGCAGCAAGTCTTCCGCCGGCGCCACCCGCACCTCTGAAAACGATTGGGATCGGGAATTGTCCCGCGCTCATATAATTCATTTTGGCTGCTGAGTTGATGATCTGATCGATTGCAACAAGTGAAAAGTTCCAGGTCATAAATTCAATGATCGGTCTAAGTCCCACCATTGCGGCGCCGATCCCGACTCCCGCAAATCCGTTCTCTGAAATAGGAGTATCTATTATTCTTTTTTCTCCGAACTTTGCGAGCATTCCTTGGGAAACTTTATAAGCCCCTTCGTAATGTCCTACTTCTTCTCCCATGAGAAAGATATTCGGATCCTTCTCCATCTCTTCCGTCATGGCTCGATTGAGTGCTTCTCTATATGTGAGGACTGCCATTATACGTTCTCCGCATAAACATGCTTGTATAGCCAGCCAAGAGGGGGCTCTTCACTTTTTTCGGCGAAGTCTACTGCCTCTTCTACGGTTTTGAGAATGGTTTCGTCCATCTTGGTCAATTCTTCTTGGGCCCAACCTGCGGAGAGTAAATCCTTTTCGGCTTTGATAAGTGGGTCGCCTTGTTTATATTTTTCTAATTCTTCTTTGGTTCTATATTTTGCAGGGTCGGACATGGAGTGTCCTCTGAACCTGTATGTGGAGATTTCCATGAGGGTAGGGCCTTCTCCTCTTCTTGCTCTTTCCACAGCAACTCTTACGTGTTCTCTAACTTTTCGAACCTCGTCGCCTTCTATATGATCTCTTGCGATATCGTAGGCGGCCGCTCTTACTGAAACATCTTTGACTGAAAGAGCTCTATACTCTGGAGTTCCCATTGCATAATGATTGTTCTCGCAGATCATCACTAAGGGAAGTTTCCAGATGGCGGCCAAATTCATACCTTCGTGAAAAGAGCCGATGTTGGCTGCACCTTCTCCAAAAAAACATAATGTAACTGCGCCGTCTTCGCGGTACTTGGATGCATATGCGATACCTGCTGCAAGAGAGATATGTCCGCCTACGATCCCGTGTCCTCCCATGAAGTTTTTCTTTTTATCGAAGAAGTGCATGGAGCCTCCGTTACCGGATACGATCCCAGTTTTTTTGCCGTATAATTCCGCCATGAGAGACTTGGGTTCTAGGCCTCTTGCGAGTGCGTGGCCGTGATCCCTATAGGTGGAGACTATATAATCTTTTTGTTCTAGAGCAGAGATTGCTCCGACACCCACAGCCTCTTGACCGATGTATAAATGGCAGAAGCCGCCGATTTTACCCATGCTGTACGCTTTTGCGGAAGCTTCTTCGAAGCGGCGGATCAAAAGCATTTGTCTGTATAATTCTAATAGATCTTCTGTTTCTTTTTTTGTTTTAGGTTGGCTCATAGTACTTTAAGAAATACGAAAACAATCGCAAAATATCTTCTTAGAACTAGGATATGCAAACCGATTTCGGAAATTTTTTGAAAAATGATCAGATGCGGGGAAGGGTAGCCTCTTTTTCTAAAAAAATGCTTATGGAAATTTCCGATTCGTTCGAACTTTTAGATGAGCCCAAAAAAGGAAAATTTTTTAGAAAAATTCTCCAAATCCTTTTTCTTCCTTTCTTTAAAAACAGCTAAAAATCATCAAAAATAGGCTAAAATTGGCGAAAAGATCCATTTTCGTTAAAATTAATCTAGGCCAGGTGCTTCACCGAAGATATATCTGAAGGAAACCCTGAATTTCTAGGTTTATCCCAGATCTCAGCCTTCATTTAAACATATAGAAAAAAGACCAAAACCAAACCAGCACAGATCCCGGCACGGACGCCGGGCTCATGATCTCAGTTTCAAGGAGGAAACAAATGATCATTAACCATAACTTAGCCGCGATTAACTCCCACCGCGTTCTGAAGTTCCAGAACAACGAAGTGGCGAAAAACATGGAGGCACTTTCTTCTGGTATGCGTATCAACCGCGCCGGGGATGATGCATCCGGTCTAGCCGTTTCCGAGAAAATGAGAACTCAGGTGAAAGGACTTCGCCAAGCGGAGAGAAACACTGAGGACGGCATGTCCCTGATCCAAACAACTGAAGGATATCTGCAGGAAACTAATGATATCATCCAGAGGGTCCGTGTACTTGCTATCCAATCTTCCAACGGAATCTACGGTGCAGAAGACCGTCAGATGATCCAAGTAGAAGTTTCTCAGCTCATAGACGAAATTGATCGCATTTCCTCCCAAGCAGAGTTCAACAAGATGGCATTGCTCCAAGGCGATTTCGCTCGTGGATCAAGAACCGCTTCTATGTGGTTCCACATCGGACCGAACCAGCACCAGAGGGAACGTGTTTATATCGCAACTATGACCGCTAAGGCTCTGAATTTGATCAAGTCTGACGGAACACTTTTGACTCTTTCTACTGCGGAACTTTCAAACGAAGCAATCGGCTTTCTTGACGATGCTTTAATGAAAATCAACAAACAAAGAGCAAATCTTGGAGCTTACTATAACCGTTTAGAGCATGCATCTAAAGGCCTAATGGTAGCTTACGAGAACATCCAAGCTTCAGAGTCGAGAATCAGGGACGCGGATATGGCAGAGGAAACTGTTGCATTTACCAAGAACCAAATTTTGGTTCAATCGGGAACTGCAATGTTAGCACAAGCTAACGTAAGACCTCAGTCTGTCCTCCAGTTACTTAGGTAATTAGGACTTTCCGGCAGCGGGAGCAGTGATGCTCCCGCACCGGGAAACTTTTCTGTAGAACTCCGAAGCCGCGTCATGCGGCTATCGTTGTCTACGGACCTAATCACCGTCGCAGGCTGCGGCTATCGAAGCCCTCGCTGCGGACAATAACGAAAAGGTACAGGAAAAACGTCGGGTCCAGCATTCTTCTTTCCCCAATTTTTTTCCGGTTCCTTTTCCGAGGAGAAATTCCTAAGAAACCGAACCGGGTTAGTAATAACCTAAAGCTTATTGTACTTTTGTAAGATCGCTAACGTTAGTCTGCGCTCTTGCGGTTGATTGAAAATATCCTAACTTCCTCGGGAGAAAATGACCTGTCGGGTGGTCCGACCGGGTCCATCCCGGAGCACCGGACAGGTCATGTCCGATCGGAGGATAGGGAGATCCTCCGGAAACTCTCTACAAGGAGTGTAGGATGATTATCAATCACAACCTGAGTGCGGTGAATTCTCACCGCTCTCTGAAGTTCAACGAGCTAGCTGTGGATAAAACCATGAAAGCTTTGTCTTCCGGCATGCGGATCAATTCTGCCGGCGACGATGCTTCGGGTTTGGCTGTCTCCGAAAAACTCAGAACGCAGATCAACGGACTGAGGCAAGCGGAGAGAAATACGGAAGACGGGATGAGTTTCATCCAGACTGCGGAAGGATTCCTTCAACAGTCTTCGGATATCATCCAAAGAATCCGGGTTTTGGCCATCCAAACCTCGAATGGGATTTACAGCCCCGAAGACAGACAATTGGTTCAGGTGGAAGTTTCCGCCCTTGTCGACGAAGTGGATCGTATTGCCTCTCAAGCAGAGTTCAATAGATTCAAATTGTTCGAAGGAGACTTCGCTAGAGGTTCCAAAAGAGCTTCTATGTGGTTCCATATGGGACCGAACCAGAACCAAAGGGAAAGGTTCTTCATTGGAACTATGACTTCCCGAGCTTTAAAGCTTACCAAGGCAGATGGTAGACCGATTGCGGTCTCTTCTCCTGGGGAAGCGAATGAAGTAATCGGCTTAGCCGATGCTGCGCTCGGAAAGATCATGAAGCAGAGGGCGGATATGGGAGCTTATTTTAATAGGCTGGAACATTCCGCAAAAGGTCTCATGGCGGCATATGAAAATATGCAAGCCTCTGAGTCCAGAATTCGTGACGCCGATATGGCGGAGGAGATGGTTGCTCTAACTACTAAACAAATACTCGTGCAGAGTGGTACGGCGATGTTAGTGCAAGCAAACCTAAAACCGAATTCGGTCCTCAAACTTCTACAAATGTAGTTTTCGGGAACAGGCGCCACCGGATGGAAACTCCGGTGGCTTTTTTTATTTCTATCGTCAAAATCAATTTTTACTAAATATTCCCGGCTATAATTTTCTAAAAAAATATATTTAAGTATTGACTTAATTAAGTCTACGCTTAAATATTCGCCCATGCAGGCTTTAGATGCGATTGCGGACCCGACCAGACGCAAAATTTTAGAACTTTTATTTGAAGGTGAAATGGGAGCAGGAGAAATTGCGGGACATTTTGATATAAGTGCCGCTGCGATCTCCCAACACCTTAAGGTTTTAAAAGAATGTAATCTGATCCAGGTGAGAGTGGACGGCCAAAGAAGGATTCACTCCTTGGATTACAAAGGTTGGAAAGAGATCCAAGACTGGATCGATAGAGCGAAAACTTTCTGGGAAGGAAAACTAGATCTTCTGGAAAAAGAATTGAAAGCCAATAAAATGAGAAAGGGGAGAAGATAGTGATGAAAGATCTATCTGTAAACAAAACGTATGGGACCTTCACTTCGGAGGCGGAAGTTCGTTTCCAAAGATTATTGCCCGGGCCGATCGAAACTGTTTGGGAATATCTGACCGATTCTGAAAAGCGCGGCACCTGGCTAGCTAAAGGAACTATGGAGTTAAAGGTGGGAGGGAAAGTTGAATTAAACTTTTTGCATTCTTCTCTTTCCGATGAAAAAACGTATCCGGATCGATTCAAGCAGATGGAAAACGGGATCAGTGGAGTGGAAACGATCACTGCAATTGACGCTCCTCGTTTTTTAAGTTTTACTTGGCATCCTGATTCGGAAGTTAGTTTCGAATTGGAGGAGAGGGGAGAAGATGTTCTTCTTACTCTCAGACATTATAAACTGACAGATGAATTCGGCAAACTTATGGTTTCCAGCGGTTGGCATACTCATTTGGATATTCTCGTTTCCAAACTTTATAAGGAATCGGTTCCTAAGTTCTGGCAAACATTTACGCAGCATGAAATTACTTACGGCGAAAAGCTGAAGTCTATCGCTAAGAAGTAAGACTTTACAATAAAAAAGCCGACGAGTCTCGCCGGCTTTTTTATTTATCGATCGTGTTCGACTATTTATTCGGGGTAAACTCCAGAGTAACCACACCTCTTGCAGCGGACTTAACGTTCATTTTCTTAGTAGCTAAGAAAGTAAATCCTCTATCTTTTTTATAGACTAATTCGTCCATAAAGAGTGCGTCTTTTCCTGGATAGGTAACTTCCCACTCGGAACCGCTTGTATTGCTAGTTCTAACATTGATGTCTTTTGCTGCAGTCAATTCTGCTAGATCATCTTTGAATTTAGTGGATTCGTCCGCATCCAGTCCGGTAAACTTTAGAATGATGGTATTGTTCTCGGTGAGATTGAACCATTCTTCTTTCAATTGTTTGTTTACCTTTTTGGTTACGTCTTCTGCCCAACCAGCAAGCGCTTTTTCTCTGGAAACTTTTTGAGTGATATCCGCTCCACGAGCGTCTGCGTTTCCGGATGCTACCACTTTACCGTCTCCCCAAAGTAGGATCACTTTATAAGGTCCGGTAGCAGCAGTATTGAATAGAGGTCTATCTAAAGTTTTTCCGCCGATTGCAGTTACAGGCGCTTGGTCTTCGGTCTCAACCGATCCCACTACCAGAACTTCCGCACCGGAAGATTGAGCTTGGATCAAAATAGCAGCTCCAGCATCTAAAGAGTTAACCGCATCAGCATTCAAGCCGGATGGTTTCACTGTTTTAGAAGCTTGTCCAGGATCAACGATCTTGTTTCCTGCTTTTTTAAGTCCTTTGATAATCTCTGCTTCTGCAATATTGCCATTGCTTAAAGGAGCAACGGGAGCTCCTCCTACTTTAGAAGGAACTAAAACTACGATCCTTGGATTTCCTACATCGGCGAGTAAACCTTCTACCGCAGTGGAAAGTTTAGATTCTTCGATAGTACAACGAACTGTAAGTTTTAAGATTGGTTGAGTGTCTATCTTGCCTTGGTCTTCTGCAACTATATCGTAAGATTTTACGAATGCATCCGTTTTGGAAAGTAGACTAGAGCCTAAACTTTCTCCGTCGGAAGCTTGGCTTTTGTTGGAAATTTCTTCGCCAACTACTTTACGTACCGCATTAACTTTTGCGTCTTTGATCGCTCTTTGTTTTGCGTTTGCTATATCTCCGTTATAGATCGGAGCCTCTCCGATCACGGTGATGGTATTTCCTTCTCTAGTGAATTCTTCTTTTTTCTTGCGTCGGGATCCGTCACCCGTTGCGCATGCAAAAGCGAAACCTAAAATCAGTGTGAGAGCGGTAATCCGCAGGATGGGCAGCTTTGCCATATCGCTTCCTTTTTCTCCTTGATGTATTGAATTCTGTCTATTTACTGAACAAATAAGGTATCTTACATGCGGTTCAAAGAAAGAAACAAAAAAATCCTAACTTTACTCATTTTTTTTCTGACAATTTCCTCAGGCTCCTGTGTAGAAGCGTCATCCAGAAGTCATATTTCTAAATCCAAAATTATTCCAGCCGAAGTTTCCTTTTACGAACAAGTGCTTCCTAGTCTTTCCGGTAAATCCGTTGTGCTTGTTACAAATCCATCCGGTATAGGAAGACATCCAGAGAAGATCTTAAAAGAATTTAAGGATAAAAAAGTTAAGATCAAACATTTGATCGGACTCGAACATGGATTTTTAGGATTGGAAGAAGATTTTAGCAAGTCTCCGGTCACAATGGATGAGACTTTCCAACTTCCTATCTATCATATTTATAAGGTTAAAAACTCGGAGATCCCTGCGATCCTAAAAGGTGCAGATGCAGTTGTGTTCGACGTGGTCGATATGGGAATGCGTTGTTATACTTACTTAAGCGTTCTCAAACGTTTGATGGATAATTTGCCTGATCCTAATACTAAGTTTATTCTTTTAGATCATCCAAACCCGGCATTGTATCTGGGCGCAAGGGGAGAAGGTATACAAAAGAAATTTCTAAACTTTGCAGGAGAATTTCCTTCCTTATTTTTCACAGGTATGACTTTGGGAGAAGCTGCTGCATTCTATAATGGAGAATATCTGGGCGGAAAAGTGAAATTGGATATTATCTCACCGGAAAACTTTAAAAGAGGATTTGATTGGGAAAGAGAAGGAATTCCTTGGTCTACACCTTCTCCCAATCTTCCAATGTTAGATTCTGCAAGGAATTATCTAGGTTTAGTATTATTAGAAGGAGTGAATGTTTCCGTAGGAAGGGGAACACAGGCTCCATTCGTATATTTTGGCGCTCCTTGGATGAACGAACCGGAAGATATTATCCCAGAATTGAACGAAGACAGCAAAGGCGATTATTATTATCAAAGTGTATTTTTTAAGCCGGTTTTCGGACCGTTTAAAGGAGAGATCTGCAGAGGACTTCGTTTGACTGTAGTAAATCGTAAATACGATCCGATCAGAATGGCGTATAACCTTACTTCTATTATGAAAAAGAAATATAAGGATTTTAAATGGAGACAATACGCTGACGGGTCCCATAATATAGATTTTCTTTGGGGAACGGAAAAATTCAGAGAGTCAGTCGACGCAGGTCTTACTTACGAACAATTTAAGGCTACTTATGCTGAATCTGAATCTTCTACAAATAGATTGATCCAAAAATATCTGATCTACTAATGTTTTATAAATAAATTTCGAAAGATAAATTATGAAAATCAGATTCGTCGTTATATCGTTACTTTTACTTTCCTTCTCTATTTTTGCGGAAAACGAAACTGGAGAATGGAGGGAATACGGATTGAAAGAAGTTTTAGGGCGCTTGAAATTTTACGCGTTCGCTAAGATCGCGCAGAGCGTTCGTACTGGGGCTTCTTTCGACCAAGAAATGTATGTAAAAGAAACTCCATGTGGCCAAAACTTTCCTAGGTTAGAGGGAAATTTTCAATGTGCATTGCTTAAAGTTTCTACCTTGGAAGATAAATTAGCGGAAAGTAGTTCTGAACCTACAACTCCTAACGCAGCAACCGCTAACAACGGTTTGGTCCCGAATAATACCATACCTCCTATTCCTGTAAAAGCGAAATGGTATGAGGGAAGGACACTTGCCGGAAAAGGAGTACTTTCTTTGCCGGGAAAAGAAGGGCAGAGTGATTTGAAATTATTTTATCATACTGACGGAAAGCTCAGTCATTATTCCTACGAGGATAAAATTGTGGTTTTTGACTGGAAAGGCCAAGAACTAAGCACTATCCTAACGGTAAAAGTGGACGGTAAGTTGCGACCACTCGGTGGTAAGGAATATTTTTTCCGATGAAAGAAATCTCTTCCGGATTTTTAAGAATGATGGACCACGAAGGTATCGACCCGGTAGAATATATCTGGGTAGTCGCTTCGTATCCTTCTTCCGAATCCGGAAAACAAGAGGCCAAACTTGTCCCTGCAAATTTTAAAATTGCAAGTCTTGTCGGTAAAAGAATAAAACTGGAATTTACCGGAAAGATACGTTGCGTAAACTGCGGAAAAATAACTAGCAAAAGTTTCAACCAAGGAAGTTGTTTCCAATGCTTCCAAACATTGGCGGAAAATGATCTATGTATTCTTAGACCTGAAACCTGCCATTTCCATTTAGGAACATGTAGGGAACCCGAATGGGGAGAAGGTTACTGCTTCCAAAAACATACGGTGTATCTTGCAAACACCAGCGGATTAAAAGTGGGTATCACTCGCGAAAAACCTGTCTCCAATCGTTGGGTGGACCAAGGAGCACAGGAAGCGATCCCGTTATTGGAAGTTTCTTCCAGAAGGGATGCCGGTCTTATCGAAAAACAATTTACTACTGTTATAGATGATAAAACGAAATGGCAGAAAATGGTGACGGAAGATTCTGTACCTTTCGATCTGGTTTCTAAAAAGAAAGAATTATTAGAAGTTTTGGATTCTTGGGATTTGGGTGTTCCTTATACTGAATCTGATGAACAGAAAATTACAAAATTGAGTTATCCTATTTCGGAATATCCGAAAAAATCAAAGTCTTTCTCCCCGGATAAGGAGAAGGAAATAGATTCAAAATTATTAGGCATCAAAGGGCAGTATCTTTTGTTCGAAGATGTGGTCATCAATATCCGCGCCTATGGCGGTTACGAAATCCGTTTGTATTCGGAGTGAGTTGTCCTATGAGTAAAACTTCTGTTCGCAAATTTTTCTTGGTCCTATTTTTACTTTTTTCCCTGCAAGGCTGCGGCTGGATGGTGGACCTTGTATTTCCTTTGGACGTAGACCGGTTTTTAGGGGAACAATTTTACAAGGCAGCAGTAACCGGTGAGGAACACGGTAAAGTTTTAAAAGATAGATCCTTGGAGAAATATTTACAGTCCATCGTGGACCGTATCTTAAAATCTAAATCCATCCAATACAAGGATGAATTCAAATATAAGGTAACCATAATAGACGATGATAAGGTTATCAATGCGATCTGTGCTCCTGGCGGATATATATTTGTATATACTGGACTTCTTCATTTTGTAAAAAACGAGGCGACTCTTGCCGGAATTCTTTCTCATGAGATTGCTCATGCGGAAAGAAGACATTCCACCAAACAATTATCCACAAATCTAACTTTATACTTTGTTTTGTATTTTGTTCTATCTTATGTTCTTGGGCCCGATCTCGCACAACATGCGGCCGATATTGCGGGACTTTCTACAAATCTACTTGGACTTGCAAATTCCCGTTCTATGGAAGAAGAAGCCGATGAATTCGGATTTGATTATATGAGATCCACTCCTTATTATCCGGGAGCGATCGCCGATTTTTTCAGAGATATCCAAAAGGAGAAGAAAGTAAATCCTGAGTTAAAGGGCGCCGATATTCCTTTGGAAAAATACCTAAGCACTCATCCGCTAGACGAGGATAGGATTTTAGCAAATGAAAAAAGATTGAAAGAAGCAGGCATCGGTGCGGCGAATCAAAAATCTTATTTTAAAGAAAGATACCGCAGTAATATCCAGAAATCTTTGGGAAACCAGGAAGAAGGCTGATTCTACTCTTGCTATAACCGCTCGCAATTTCCGATTCTATTTTTAATTTTAGAAAGAAAGGTTGACTGAATTCGATTTCATTCGGATAACCTTTCGCGTCATGAACTGGAAGAAAAAATTAAAAACTTGGGTAGATGGCGGGCTCATCAGCCAAGCCCAAGCAGAGTCCATTCTCAAATTCGAAGATTCTAAAAAAATTCCCTACGTATTCTATTCCTTTTTAGCCTTAGGAGTCGTTATCATCGGACTTGGGGTCGTTGCGATGGTGGCCGCGAATTGGGATAAGATCCATTATTCCGTAAAATTATTCGCCAGCTTTACGATACTTTCCGGGATCGGCATTACGATTCTTTATTCTCAAAGTAAAGAGATATGGAACGATACGATCCGTTATCTTTTGGTCTTACTTCTTTGTGTATTATTTTTTGCGAATATTGGTCTCGTTTCACAGATCTATCATACCCAAGGAAAATTATACCAAGCCCTTCTTCTATGGTCGGCAATCACGATCTTACTTGTGATCATGTATCCGGGAAGAGTGTTACAACATCTCTGGATCGCAGTATTCAGTTCTTCTTTTTTGAGTTGGATAGACAATCATCCTGATATCGGTTGGAAGGATAGAAGCCATTATTTTTCTCTCTTCTTCTTTATTGCATCTTGGGCATTCACAGGGATTGCGATCTTTACCGAGAGGAGGTTGGAAACTAAGGAGAGTAAAACTTCTATCCTGGTAAATCCGTTCTTGCTTTGGGCTTTCGGTTTCTTTTTAACTTCTTCTATTTGGGGAAGTTTCGAGACACACGATATTCCGAACCTGGATCAGGATCCCGAATTTGCCAGGAGATACGATTTACCTTTCTCTTGGTATTGGCCTTTACTTCTTCCAATTCTGTTGGTCGCGATTTCTCAAATTTTCAGAAACCGCTTTTCTCGCAGAAAGATCATTTTACTTTCTATTTCCGGAATATTCTTAGGATTTTTAAATTATCCTCAAGTGTTCCATTGGTACGGAAAATATCCAGCCATGATCTTTTTCTTTTTGGCCTGGATCCCTTTCACATTCTTATTTTTCGAATCCAGAAGATGGTTCGATCTATCTTTGCTGATCTTAGGTCTTCGATTCGTATCTATCTATCTGGAAGTATTCGGAAGTTTGCTGGCTACAGGGATCGGTTTGGTTGTTTCGGGGATCTTTATTTTGGGATTCAGTATATTAGTATTTAGAATGAGAGAAAAGATCAGAAATGCTGCGAACCAACTCTTCCAAGAGGAGGAATTAGGAATATGAAGAAGTTTTACATTTCGGTCCTTGCGGTATTTTTGCCGATTATAGTTTTGGCTTCCGTTGCATTGGAAAGAGAATTCGATCTTAGAAATGGAAAAGTTTTGATCCTTCCGATTACCGGGTACGACCCTAGGGATTTACTTTCAGGACAATATTTGAGATTTCAGATAGATCGAAAATATTCGGACGATATTTGTCAAAGAGGTGATTACGTTTCTTCTACGGTAGAATCTGCAACTGCAAGCGTGGATGGAAATAGACTTACTAAAAAGGAAGCCTGTGTTTGTTTTGATTCCAGAGAACCCTCTGAATACGAAATACGTTTTTACTCCGATTGTAAAGAGCTCAAAAACGACACGACTTGTTGGAATTACGTCAAAGGAGAATGTAATTACGGAAACTTTAATTATCCTTTCCGCAAATACTTTATCCCGGAAGAGGGCGCTCAAAAGTTGGAGGAACAACTCAGAGAACCCGGCGCTAAAATCCAATTGAGAGTGGATGAGAACGGAAATGGTCTTATCGAAAAGATCATTTGGCCGGATGTATCCTCGCAGTAACTTCGTTTAAGCTGCAATAATCCTTTTCCCCGAGACCCGCTTCGATTCCGGAGCGGTAAATCTCATCCAATCCGGAGCAAAGAGGCAATATTGTTCCGGATTCTTTTCCCAATGAGAGTGCATGTTTAAGATCCTTATACATATTCTTCAAAGCAAAATGAGTTTCATAATTTCCTGAAAATACGAATGGAAACTTGAATTCTGAAATTCCGGACTTAGCGGCGGATTGTTCTAAGATAGATTTTAGGATGGAAGGATCTATACCTTGGCTTTTTGCCAATGAAAAACCTTCCATATAAACTTGGAAGATCCCAGCTTGCACCATATTGAGTGCGATCTTTGCTTTTTGTCCGTCTCCTATGTTTCCGCAATACACGGTGTTCTTACCGCAGATCTCGAATATAAAAGAGATATCTTGGATCTCATCTTCCGATTTTGCTCCCACCATAAAGAGTATTTGTCCGTCCCTGGCAGCATTTTTAGAACCTGTCATTGGAGCGTCTATGAATGAAATATTATATTTATGGAATGTATTATTCAGTTTTAAAGTGAGAGAAGGGGAGGTTGTTCCTATATCTATTACATATTTTGCGTTTGTTTCCAAAAGTCCGGAAGAGAATACCGATTCTTCCACTACATGATCTTCCGTAAGACAGAGTATTATAATTTCCGAATCTTTTACTGCGTCTTTGATATTTCCGTGAATAAAGACTTTATCCGATTGTAGGTCTTTGATCTTTTCGGGATTACGAGCGAATAACTGAAGAGTATGTCCTTTGGAAGAGAGATTGTTTGCGATCCCTCTACCCATGATACCGGTTCCGATGATTGCGATTTTACGAGAAGACATAGGGAAAGTCTCCCGCAAAGAGCAGTATTTGGCAAGAAAAAGGTTTTAGAAAGAGCTAAGCGCCGCGCGGATAAAACTTGTGACCGGGGCTTGCTCCCTGGTATCTTCCAGACCTTCTCTCAGTTCTCTTAGAACGATCTGAGCGTCCGTTAAGACTGTATTCACATTGGTATGAAGATCGTCCCGGTTGATCAGTCTACCCAAGGTCCCATCTCCTGTGTTGATCTTAGTAGTGATATCCGCTACGTTGGAAAAAGTTTTTCTGATATCTCCTCTGTTTTCCGCGATCAATTCCGAAAGAGAGACCAGCGGATCCTGCAATACTCTTCCTTTTAAGGAGGCTCCACTGGTTTTATAATCCACTACTTGGAAGGTCCTGGGGGGGCCTTTACTTTCTTCCGTGGACTCGGAAGTTCCTGGATCTATGGAAATCACCCTTCCGGAAAGTAGACTTTCGTTACGTATTGCAATATCATAATTTTCGTACATACGCACAGGTTCTTTTAGAAGAATAGTGACTTCTACCCTGGTGGCGACTCCCACTTCCCCGGCGGGAAGTACAGCTCCATTCTCGTCTATCTGAATGAGTCGAATATTGGAAACATAGCCGAAGGGAACACCTTGTACGGTGACCTTATTTCCCACCTTGATCCCTTCCGAGTTTTTGAAATTGATCTTTAGGAATTCTCCCCGCTTTTGGACGGGTCCGCCTTCCGTCATAACGGTAAAATAACCGACTACGACTAAGGCGACGGAAAAAATAGCACCTACTAAAAGATAACGAAAGGATTTCATTTAGGATCCAAAACTCTTACTATATATATATATATCGGACTTTTTATCCAGAATATTCTCTTAGGACCCAGGTTTCAATTCTTAGTTTCCAGAATCATCGGCCCTTTGGTATGCCCATTAATAAACT
The DNA here is from genome assembly GCF_000244755.1 of Leptospira licerasiae serovar Varillal str. VAR 010. Taxonomy (NCBI): domain Bacteria; kingdom Pseudomonadati; phylum Spirochaetota; class Leptospiria; order Leptospirales; family Leptospiraceae; genus Leptospira; species Leptospira licerasiae. The sequence goes on along the minus strand of NZ_AHOO02000006.1, from coordinate 302,544 downwards.
GACGGATGAATTCGTTCGGAGAATTCTTCACTTCTTCCGGGGTTCCGGTAAATAGGACCTGTCCACCGTAAAAAAATGAAATGCGGTCGGCTATCATATATGCGCTGGACATATCATGGGTTACCACCACCTGTGCTGCGCCTGTTTCCTTTTTGATCCGAATAATCAGTTCGTTGATCACGTTCGACATAACAGGATCTAGACCTGATGTAGGTTCGTCGTATAATATGATCTGAGGATTGGAAGCGATCGCTCTTGCAAGTCCAGCTCTCTTCTTCATACCGCCAGAGATATCGTTCGGAAAATTATCCTTTGCGACAGTCATATCCACTAACCTGAGTTTTTCGGCAACGATACGTTGGATTTCCTCTTCCGGAAATAATTTATGCTCTCTTAAGGGGAGCGCAACGTTATCAAAAACGGTCATCCAGTTGATGAGCGCTCCTGATTGAAATAAGACTCCCATTTTAGCGCGGAGCTTTTCTCTTTCCGGAATGGTAACCCCTGAGATTTTTTCACCGAAGATCTTACATTCTCCAGCATCCGGATCCAAAAGGCCTGTGATATGTTTTAAGGTGACAGACTTTCCCGTTCCGGAAGGTCCAAGCACCACCATTGTCTCTCCTTTTTTAACCTGAAGATTCATACCTTTCAGGATCTTTCTTTGTCCGAAGGCCTTGTGCAGATTTATGAGTTCTATTGCGTATTCTTCCATAATTTATTCCCTATAGAAGATCGCAGTGATCACGTAACCGAAAAAGATTACCATCAAGAAGGAGGTAACCACTGATTCTCGGGTGGCTCTACCGACCCCGATCGCTCCTCCGCTCGTTCGTAAGCCGTGAGAACAGGAGATGGATGAAATGATGAGACCGAACACGTAACCTTTGAATAGTCCAGTGTACAGATCCTTAAGACCTGGAATGGAGGTGATCCTTTCGTTCACGTCCTGGAAATATACAATGTATTCTATTCCCAATTGAAAATGACCGACTAACGCTCCGCCTAAGATCCCCAAAATGCTGGAATATACGCAGAGCACAGGTACCATTAAAGAAAAACCTAATACTCTAGGGAATACCAGAAAGCGCACAGGATCGATAGACATTACTTCGAGAGCGTCAATTTCTTCCGAAACTTTCATGGTTCCGATCTCCGCCGCGATCGCAGATCCGATGGATGCAGCTAAAATAAGTGCGGTCATAAAAGGGGACATCTCTCGGGTGAGAGTGATCGTAAGAAGAAGTCCGATCTGACCTTCTGCCCCGAAATCCTTCAATCCAAGTCCTGTGTTTAATGTGAGAAGCATCCCTGTAAAAACGGCAACTACCGAAACTACGAATAAACTTCCGACACCGGAGATAAACATCTGGTCTAAAATTTCTTTTCTTTTTTCGACCGCAAATCTCAGGTTTAAAAAAGTTTCCGCGATCAAAATGATCGTATAACCTGCGGCGTATAGAGTATCGTTCGCTTTTTCTTTAAAGGATTCCAACATTTCGATTAGAGCCTAATCCACCAAAAAATCTGCACCGTGGTCTTATCCTTACTTCTTTCTAATCCGAATAGACCGTATAAAAATTGATAAGAAGTTTTTTCCGGAGTGGAGCTATATTCCACGAGCAATGGCACATGGATATGCAGTTCTTCTTCATTCCATCTCTGGGTATAAAGCCTCATTAAAAAAGAGAGCCTTTTTTCTCCGTTGGCCAATTTTTGATACTCAACGATAGACCAGACCGGATCCCAGATCCTTTCCACAAGTTCGGATTTTATCGGAAATAAAGAAAGAAAATTCCAAGTCAGGTTACCTTCTCTATCCTCATGCCAGCGGAAGAATGGCCAGAGCTTATAATAATTTTCTTCTCTTCCCCATTGAACGTAAGTCCTGTTCGTTCTCCACCAAAAAGGGATAAAGTAGGTCTCCGAAGATTTGAGATGATAACTATCCGTACTCAAACGGAAGTAAAAAGGAGTGAAAAATCTGGTCTCTTTGTAGGCGAATCTATAATAACCGTAAAAAGGAAATAAGATTAATTTTCTGTAATCTTCGTCGTCGTTTTGACCGTACTGGAAAAGGAAAAATAGAACGTTCAGATCCTTTTCATGAGTCCTTTTATCATATCCGTATGAAAACAAAGAACCTAAAATCGGAAACCAGAGAAAAGCTCTCGCCTTCATGTTCCCGAACTCGGAATCTTTGGAAAGGTAGAAAGGCCAAAACATTTTATAAGTAAAAGGTTCTCTTTTATCTTCGTTGATACTTCCCCATTGTATAAAAGGCCAAAGGATAGAATAACGTTCGTATTTTCCCTTATGGATCTTATGAGAATAAAACGGCAAGATCCTAAGATCGTTTCTGACTTCCGAACCTCCCCACATAACCAAAGGCCACAAGATCGAATGGGCGTTGTAATTCTTGTATTTCCAATTAGAATACAAAGGGAATAGAGTAAAATTCAACTCTGCGTAACTGACCTTTCCTCTGAGTCTTCCGAAAAGAGGGAAAAATCCGAAATAGGACTCTCTTGCGGTTTCTCCTTTTCCCCAAATCAAAAGCGGAGAAAGAGTATCCTCGTCCCAACCTAGATCGTCGTGATAGGCTTCCGTTCCGCTGATGAAAAATAAAAAACTCCATACCCTCCAATAATCCGTTTTTTCGGAATAGTAGATCGGGAATAAGAATGTATCGTATCTATAATTGGATTTAGTTTCTTTATAAGTGGAGAAGAAAGGTCTGAAGATATGCTCTTCTTCTCCCAATCTTTTTTCGGATTGGTATAAGAACCAAAATTGTTTGTATTCGGAAGGGTAAGGTGAAACCGGTTTGAAAGGGTATTCTGAAAATAGACTTTCCGTACAAACTAGGAAGAAAAGGATCAGTACTAGATTCTTATTTATCATTCTTCCCGGAAAATCCTAAGCAACAGGGGATTAGATCATTGAAAATTGCAGTTTTATTCGGCGGAACTTCCACAGAACACGAAATTTCCCTGCGCACAGGCACTTTCATAAGTAAAACTTTGTCTGCCATGGGACATTCGGTCAAACCCATTCTGATTTCCAGAGACGGGAGGTGGGCGATCCCTAAAGAGTATCGACCAGAGTTCCCGGAAGGAAATCCCAAGGATCCGGAAGAGTATTTAAGGGAATTCGAAGAACTTCATGCCATAAGCGCCGGACCGTTTTCCTCGTTAGATTGTGATGTCGCATTTTTAGGATTACATGGAACGAGCGGAGAAGACGGTTCTGTCCAAGGATTCTTAAAAGTTCTTGGGATACCATTCACAGGTTCCGATGTAAAAGCTTCTGCGCTTGCAATGGACAAGATCAGAGCAAATCGATTGTTCCAACTCGCAGGAATGTCCGTGGCTCCGTTTTGGGAATTGAGAAAAAAAGAATATTCCGAAAATCCGACTTTGGTCGAAAATTCCGGTTTAGAATATCCTCTTTTTCTAAAACCGGTAGAAGGCGGTTCTAGTTTTCATACATTCAGGATAGAAGGACCGGAAGATCTACGTAAAAGACTGCCCGAATTTTTCGATGCGGAAGAACACGCAATCTTGCAAAAATTCCTAAAAGGAACGGAAGTTTCCTGTGGAGTCTGGGAAAAGAAAGAAGGTTCCAAAAGAATTTTAGAAGCTCTTCCTCCTACGGAGATTATCCCAGGTGGAGAATTTTTCGATGTGGAATCCAAATACAAACCGGGACTTTCCCAAGAGATCACTCCTGCTCGTTTGCCTGAAAAGATCATCTCCAAGATCCAGGAACAATCCATTCTCGCCCACAAAACACTAGGTTGTGAAGGTTACTCTAGAACGGATTTTATAATCGTAGGAGAAACTCCATTCGTTCTGGAAACAAACACGTTACCCGGAATGACTGAGACAAGCCTTATCCCTCAACAAGCTAAGGCAGCAGGGATACCTATCCAAACATTGTATCAGTCTTTGATCGACCAGGCGCTCGAAAGAGCAGGGGTAGCTCCGGCCCAGAGAGTTTAGAACTATAATTACCACGCAGAGGCGCAGAGCCGCGGAGGGGAATTGATTTCATGTGTAGGAACTCTTACAAAACCCTCTGCGGCTTCGCGTCTCTTGCGTGAGAAAACCTCTGCGCCTCTCCAAACTCCGTGAACTCTTTACGAAACTACCTGATCTGAAAGAGAGCCAACTTCGCAAAAAAGTTCGGACGGAATTTTACCTGCTTCAGATCGGTAAAAAATGCTTTGTCTTCCACGGTAAAACCTCGGATATCACAGAATTCTTGGAAGTCCAGAACGGAAAGAAAATGTAAGTTAGGTGTATTAAACCAGCGATAAGGAAGAAGATCCGTAACAGGAGTTTTTCCTTGGAAAAGAATTCTAAAACGAACTTCCCAGTAACCAAAGTTCGGAAAAACGATGATCACACGTTTACCTATCCTTAAACATTCTTTTATAATGTCGCCTGGATGTCTAGTCTCTTGGATAGTCTGGTTTAAGATCACGTAATCGAAACGTTTGTCTTCGTGATGGCTTAAGCCCTCGTCAATATCTCCGTGGTGAACATAAACTCCTTTGCGGATACATTCTACGATTGCGTCCTCGTCTTTCTCGATACCTTGTCCTCTGATCCCTTTTTGTTTTAGAAGATAAAGAAGATCTCCATTACCGCAACCAAGGTCCAAAACTCTGGAACCTGGTGAGATCGTATCCAGAATATATGCGAAATCCGGCCTTTCACTCAGAGTGGTGCTACTTAAGATCTTAGAATCTATCATTCGTTCACCGGCATATTTAGGAAACCTCTGATCACATCTTCCTGTTTTTGGTTAGGAAGTAGAAAACTATCATGGCCTTCGTTCGTAGTAAGTTCCACATAAAAGACTCTTTTATCTGAAGCTTCTAAACTTTTCACAATTTCTCTGGATTGAGAAGGAGGGTAGAGCCAATCAGAACTATAAGAGACCACTAAAAATCTACACTGAGCTGGACTGAGAGCTTTAGTAAGTTCCTGGCCTTTGCCCAAACTAAAATGATCAAGGGCCTTGGTTACATAGATATATGAATTCGCATCAAACCGATCTACGAAACTTTCTCCCTGGTAGATTAAATAACTTCCTACTGCAAAATCCGAATTTAACAGATTTCCTACTGGCGGTTTCCTGCCGAATTTTTCTCTCATCTTATGGTCGGAAAGATAAGTAATATGGCCCATCATTCTTGCTAAGGCGAGACCTTTTCTAGGAGTTGCATTATCTTCGTACAATCCGTTATTCCAATTCGGGTCGGAAAGGATTGCCTGCCTTCCTACTTCGTTAAAAGCGATCTGCATTGCTGAATGTTCTGCGGAAGATGCTAGTATTATACAATTCTCTAAAGCATCCGGATAAGAAATACTCCATTGTAAAGCCTGCATTCCTCCCATGGAACCGCCGGCCACACAAAGCAATCTTTGGATACCGAAGGATTCTACCAAAAGTTTTTGAGCGGCTACCATATCCTTGATGGAAACGAAAGGGAAGCTGGAACCGTAAGGTTTACCGCTTACTGGATTGATACTCATAGGTCCAGACGAGCCTTTACATCCGCCGATCACATTAGAAGATATTACAAAATATTGATTTGTATCGAATGCTTTACCGGGACCGATATATTCGTCCCACCAACCGGGACGTTTTTCCCCTTCCGAATGAAAGCCTGCGGCATGAGCGTCTCCTGAAAGTGCATGGCAAATCAGTATTGCATTGTCTTTGTTGGGAGAAAGAGTTCCGTAGGTCTCGTAGGCGACTATGGTGGGAGAAAGGATGGAACCGTTGTCCAGGCGTAGATCTCCCAGCACTGCGGTTTTTGGTTCTACTATTCCGACGGATTGATTCGATCCCATGTTTTAAGTTCCAAATAACTAAGCCACTTTCCTTTTTCAGACGATCCAAAGCAAGCTTAGGAAAGCAAAAAGAGAAAGTGGCTGATTATTAGACGATTTTTTGGATAGAGCCGGAAGTCACACCTTTTTCAGAGCTTCGTCCAGGTCCGTAATGATATCGTCTATATGTTCCAAACCGACAGATAGTCTGATGAACTCAGGAGTAACACCCGCTGCCAATTGTTCTTCCGGACTCAACTGCTGGTGAGTAGTGGAAGCTGGATGGATCGCAAGTGATTTTGCATCTCCTACGTTTGCGAGCAAGGAGAATAATTCCAAACCGTCTATCAACTTCTTCGCTTCCGGAATTCCACCTTTTACTCCGAACCCGATGATCGCTCCGAACAATCCTCTCGTATGGTATTTTTTAGCCAGAGTATAGTTTTTATCGGAAGGAAGGCCAGGATAGTTCACCCAAGTTACTTTAGGATGTTTAGAAAGATATTCCGCAACCTTTAGGGCATTTTGAGAATGTTGGGTGACTCTCAAATGAAGAGTTTCAATACCTTGTAGGATATTAAATGCGTTAAAAGGAGAAATTGCAGGTCCCAAATCCCTTAAACCTTGGACACGGGCTTTGATGATGAATGCGATATTCACTCCGCCAAACGGCTCGAACTTACCGAAAACATCCCAAAATTTCAGGCCATGATAACTTGGATCCGGCTCAGTGAAGTTCTTAAATTTGCCGTTCCCCCAGTTGAATTTACCCGAATCCACGATGATCCCTCCAATGGAAGTTCCGTGGCCTCCTAAAAACTTGGTCAAAGAGTGAACTACAATGTCCGCGCCGAAATCGATAGGACGAACAAGATAAGGAGAAGGTAATGTATTGTCGATTACTAGCGGGATCCCGGCATCGTGAGCGACCTTAGCAACCGCCTCGATATCCAGAGTATCCAACTTAGGATTTCCCAAGGTTTCGGCAAAGATAGCTCTAGTCTTATCATTGATCGCTTTTTTGAAATTTTCAGGATTCGATTGGTCCACGAAATGGACTTTGATCCCCAACTTAGGGAAAGTATAGTGGAGAAGGTTATAAGTTCCTCCATAAAGGGAAGAAGAAGCTACGATCTCCTGACCGGATTCGACTATATTCAAAAGTGCTAATGTTTCTGCCGATTGTCCGGAAGCGGTAGCGAGTGCGGCAACTCCGCCTTCTAATGCCGCAACTCTTTGCTCTAAAACATCAGTAGTCGGGTTACCGATTCTGGTATAAATATTACCGAATTCCTGGAGACCGAATAGTCTCGCTGCATGATCTGTGTCCTTAAAAACATAGGACGTAGTTTGGTAGATAGGGACTGCCCTGGACGTGGTTGTCGGATCTGGGGCCTGTCCTCCGTGAAGAACGATTGTTTCTGGTTTGTAGTTTCTTGCCACGCTTAAGACTCCTTTTTACTGAGAGTAGAAAATTGCTCTACAATGTCCATCTAAAATTTGTTAAATAAGATAAAATAATCGTTATAACGGATATGGGGGAAGGAAGAGAAACTTGCAAAATTCTTTTGAAAATCCATCCCTTAAGAAATGAAATTCAGCATATTTTGGAAAATATTTTCTAAAATACGAGAAATATTCCCGTTTTATTGGTTTTTCAACGCAAGGTTCTGATAGAATCGGTTAGTCATTTAGATTCCGCGTACGTAATACGATACTAGTGGTACTATTTTTGGATGAATTGAAATGCGGTCCCCGGAGAAATTCCGGCTCAAATATGAAATTAAACTTTTTGAATTTATTTAGAAGATCTTTATTACTTCCGGGAATTCTACTTCTCTCTTTTTATCTTTTGCCTGCAGAAGATCTTGAGGCACAACTTTGGATGCCTCCCGGCAGACAATATATGCAACCTCCTGATCCATTTACATTCGATGCAGGGGTAAACAAGTTCAATAACGACTATTATCTATATCTTGCTCCCACCTTAAATTTGAATTTCGGGGGAGAATTCGGACTATCACTCACGGCTCCGATGAACTTTCTCGCATACGATCAGGATCCGAAAGATCCTACCTTAAAAGTAGGAAGCATTCGTAAAATCGACTACGACCAAAAGAGCGATTATCTAAGGCTGATCAATAATATCTGGTACGGGACTTACGGACTTTATAAACCTGGAGAGACTACCTTCTCTTTTTATGCTGGAAAACTTTTTGATGGATATATAGGGCACGGAACCATAGTAAACCGTTACGTAAACAACCAAAGGATAGACATTTACAATGTGGGTCTAATGGCGGATTTTAATAACGATTATGGAGGAGTGCAGGTATTTACAAATTCGGTTTATACTCACGAGATAGGCGCGGCTAGAGGATACGTTCGTCCTTTTGCGATCGCATTCAAATTATTCGATCTATTTACGGGAAGATCCCAATTATTTGGGATGTTGCAACTTGGACAAGGAAACGTGGCGGACGAAGCCGGTCGAAAAAAAGTCTATGAAGAAGCAGGAGTAGATCCTGAAGACAGAGAAAAATACAGAGCTTTGGTAGAGGACCAAAAGACCCACCAAATGAGAGAAGAGATGATCCCTATCGAGAAAAAGCCTGAATCTCGTAAGGAAAAGTTAAAAGAGTTCTTCAATCAGGACAATTTCGCAAATAGATTCTCTATAGGCTATACGACTGCATTCGATACAAAGGCTCCGACACAACTTTCATTCGATACAACCGGCCGTTTACGTTTGGATTCCAATAATAACCCGCTCGTGGAACAATCTGAAAGACTGATCATCCAAGGTATGGATGCAGAATATAAACTCATCAGCACAAAGTATATAGAGATCACTCCGTACTACGACGTAAACACCATTAAATTATTGAACTCTAAAGGAACTCATACGGGTGCAATGTTCCGCTTCGGTGGAAAAGATATCTATGCTAAGATCAAACCTGAATACAGGAATATGGATGCGAACTATATTCCGATGTATTTCGATAGCTTTTACGAATTGGAGAGATACCAATCCAATGTGAACTCTCAACTACCAATGACAAAGCTGGAAGCTGCCAAACTTATGGACCCGGATGGAGCAAGACTGAAAGGATATTTCACTTCCGTAGTATTTAATTTTTATAGAGTTTCCTTAGAAGCGAATTATGAAAATTATTCAGGACCGAATAACTCCAGGATATTCGTAGGTTTGTATTTCCCGATCGGTTCTTTTTTCATGATCTCCGGATATTATACGCGTAAGAATTTTGATCAGAATAAAGACGCATTCAAGGTGGACGATAACTCAGTCGGTGCGATAGAAGCCGCTCTGAACCTTGGATTTATAGCGATCAGAGTCCAAGACATCCGCAGATGGGTTTACGATAGCACCTCGAATAGTTTCGTTGCCCAAGACGAACAAAAGGTTCTGTTCTCTAATTCTTTGTCCTTCTAATCAACGAGGGAGAGAGTTTTCCCATTGGGAAAGAAAGAAGGACACCGCCTGTTCCGATCTTAAAACGGACGAAGAAAGTCTTACTCCCGGGATATTTGATTTTCTGAATATTTCCAATTCTGCTTTCGTCCAACCGGGCTCCGGTCCTACTAAAATGCAGTATTCTTTTTCATCCAAGGGTAGAAACTCTTGGATAGATCTTCCTTTTTTATCCAAATAGAAAAACTTACGGGAAGAGTTTATTATCTCCGAAATAGATCCCTTTTTTTGAAAACTAGACTTTTTGCCAGGTGGAACAAATCCAAGCTCCCATTTTGGAAAAAAAACATTCCCGCCTTGTTCCATTCCTAGAATCAATTTTTCTCTGATATTCTCTTCTTTCCAAATAGGGGAGGTGAGATATTCCGTTCTAGATAGTGAAGCAAGCCTGAATTCCAAAGATTGTACTCCCCAAACGCCGGCCAATTCTAAGATCTTTTCCACAGTAGGAGGTCTTTGAACGGAGAGGATTAGATGGATGCTTGGACTTCTTCTTTTAGGTTTTAAAATTTCTGTGTAAGATCCTAAAATTCCGTCTGGAGACAGTTTTCGAATTTTAAAGATCCCTAAACTAGTGTCCAGTAAACCGGCCTTGATCCTATCTCCTTCTCTTTTTTGTAAAACTTTTAGAATATGATTGATCCGACCCTGATTAGAGATCTTGAATTCCCCAGAATGAATCTTCTGAGAGGGATCCAATATTAGGTAGTTCATAAAAATCTAAATTTCTACTTGGGGAGCGTTATTCTCTTCTTCCCCTGGAGTTGGAACGGAAGGCTCCTGAGTCTCCGGAGTATCCCAATTCGGAACGGAATCGTTCCAGTTTTGGGAAGAAAAGAAACATGCTCTTGCGATCCCTATCAGGATCAGGATGAATAGAATATATTTTGCGAGTAGAGGACCGAATCCTGTCCGGTTTGGATCATTATAATTTTCGAATGATCGAGGCTGTTCTCGTTCTCCTGGATTTTGCCAGCCAAAAGATCGATTCCGACTGAATCTGGATTTGATAGATTCGAATTTATCTTTTAGAAAACGAAAAAATCCCCGTATGGAACGGGGACTCTTAGAACCGGAATCTCCTCCGGGGAGATCGTATCTTCCGCCTCTAAAACTGGCCGGGTCTTCCGGATCAAAAACGAAAGAATGATAACATCTAGGACACCGAACAGTCAGTCTTCCCAAATCAATGGGAATCCTGAGTTCAGTGCCGCAGGAAGAACAAGGAAGAATATACCGCACTTAGCTTAGTATTTCAGGGATTCCTTGAGCGTATTAACGTTCTCTTTGTAATTCTCATTACCTAATTGGTCGTTGTAATCGAAAATTTTGGTAAATAATCTGTCGAACGAATCCAAATGTTTAATGTAGAACGTCTTTTTGAAAGTGTTACGGATCGGGTGAGTCTTGGTATTTTCTACGTTAGCAAGAACGTATTTACCGACACCTTTTTCGCTAGGAGTTTCTGGGCGACCACCTTCAGGATAACCGTTCTTTTGATAAAAAAGTTCGATTTTATCGTTATGACCTGGTTGATCGTTAGGAGCTCTGTCGATGATCTCGGAAACCGATTTATCTTCGATCAGGAAGTTGTTCTTATAAACTCTGCTGATAATTTTGCTGATCTTACGGGGAGGTTCCATTCTAGGATCCGGATCGTTTGAGTTAGGTCCTTCGAAGAAGATTTCCATATATTTGGAAAGTCCACCTTGAACGATCTTACCTTGGCCTCTTTCCTCGTCCTTAATGAAATCGTAAACTTCTACTCGGATACAGTTATTTGCTGCATCTTCTTGTGCGTTACTGCTGGAAACCACACATTCGTCGTTGTTTGCTTTTCCTTTGTAAAGAACGGTTCTGAATGGAAGAACACGTACTTTCATTTTCATAAGTACGGTATGACGTTTCAGTCTTTCGTTTAGAGCGGTAACTCTTTGGTCCAGACCTTTTTCCGTTTCAAGGATAGCCGCACCGGTTTGACCGTCTTCCTTCTTTTGGCCTTGGTTGTCTTGAGCGTTGAGTATGCCTGCGATTGAAAAAATTGCCAGGCAAAATGCGATTTTGCGTTTCATTGTACCCTATTTCCTTGGTCTCTTCTGCGTTTGAGTTTCCCCGAAAGTCGAGAATACCCTGTCTCTAGTATCGGTAAAATAGACTCCCGATTAAATCCAAGACTTACATTTTCGCACCGAAAACGTTTATTTTCCGGATTTTGAACTCGTTTCCAAATACAGTTCATAGGGGGGAGGAGTCGGTTTCAATCCTTTTTCGATCAGGTAAGCCGCCCATCTCCTTTCCACAAAATCGCAGAAATCCCGTAAATCCCGGCCAGAATGCGATCCCAATCGTTGTGAAATTGTTAAACGCTCCGAATCCTGTAGATGTTTAGCATAATTCCCTAATATCGCAGCCCTTTCTTTTTCGTTAGGCAGGGGGAAGAATACGGATCTGTCGAATCTGGAAAGCAAAGCCTTATCCAAGTCCTGTTTTCTATTGGTAGCCCCCAGGGTAATTGATTTTTGTCCCCCTTCGAAACCATCTAGTTTTCGTAATAATACTGATAGAATGTTCCGGGTAGCCTCAAATAGGCCGTCGTCCCTGGAGCCTGCTAAGGAATCTATTTCGTCCAAAAATAAAAGGCAAGAAGGGAATAGGGAAGCCACGTCAAAGACATAAGCCATGTTCTGGGCGCTTTCCCCATAATATTTACTTAAAATGGATTCTACCGGCACATAGATGAGAGGGATTTCCGTCATACATGAAATCACCTTTGCCATTGTGGTTTTTCCGACCCCAGGTTCTCCTTCCAAAAGAATTGCTCTTGGTTTTGTTCTTCCGGGAAATTTACGAGTGAGTTTGGAAAGTTCCTCTAAGGTTTCAGGAGATTTTAGAGGAAGTATAATGGATTCTAATATTTGTCTTTTGACATCCTCGTAACCTGCGATGGCCTCGAATGTCATCCAGTCTCCCTTCTTCTTAGCTTCTATCGGATCGAACACATCGATCCCTAGTCTGAGTAAAAGTTCTTTTGGATTTTGGACCGACTCTTGTTTAGAAAGTCTGAGATACTTGAATAGATCGATTGCGGAAAAAATCTCCTCTCTATGGAAATCTCCCTTTTTAGTGATCTCTATTTTGCTTTGGTTCCTTCCCGCATAAAAACGGAACTTTGCATTGTCTAAAATGTTTTTAGTTTCGAATAGATTCTCATTCAGGGCTTGTAGGCAAACATATCCCGGTTCGAAAGTATGGATCCTCAGATTTTCAATATGGTTACGAACTATCTGGATACAATCCAGCAACTGTGCTTTGTCAGTGCCAGGGATAGGAAATTCGATCCTGAGATCTTTTTTGTCAGGCACAAATGCGGGAAGTTCCGCATCCTTGACTCCCAGACCTTTTAATTCCGAGTAAAGTAGGTTTTTTGCCTGGGTAAAATCCAGGATATTTCCGGAATTTCGCGCCGACGGAGGGGTCAAATCTTCAGGTTTCATTCTTTCTTCCCTAGAATTTCTCTTGTATAATCTTTCGGTTCTGTCGAAGAATTTAGAAAGAACCTTTGGAGGCAAGTCCTAATGGGTGAAGGCTCCCTTTCACAAGACGATATAGACGCATTACTAACCGGGTCCAGTCCTGGCGGTGGGGGCGGTGGCTCAGCAGATTTTAATCTGAGCGGAGAATTGGATTCCTTATTAGGAGATGCAGGCGGTGGAGCAGGTGCTTCTACTTCTCCTGCATCTGGAGGAGCTCCATCTTTCGCGGATATTGCGGCGGCCTTGGGACCTTCTTCTACTCCTGCGCCCCCAAAAGCAAGCGCTCGCTCTAGTTCCGTTTCTTCCAATACCGCGAACCTTAATCTATTACTAGATGTTAATGTGGCTCTTACTGTTGAATTAGGTAGGACAAATATGTACATTAAAGATGTCCTAGGTCTGAACGAAGGTGCAGTTGTAGAACTGGACAATGCAGTCGGAGAAGATTTGGATATTTTAGCAAACGGCAAGCTGGTAGGAAAGGGAAAACTGGTCCTATTGGATGATTATTACGGAATTAGAATTACCGAGATAGTTGATCCATCTAGAAGAATGATCTAAATAGAATTTTCGTATCCGGAAATGATTTTCCGGATACGATTTTGATCTTAAGCCTTTTTGTCCTCGCTTCCGAGTACAGACTTCATTACGGATTTAAAATTAGATAGGTTTAACGGAAGAACAAGTTCTGTTCCGTCCTGTCCTAATTTTTCCACCTCTTTGATAAATCTCTGAGCGATCCTAAGTTTAACCGCTTCTTTTCCACCTTTTGTTTTGATGGAAGACGCAAGTAGTTCAATACCCTTTGCAGTGGCGATTGCTATGGATTCAATTTCAGCAGCTTGTCCTTCCGCCTCATTGATCCTTTTTTGTTTTTCACCCTCGGACTTATTGATCGCTTCTTCTTTGATACCTAAGGAACGGTTGATCCTAGAATCTCTATCTCCTTCTGAAAGAGAGATCTGTGCCTTTTTGGTGATCTGTGCTTTTTTCTCTCTTTCCATCGCTTCAATAATGGATTTAGGAGGGGCAATGTTTACTATCTCATAACGATTTACCCGAACTCCCCAAGGTTCTCCCGCTTGGTCTAGAACTTCTAAAATTTTACTATTGATCACTTCTCTGGTCTCGAAGGTTGTATCCAGATCCATGGTCCCAATGATCGCTCTCATTGTAGTTTGTACAAGTTGGGTGACTGCGAATCTATAGTCTTCTATTCCATAACTTGCTTTTTGAGGATCAAGTACTCTTAAATACAAAATCCCATCCATCTCCACCTTAACGTTATCTTTTGTGATACAGGTTTGAGGAGGAACGTCGATCGCCTGCTCTTTTAGAGTATGATAATATGCATCATAATCTATAAATGGGATCAGAATATGGAACCCTGCATGGAGGGTCCTGCTGTATTTTCCGAGTCTTTCTACAATGATACATTCTTGAGCGGAAACGATTCTCAAAGAACGATAAAGTTTATACGCGAAGTAGAGTAAAAACCCGAGCCAAAATATCCATAAAAATACTGAAACAAACATTAGCATTACTCCTTCTCTGCATCCAATCCTGGGAATTTATTGGTTACCTTGGAGATACCTTCAAAGAAACCGACTACGTTTGCCATTTCCGTCGGAAGAACGGTGGTTTTTGCTTTTTCTAGGATGAGTCCTAATCCGGACAGATAATCCTCAGTGATCTGAAGATTGACCGCTTCTGGTCCTCCGTCGTTTCCGGTAGCTTCTGCGATCATTTGGATCCCTTTTGCTTTTGCTTGGGCGATAAACTCTATCTCTTTGGCTTTACCTTCCGCCTCGTTTACCTTTTTGATCTTTTCACCTTCGGAAAGGTTGATCGCTTCCTGTCTTTCTCCCATGGAACGATTGATACGAGAAACTTTCTCTCCTTCGGAGATAGTGATCTCTGCACGTTTTACACGTTCCGCTTTTACCTGTTCTTCCATTTCATGAAGGATTTCTTTAGGAGGAGAAATATTTTTGATCTCGTAACGGGTTACTTTAATTCCCCAAGGATCCGTTGCCTCGTCCAATGCGCGAACTACGTTTGCATTGATATCGTCTCTTTCCGAGAATGTATGGTCCAATACAAGTTTACCTATTTCGGAACGAAGAGTGGTTTGCGCCAACTGAATGGTAGCGTTTCGGAAGTTTTCGATCTCGTAAGAAGCCTTGTAAGCATCCATGACCCTGATGTACAGAATACCGTCCACCAAAATGGAAACGTTATCCTTAGTGATACAAGTCTGAGGAGGAATATCGATTGCGATCTCCTTTAAGAGTTGTTTGTATCTGATCTGGTCAATGATCGGAATGAGAAAATGAAAACCTGCGCCAAGCGCTCCACGGAAGACCCCAAGTCTTTCCACTACAAAACTGTAGGTTTGGGGAACCACAATGCAAGTCTTCATAATTAGGTAGATGACTGCTATAAAGATCAGCGTAAAAAATAGAAATGGGTCCATTTTGTTAGTTTCTAACTCCTATCCAATAATGATTAAATTTCAGGAAGCTCGATCGGCTCCACGACAAATGTCAGATTCTCTCTTTCTAAGATCCTGGCTCTTTTACCTGCCGGGATACGTTTGGATTTGCTGATCGCATCCCATTCGGTTCCTTGGAATACGACCCTGCCACCTTTCCTTTCTACAAGTATATCTTTGGAAACTAGAACGATCCTTCCGGGGCCTTCTTCGGACTTAAGAGTTGCCCTTTCCGAAGAAGAAGGAAAGAACTTCCTTAGAAAACTTCCTCCTACCCAAATTAGAATTCCTGAAAGTGCCGCCCAAACGATTGCCTGGGTCCAAAACCCTATTTCAAAAAAATAGGAAATACTTCCTACGATTGCCGCGGAAAGTCCTAAAAAAAATACGAATGTTCCTGGGACAAAAAGTTCGAGAATCATGAGAACGATCCCGGAGGCGATCCAAAGATAAGAGAGGTTATGTCCGTCTTGCAAAAAGTTCATGGTTTTAGGTAGAAGAAAGGGGAAAAATTCTATTTTCAAAAACATTCCCGTCCGTATTCTTAGCGGGAGTGATGAGAAAAATTTGGATCCGTTTCGGAATCGGACTGCTAGTCGTATTCCTTGCTCTTCAGTTAATCCCCGTCCAACCTCCGTTGGGAAAGAATGCTAATGAAATCAAAACGGAAGAACGCGTCAAAAAGATTTTTCGAAAGTCTTGTTATGACTGCCATTCGGACCTAGTACAATGGCCCTGGTATTCTAAGGTTTTTCCGGTTTCTTTATATATCTCGCATCATATAGAAGAAGGCCGGGAAGAATTGAATTTTTCCGAATGGGAAACCTTAAAGCCGGAAAAAAAGGCGGATCTAGCGGAAGAAATACTAGAGGAAATCGAAGAAGGAAATATGCCGCCCAAGGATTATATATTCCTGCATCCTAACTCAAAACTGGATCCGGAAGAAATAGAGGTCCTAAGAGATTGGCTCCAGACATTTGCGGAAAATCAATAAGGCATTTAAATCATTTTAATGAATACACCTGAGGACAAGAACTCTAAACTTTGGGGGGGAAGATTTAAAGAAAAAGCTTCTTCCATCATGGAAAGGATAGGAGAATCCATATCCTTCGACCAAAAATTGTACAAAGAAGATCTAGAAGGAAGTAGGGCTCACGCTAAGATGCTTGCAAAGATGGGCATCTTAAATTCCACAGAATTAAAAGACATACTAGACGGATTAAATCAGGTAGAAGAAGAAATCGAATCCGGAAATTTCAAATTCAGTTCCGAGCTGGAAGATATTCACATGCATGTGGAATCCAGACTTACGGAATTGAAAGGAGAAGTGGGAAAAAAATTACATACGGCTAGGTCGAGAAATGATCAGGTCTCGCAAGACACAAGGCTTTATGTAAGAAATCGTATCCAAGAAATTATCCTCCGTTTGGATTCTTTGAGAGAGGCACTTTACGAACAGGCTTCTAAAAATATAGATACGATTATTCCGGGATATACTCATCTGCAAGTCGCTCAACCGATCAGAGCCTCTCACTTTTTATTGGCCTATTTTTGGATGTTCACTCGTGATCTGGAGTTTTTCGAATTCGCCCAAAAGACTGCGAACATTCTTGTTTTAGGTTCCGGTGCAATGGCTGGAGTGAATTACCAAAACGACAGGGAGTTTTTGGCCTCTGAACTAAAAGTGGATTCTATTTCTCCCAATAGTATGGATGGAGTTTCGAATAGAGATCATCTTCTCCAATTTTTATTCGCCGCAGTACAAACAATGTCCCATGCATCTCGGTTTTGTGAGGATATCGTACTTTATTCTTCTCAGGAATTCGGTCTGGTAAAACTACCAGATTCACTCACTACCGGATCTTCTATCATGCCCCAGAAAAAAAATCCGGATATCGCCGAGCTCATTCGAGGAAAATCCGCAAGAGTTGCGGGTAACTTAAATCATCTAATCGGGCTCTTAAAGGGATTGCCTCTTACCTACAATCGTGATTTACAAGAAGACAAGTTAGCCGTTTTTGATGCGGTGGAAACAGTTCTTTTAAGTCTGGAAGGTTTAGAAGCCATGGTATCCGAAATGCAGTTCAGACCGGAAAGAGGAGAAAGATCCCTGAAAGAAGGATTTGCAACTGCGACAGATCTAGCCGACTTTTTGGTGGGAGAAAAAAAAGTCCCATTCAGAACAGCTCACGAATTAGTGGGAAGGCTTGTCTCCGAATGTGTGGAAAGAAAAGAGAATTTATTCACAATTGGCGAAGAGATTCGAAAAGGAATTTCACCTTTTTTTGCGGGAGATGAATATTCCAAAGCGGTGAGTCTGGAGTTATCTACGGATAAAAAGTCTAGCTATGGTGGAACTTCCAGAACTAGACAGTTAGAACAATTAGAACTTGCAAAACAATCTATCAACTCAATCCAAAGGAATACGAAATGAATTATCCGAATGTAAGATCGAATTCTAAGCTCCGAATTTTAGGCGCCTTAGTATCGTTTACGATTTTATTATTTTCTTTTGCCTGTAAGGCAAACCCATATGCGGAACAAAGATATGTTCCGGAGGCATATAGCCCTGTAGACGTAGTAGTTAGAAAAGAAGAAAAACCTCGCGTCGTACTTCCGGAAAAACCTGCGATCTATGCCTTGATCGAAACCACCCAAGGTAATATGCTTTTTGAATTGTACGATAAGGATGCTTCTAAAACGGTCCAAAACTTCATAGATCTGGCACAAGGAGAGAAAGAATTTACTCTTCGTAACGGACAACCCCAAAAAAGACCGTTCTATGATGGATTAACATTTCATAGAGTGATCGAAGGTTTTATGATCCAAGGTGGATGTCCATATGGAGACGGTTCAGGAACTCCCGGATACAGATTTGCTGATGAGATCAATGCGGCGAGTTTAGGCCTAGACCAGATAAAAATAGGACAGTCCCAATATTATACAGGTTATTTATACAGATACATTGGCGGAGAACTTGGAATTCGCAGCCAAAGAGAGGCGGACGAAAGAAGAGAAGAACTAGAAAGTAATTTAGAGAAGGCCAAAAATCTTTCCGTCATGGAAGTCCTATATCGATTAGGGTATCGTTATAATAATGTTGTGAAGAGTAAAAAGGCAATTAAAGGTGCATTGGCAATGGCAAACGCTGGACCGAACACAAACGGTTCTCAGTTTTTCATCAACCAAGTGGACACCCCTCATTTGGACGGCTTGCATACGGTTTTTGGACAGATCGTCCAAGGCTCGGAAGTAGTAGATAAGATCATCGCATCCGGAAACGGAAAAACTACCATCCGTAAAGTATCCATCTACGATAAGAGGGCAAAATAATGAGCACTTCCCTGGACCAAAATCCTATCTTTCTTTCGGTGGCCCGAGAGATACAAGGCTCTGGGTCCACGGGAAGAATATTAGAAAAACTTTCCGGATTGGAGGTGGACGATTCCAATGGTGGAGAAATGTTCCCAGAGATCCGGAACAAAAAAGATACTGCCTGGGACTTCTGCTCGGTAGTTTCATTGGTAAGGCTGATCCAACAAAACAGGCAGTCCGTCAGCCATTCATACGAAGAAGCGATGGCTCGTTATAGTAAGGTAAACAACTTAACCGCAAAACGAAAAGCGAATGAAGAAGAAGTCCGACTCAAACAAACTCTCACCGACTATATCTTAAAAATAGAATCCAATTTCGAAAAGAACGATAGGGCGGACGAATCCATCTTCAAAGAGATCACAAGGTTTTTCGACAGTTTGGAATCTGCGGAAAAACTCTCCGAATCCAATATTTCCAGTTTGAACTTATCCCCTAAGTCCGTGACCCAAATCGGACCAATCCTGGAAAAATACGAGGAATGTTACCAGGAATATAGTAAGCTTAAGCCTGTACTTGGGAGACTGATCCGGATCGCAGACTATATTATAGAAGATGCGGAAGGCTGAAAGTCCGGTTTCCTATAGATTTTCCCGTATTTTTTAGTAGGTTTTGTCTCTTTTTGCCGAAATCTAAAATGTAGAGCTGACTGCTCCTTCTCTAGGTCCGAATTATCGAAACCTGGAACCGGGATTGAAATTTTAGAATGAAACGAATTCTGATCATATTGATTCTTCTGAGCGCATTTGGTCTCGGATCTTATCCGAGCAGAAATGCAAGGGGAGAAGTTTCCGAAAATTATATCCAAGCCCAAGGCATTGTGGATATCAAACTTCCTAAAATGCAGTTCCGAGAGAAGGAACCGATCTCTGCATTACTTTCCGTTAGAAACACTGGGAACGAGGTTCTTAGGATCTTTCCATATGGAAAAGATCTACGCTCCTTCCAAGTGATCGTAAGAGATGAAGACGGAAGAACTGTCACAAGAATTGAAGAAGAAAGAAAACAAGATCCGGTCTTAAAAAGAAGGAATAAAGTAGAAAATCTTGTGGGAGACGAGGTCAAGGAGATCATTCTTCACAAAGATGAGACATTCTCCAAAGAGATCCGGATAGACCATTTATACGAGTTGGAACCTGGTAAAAAATATTTCGTAACCGCTTACTTCTATCCTAATATCTCCGAATATGGGGACCATTTTGTAAGATCAGAAAGCCACCCATATTTCAGTGTAGAAGAGCGTAAAAAAGATTGGGTACTTCCCGGAGTTCCTTACCAAGATCCTTCTACCGACGGATTGGAACCAGAAGAAGTGATCCATCTATTTCTAGGCGCTGAAAAAAAGAAAAACTGGAAGCTCCATTTCAAATGGATCCATTTCCCTGAATATATACAAGCATACGACAGATTTGCCAGAGATTGGCAACAATCGGAAGAAGCGGAAAAAGATTTTGTACTGGAAGAATTCAGAAATTATCTAACGGAAAACAGATCCGGCGTGTTACAATACTATAAGATCCTGGGAACGGAGAAGGTGAGTTCCAATCTTTCCAAAGTTAGAGTTGCTGTGGAAAGAAGAGTGAATAAGGTCCCTGTTCGATATGAATACGAATTTACTTTAAGAAGAATGCCGGAAGAAAACGGAATGTTTTGGAAAGTGGCTAATCTATTAGCGAAGGTAAGAAAATGACCGAGATATTATCCCAAGACGAGATAGACGCATTATTAAACGCGATCTCCAGTGGAGAGGTGGCGGAGGACGAATATTCTTCCGTAGGGGAACAGAAGAAGGTCAAAATTTACGACTTCAAACGTCCGGATAAATTCTCTAAAGACCAAATCCGTACTCTACAAATGATGCACGAGACATTCGCTCGTTTGGCAACGACCGGACTTTTCGCTCAGCTGCGAGCTTTGGTCCACGTTCACGTTGCAGCTGTGGATCAGTTGACGTACGAAGAATTTATTCGATCTATTCCGAATCCGACCACACTTGCAGTGATCAACATGGACCCACTCAGAGGTTCTGCAATTTTAGAAATCGATCCTTCCATCTCATTTACCATCATTGATCGTCTATTCGGCGGTAAGGGAGAGACTGCAAAAATCTCCCGAGAACTTTCCGAGATTGAGATGAGCGTAATGGAAGGTATTATCGTTCGTATTTTAGGGAACATGAGAGAGGCCTGGTCCACAGTGATCGACCTTAGACCTCGTTTGGGAAACATAGAAACAAACCCTCAGTTCGCTCAGGTTGTACCACCGAACGACATGGTGGTTTTGATCAACTTAGAAACCAAGATCGGAGAGGTAGAAGGTTTGACCAACCTTTGTATCCCTTATATCACGATCGAACCTATCATCAATAAACTCTCCGCCCAGTACTGGTATTCTTCCATTCGTAAAGGTGAGTTGGACGAGAACAGAGCGATCATCCAAGAACGTTTGGATCAGGTGCAAATTCCCGTGATCGCCGAAGTCGGTTCAGTCGATATTTCCATTTTGGACTTTATGAACTTAACCGTGGGCGACGTCGTGAAATTAGAAAACACCACTACCAGATCGGATATGCTTGTAAAAGTAGGGGAACGCAAGAAGTTTAAATGCCTTCCAGGTCGTGTAGGAAATAGGCTCGCTATCCAGATCGGAGATAGAGTAGAAGATATTCCGGACGAATTACTAGGGTCAACTAGATCGGAACAGGAATATTGACCTTAAATCAGCAACGGAAATTTTTGATCCAGATCAAGAGTCCAAGCAAGGCATAAAAAAAACGGGAAAAATTCCCGCTTTTGCTTTTTACAGAACTTAGAAATCGGAAAACGATTACTTTCTCCAGTGAATACATTCACCGGGACATTCATCCATCTCTTTCTGAACTGTTTTCCAATCCTCTTCTGGGATCGGAGCTTGGTTTACGTTCTCTCCTCCGATATGAGTTTCGGAAGTATCGTTATCGTCCATTTGAAAGTACTTAGGTAGATTGTCTGCACACTGGTTGCAAGAAGTACAGTTGTCCTTATCTACGTAGGCTATTTTGGTCATTCTGTCACTCCTTTGGAACTTTTTAGTTCTTCTATTTGGCGGTCTAGGGCTACAATTTCTAGACTGGGGCTATGGCGCAATACCTTTTCCTTTTAGATTGAGCCACTGATTGCCAGTCTCAATGGAATTTGAGGCCTTACGTAAATTAGACAAGCCAAGTCCCGAATAATTCAATTGATCTGAGTAAAAATGTGGACGGAAATTTCTTTCATCGATATTCTTCCTAAACCTAATCCAAGGGAGAATCAGAACTAAATGAAACGGATTGCCATAACCTTCTTTCTGGCCCTCAGCATTGTATTTGTAGATTGTAAGAAAGCCAAAGAAGATCTCCAAGGTGGAGTGATCACATTCACCAAAGGAACAGTAAAAATTTTCGATAAGGCTGGGAAAGAAAAACCTGTATCCATCGATACTTTCCTATTACCGGAAGATAAGATAGAAACCGGAAAGGACTCTTATGCGGACCTTCAATTGACTGAAGGAGTTCTTGTCAGGATCAAAGAAAACACAAGCCTTACTTTAAAGAAAATTTTTATAGATTCCGCGAATGGGGAAACCTTCGCAGACATGGGCCTGACCAAGGGAAAGGTTTTTACCAAAGTTGCTAATAAGCTTACCAAAACTTCCAAGTTCACCGTTTCTACTCCGACTGTCGTAGCTTCCGTTCGAGGAACCGAGTTCATTGTAGAAGAGACAGGTAAAGGAACAAGTACCAGAGTCTCCGACGGATCGGTTGAAGTTGCAGACGCGGATAATCCTGAAAACCAAGCAGTGGCGGATGCGGGAAAAGAAGTTAGCTCCGACGGAAATACGTTCAAAGAAGAGCCTTTGACCGAAGACGAGATCCAAGAGCTAAAGGATGATTCCGCTACCATCCAATCCATTACGGAAGAACAAAGAGCGCGTATCCAAGAGATCCTGAAAGATTTCCAAGAAAATAAAGCACGTATCCTACAAGGACTCGAAGAGCAAAAACAAAGAAATAGGGAACTGATAGAAGGCGCAAAAGAAGAAAACCGTAAACTTCTAGAAGAGGCTAAGAGTGCCGGAAAAGAAGAAAAAGAGGCTATCCAGAAAGCAGGAAAAGAAGAGAAGGAAAAAGTAAAATCTTCTATGGATGACGCTAAAAAAGAATTAGAGAACCAGCGTAAGTCTTTAAAAGACCAAGCCGCTCCTAAATAATTCCGATTTCCATTCTAAAAGAACAAGAGGCCGTTTCCGAAAGGAAGCGGCTTTTTTATTCTTCTTCTTTGGAACGAAGTTTGTACCAGAGAATTGTGGTGGTGAAAATTAAAGTGAATGCGTTCGCTAGAATGATCGGGAAATCATTTTTTAATACCCCATAACAAAGCCAGAAAAACACTCCCACGGAAAGTACAAGATACATGTTCCTGGAAATATCCCTGGTCCTTTTTTCCAAGATCACTTTGATGAGCTGGGGAAGAAACGCCAGAGTGGTCAGAGTACAAGCAATAAATCCAAGTAAGGAAATCGGATCCATCATTTGCTTGTATACTCTCTTGTGACTATAGTCTTGATCCCACCTCTTAGGTTATAATCTCCCTTGACCTTGATATATTTTGGATCTACGGATTGGATCAGATCTTCTAAGATCCGATTTACCACATTCTCATGAAAGATCCCTAGGTTCCTGTAGGCGAGAATATACTCTTTCAGGGATTTTAACTCAATACATTTAGCCTTCGGTATATAACTGATCTCTATCACCCCGAAATCAGGCAGTCCTGTCTTAGGACATACAGCGGTGAATTCTGGAATGGTAAAATCGATTGTGTAATCCTTACCTTCGTACACATTGGCGAAAGATTCTATCTCGGGAAGTTTCAGACTGGGGATATGGTCCTGTCTTCCCTCATAAGTGGAAATTCCGATCGACTCTTGTTGATGGCTCATGATTCCCTCTTTACAACCAGAGTTTTCCGGACTTTGTCTCTGGGAATCTTTTTACATCTCACATAAAGGAAACGTTAAGGATACCTTGGAATGAAGCACCAAAATGTAATTGGGATCGTGGATTTTGGAGGGCAGTATGCCCATTTGATCGCATCCAGAATTCGTCGTTTGGGGGCCTATTCCGAAATTTTAAGCAACGACGAACCTCTCGAAACGTATTCCAAACTTTCAGGCATCATTCTTTCCGGAGGACCGGAAAGCGTATATGAACCAGATTCTCCTTCTTTACCGGTAGAAGTTTTAAAACTCGGAATTCCTGTTTTAGGGATTTGCTACGGCCACCAACTCATGATGAAACTTTTGGGCGGAGAAGTCAAAAAAGCGGGCATAGCGGAATACGGAAGAGCTGCTTTGGATTTTATCGATACATCCAAAACACAATTACTCAAAGGTTTCCAAGGTGGAGAAGTCGCCTGGATGAGCCATGGGGACGAGGTGACACGTTTGCCCTCCGGTTTTACTAAAACTGCTTCTAGCCAAGATTGTGAATATGCGGTGGTGGAAAATCCGACCCAAAAATGGTTCGGGATACAACTCCATCCGGAAGTCACTCATACGGAGAAAGGCTCCGTTCTTTTAGAAAACTTCGTAAAAATTTCGGGGGCAGAAGGCACCTGGGATTTAAAACAATTCTTGGACCTAAAAGAGAAGGAACTACATTCTATCGTTCCTGCAGACAAAAAGATCTTCTTACTCGTATCCGGAGGAGTGGATTCCACTGTTTCGTATCTTCTCCTTTCCAGAGCTTTGGGAAAAGAAAGAGTTAAAGGTGTTCTAATCGATACAGGTTTTATGAGAAAGAGCGAGGTCTCAGACCTACAAGAAAAACTTTCTCCCCAAGGGATCCAGTTGCACGTTCATGATTCTTCCGAACTTTTTTATTCCAGCTTAAAAGGAAAAAAAGATCCGGAAGAAAAACGTAAAATTGTAGGAAATCTATTCCTGCAAGCCCAAGCGGATTGTGCTAAAAGTTTAGGACTGAACGCAGACGAATGGTTGCTTGGACAAGGAACCATTTATCCGGACACGATCGAAAGCGGTGGAACAAAACATTCTCATACGATCAAGACCCATCATAATAGGGTAGAAGCTATCCAGAAACTGATGGAAGAAGGAAAGGTAGTAGAGCCTATCAAGGATCTATACAAAGACGAGGTTCGAGAACTTGGAAATTACTTGGGACTTCCAAAAGAATGGACCGGAAGACATCCTTTCCCAGGACCAGGACTTGTAGTCCGAATGATCGCCCAAGAAAAACCGATCGAAGAATCCGTTCAAAAAAAATTGGATGAACTAGTCGGTTCGGATAAATCTCTGCAAGCAAAACTTCTTCCTGTAGCCTCCGTGGGAGTCAAAGGGGACCAGAGATCTTATGCACATTGCGCTGCGATTTGTGGAGATAAAACTTGGGACGAGTTGGATAAAATTTCCACAGCGATCACGAACCAAATTTCTTCCGTAAATCGAGTCGTTCTATTCCTTGGAAAATCCGAAGCATTTTCCAAGGCAAACTTTCAATTCCAAACAATCGACTTGGACAAAAAAGATTCCGATATCTTGAGAGAAGCTGATGCAGCAGTGGAGAAGATACTACAAAAAAGAAAGATCTACGATCAGATATGGCAAATGCCAGTGGTACTTCTTCCTTTAGGCTCCGAATCTGGGAAAAGAAGTATCGTTCTTAGACCTGTGGATTCCCAAGAAGCAATGACAGCGAGTTTTTTTAGATTGGAAAAAGATGTTTTGGATGAATTGGTCTCGGAAGTTCTGAAAATTCCCCAAATAGAGTATCTATTTTTCGATCTCACAAATAAACCACCCGGCACAATTGAGTGGGAATAAATTCCACTCGGAGTTTAAACCAAATCGGAAGGATTAGCCGGATCGAATTTCGGAATCAGGAAATTTTTCCCATTCCAGATCAGATTCCAATTTTCAGGACTTTCTCTCCATTCTAACTCCGGATCTAAAAGGACTTCGGTAGAGATCCTTCCCCAGATCTCATTTTGAAAAGGGTGGAGTAGATTTCCGAAAAGATCGAATTTCAAATTTTCAGGCTGGAATAAGGTCCCTTTTTCTCCTCCGTAATAGAGTTTATCACCAATTCTATGTTTAAATAGTACCGGATAATGTTCCGTTTGCACAAAATTCATTTCTTTTCCGCAAGGAGAGATATATGCATATTCTGGATATTTGCCGGTCTGGTTTTTTTCTAGATGAGTGAAAAAGAAGTCTAAAAATTTTTTATCCGTCAGCTCGGAATTTTCGTGGAATAGTCTGCCGCTTGCGTCAATTCGATAGAAATAGATCCTCAAAGTCTTTCCTCCACTTTTCTATTGACACCTTGCCTATCCGCAAAATCATACCTCATATCGGCGTCGTGGCCAAGTGGTAAGGCATGGCTCTGCAAAAGCTTGATCCCCGGTTCGAATCCGGGCGACGCCTGGCAGAGTCTCTAAAACGCCTGGATGGTGGAATCGGTAGACACCCAGGACTTAAAATCCTGTGAGTTCACGCTCGTGCGGGTTCAAGTCCCGCTCCAGGTACCAACTTACTCTGATCTAAAATCGCAAAGGTCTCCTAAATCTAAAACTGGGAGATCCATTTGTTTTGAGACATCAAATCCCCCAAATCGGATCTTAAAACTCCTGAAAAATACGATATCCGGAAAGATCGTAATTTTAGAGAGTCCCATTGTCTCTTTCCAAACGAAGGAATTCCAACCAGGTTTTAGATCTAACTCATAAGTCCCTAAATCATATTTTCGATGAGACCAATAGAGTTTATCCTCATCGAATGATTCTTCCGAAAATACAGTAACCTTGATCTTATGCGGCGGATTTTTCCAATCAGAAGAAATATAGATCCCAAAAGAATAATCCTCTTCTCTTAATTTTGCCGGGTTTGGGTATCTATGAGTGAGACAACCTTCGACTGAAAATTCGGAATTTCCTTCCGAGCTAGATACTTGGATATTTTCTGAAATTCTTCTTTTTCTTTCTTCCGCTTGGTTTCTAAAAGGAAGGAGGCGCCTTTCTATTTTTTTAGCGAGCGGGGAAGAAGAAGCAAAAACCTGTCTTCCATACGCAAGCTCCGGTGGGATAGAAAGTCTCCAGATCCAAAAAGAAGTATTAAGCAAGAAGGTGAGTGATAGAAAGATAGTAGAAGCTATAGAAAATTTAGAAGAAGTTTCCTTCTCTCTTCCCCAAAGTAGCCCGGCTAAAACAAAGAATGGAAGTGCAACCTCGTCGTCCAAAAGATAACATTGGAAAAAACCGGCTACCCAGATAAATCCAACTCCGACTAAAGGAAAATTCCCATCTTCTAAACTGGCAGAAGAGATCTTCCTAAATAAAAGATAAAAAAATCCGATCCATAGAATTCCGGAAATCCAACCACCTACGATCGCAAATTCTAAAATATCATTATGAGCATGTTTGTTTGGAGTAATAAATAGCTCGTACCAAAGTTGTTCATTTTTTTCGATAAACGATTTAGAAACTTCCGAACTGGTTTCCTTGAACCTACCGCCTCCCGTTCCAAAGACCGGATTTTCCGAGAGTAACGGAAGGCTAAGTTTATAGATCCAATATCTTTGGTTCTCAGGCGTCTGGATCTCAGTGAGTTGGGCAAGGGTTCTTTGTAATAGCCAATTCTTTTGGTAAAAGAACCGAAATGTTCCGCCGAGTGCAATAAAAAGTGCGATAACGATTGAAACTCTTACAAAGGTGATCTTAGGAAATTTTCCTGAAAAATCTTTCCATCGGCTCAAAATAAAATAAACAGTGACTGCAAAAACTCCGAGCCAAGCAGATTTACTTTGGTTGAGTAGAAATACCCAAAGTGCAAACAGAAGGAGAATACCTAATCCTAGGCTGCGTTTTAGATCCTTCTCCCTTATCTTTTGTAATACAAGAAGCGAAACACCCGGAATATAAAAAGAAATCAATCCACCATAGGTTAAATGAGTATTCATTAGCCCGATCGGAAGATAAGTCTCCAGGCCGAAAAGTGGTCCTGCAGGATGTTGTCTTCTGTCTCCCGGAGCAGGAGTAAAACCGTTGGAGATAAATTTTCCAAGTCTATATTCGCTGAAAACGGAGGCGATCCCAGAGATCAAAACGAGCAAAAACGAGATCCAAATATATTTATAGATCAGACTCCTATTCTTTTTGTCTGAGGAATGTACTGCCGTGATCGGAAACAGGATCGAAAGCCAAAAATCCCCAGCTTCCGATTGTTTTGTGAACGTTTTCCAAAAATTGGAATATTCTTCCCAATGGTATAAAGAGGAAACGAATACGAGAGTATAGGCCCCTAAAATGAATCCCCAAGGTAAAAGGTAAGATTTGATTTTTTGGAAATTCTCCTTCGGAGAGAAAATAAAACAGAAAATGCTTAAACCCGCAAATACTTGCGATGCAGAAACGGAAAGCGGAAATGCTATTAAAAATAATAATAAGGAATAGAATGAGATCCTACCAGAGGTCACGGAAATTCGAGTAAAGAAGCTGGGTTTCACCGGTCCCCAGACTTTCCTTTTCCTCTCAGATTTCCAGAAAAAACCGCTGACAAAGAAGGAAAACCTCCTATTTTAGGAATTCATTCGCTTCCGGCGATATCCGAATATATGGCAGAATCCGTTAAAACCAAGGAACCTTCTTCCTCAAAAAAAAAGAAATCCAAACAAAAACCTCCTCTCAGTAGAAACGAGGTCCGGGAAAGATTCCTAAAAAAACTTTCAGTTGCGATCATTACTTATAATGAAGAAGCGAATATCGGGGACTGCATTAAATCATGCAGAGACATTGCGGACGAGATAATCGTTTTAGATTCAAATAGTACGGATAAGACCAAAGAGATTAGTGAGTCCTTTCCCGAAGTAAAGTTTTCCTCACAAAATTTTAAGGGACATGTAGAACAGAAGAATGATGCGATCTCTCTCTGTAAGAACGAATGGATCCTATCCCTGGATGCCGACGAACGTCTGAGCGAAGAGCTTAAGGATTCTCTTAGAACATTTTTGGAAAGTCCCGAAGATCCTTCCTTGAACGGACTCAAAGTTTCCAGACTTACGTTTCATATGGGAAGGTTTATCCGTTTCTCCGGATGGTATCCTCAGACCAAATATCGTATTATCCGAAAATCCAAGTCAACATGGACCGGAGAAAATCCTCACGACTATTTGGTAGTAGAGGGAAAAGGTAAAAAGATAAAAGGGGATATCCTGCACTATAGTTTTGCGGACCTTTCACAACAAGTGGATACTATTAATAAGTTCTCTTCTATCGTTTCCTGGACCCGTTGGAAGAAGAATAAAAACTTTTCCCTGGCTCGCACGATCATCAAACCTTTCGGAAAATTCGTAGAGATCTACTTTTTCAAACTTGGGTTCTTGGACGGATTTCCTGGATTTACGATCGCCATATCTTCCGCATATTCCACTTTTCTAAAAGAAGCAAAGGTCTACGAATTAGGGAAAAAATTGATAGAACGCCCTTCTAATCTCCGAAAAGATTACGGGAAATAAAATGGCCAAGGGCAAACAAAAATCAGGTTTTTGGAATAAACTCTTTTTCTGGAGAAAGAAAAAGACAGTCTCTACTGGATCCGAAAAGGAACCGGTTAGAGAGAGTCGCGGTTATACTTGGGAGCTAAAAGACCTGAGGGAAAAAGCGGACCGCTTTTTTGTGACCCGTAAAAAACCTTCCGGTATTGTTTTCGAAAGTCCGGCCCTAAAACTGACTAAAAATAACCGCAATCTATTTCGTTTAGAGGGTAAGGAAAAATCCGGAAGAGAATATTCCTTAGTAGTCTCTACAGGCAACTATCTAACGGAGCAAGGCGGAAAGATCAGTGGAGTGATTTTTTTAGGAGAAGCGGACTTAAACAGACTTTTGAGCGGAGATCATAAGAGTCTAAAAAGTATCTTATCCGGAATTAACACCCCGAATTGGGATGAGGAATCTTGGGCGGTATTGCAAGAAGAACCGGATCTAAAACGTTCAGTTGATTCTTGGAAAGAGATCTTGAGTTGGGAACCGATTTGGAAGCAGCAAATATTGATCAATCTCAGGCCGAGCACAATCGCAGTATTATTGGTATTTTTAGGAAAAGAATTCGAGGATGTTTTCCAGGCGAATTCTTCCGAGAGAGTGAAACAGATCGTTTCTAAAGAACTTTACTTTTTGAATGTAAGCGGAAACAGGAATTCTCCGCATTCCGAAAATTTGACACTGTATGAATTCGATTCCGCCAAACGGGACTTTGAATTTGTGCTCAACAAAATTCGGTCTAAAAAGGATAAATGAGAATGAACTTAAAAGAGATTGCATCCAAACAGATCCAGGACTCCATCGAGACCAAAAAAGCGGTATTGGATACACTACTTCCGGGGATCGAAGAAGCAGGAAAACTCGCTTCAGAAGTATTAAAAAAAGGGAATACAATTCTATTTTGTGGAAACGGCGGTTCTTCTTGTGACGCTTCTCATATCGCAGCGGAACTCGTGGTACGATACAAATCCGGGAACGAAAGAAGAGCACTTCCTGCATTGGCATTGAATGCAGACTCGGCGGTTCTGACAGCTTGTTCCAATGATTATGGATACGAGTTTGTGTTTTCTCGTCAGGTGGAAGCTTTTGGAAAACCGGGAGATCTTTTGGTTGGACTTTCTACAAGCGGGAATTCTAAAAACGTGATCGCAGCAATGGAGTCTGCAAAAAAGATCGGGATGAAAACGATCTCTTTTTTAGGCGGAGACGGCGGAAAGATGAAGGGTATGGCGGATCTGGATCTGATCATTCCCAGAAAAGAAACTGCACGTATCCAAGAATCTCATATCTTGATCGGTCATATCCTTTGTTCGATCGTAGAATACGAACTTTTTCAGTTAGGATAAAACTTGGAGAGGGATCGCCCAACCGAAACAATTCTTTCTGTACAAGATCTGACTGTAAAAATTGGATCTTCTCATATTCTTAAAAACTTCGATTTCCAAATTTCTAAAAAAGAAATCCATGCTTTGGTAGGAGAATCCGGAAGCGGAAAATCCACTTTTGCAAATACTGTTCTTGGGCTTTTGCCGCAAGACGCTTCCGTAACATGGAAAAAATTTTCGCTCTTCTCTGAAAACATCCCAAGCGGAGATTTTTCCCTCTGGAAAAATTGGCGAGGAAAACGGATCAGTCTCATCCCTCAAACCGCTGCAATAGGTCTTCATCCCTTTTTAAGCATTGGGTCTCAGATCTTGGAATATTTTTCTTTGATCCAACCGGAGTTCGCTAAGGAAGAAACCTGTATCCGTTTATTAAAAGAATTCGGACTTTCCGATCCAAAAACGGCATGGAAGGCGAGGCCACATCAACTTTCCGGCGGAGAAAGACAGAGAATTTTAGTATTACTTTCGGTGTATTCCGGAGCGGAGCTGATTTTGGCAGACGAGCCCACGTCCGCTCTAGATCCGACCACGGGAAAGTCGATCCTGGATCTATTAAGGACCAGAGTGAAAGATCTGGGAGCAGGGCTTCTATTTATCAGCCATGATCTTAGTTCTGCCAGGGAGTTAGCCGATACTATAACTGTGATGAAAAGCGGAGAAAAATTGGAGACCCTAAAAAGTCCAAATGGGGCTTGGGAGCCGCATTTGGAGTATTCCAGAAAACTGTTTACTTTGGATGAAAATCCCGCTTAAATTGCAAAACCTTATGATCCGATCCTTCTTCATACACTTTCTGATCTTAGCGGCTTTCGTATATCCTTCGTTTGTCGGGGCGGAAAGTATACATTTAGAAGAATATGATATTTCCAGATATCCTAAAGTAGAATTGAAACTGAAGACAGGTAAGGGAGTATCCTTGGATCAGGAAATACTCACTGTCGCCGAACAAAAAGAAAATCGTTCTAGAAGAGTGGTTGGCCCTCTCAAGATCCATAGACCTGAAGGCACAAGACCGATCCATATTTATCTGATCACTCAGATGACGAACTCCTTCGATCATAATGTACAAGCCACAGAGATCTTAAAGACAATTGTAGAAAGAGCGGATTCCGCAGATAGGTTCAGCTTCGTATTTTTTACGGATGATGTGTTCTTCTCCAAAGACGACTTAAACAAATCTGACGCTTTGAAAGAAGCGAAGGTCCCAGGCGGGAAATCCAATCGGAATACTTCTGCCAACCTGGACTATGTTTTCCAAAAGATCTCTCCTCGTCTAAAAGATACCGATTATATTCTGACCATCTTTTATGACCAGGACCTTATCCCTTCCAACGAGGCTCAGAATGGGGAATATACTCCGAATATTCCTATCCAAGTTCTTTCTTATCCATCCAATGGTGCAAAGTTTTTGGCCAAAAGATACGGTGGGACATTCTATTCATTAAATAGCCCTGATTTTAGGACCCAAGTTTTCGGAGACCTGGATTATTTCAGAAAAGAACCATGGTCCCTGGTGTATGAGTCTCCTTTCCAAGACGAATGGCAGTTCCAAGGAAGCGGAAATTTGGAAGTAGAACTGGAGACCAGAAATTCCAGACGACTCAGCTTTTCTTATGATCTTCCCTTCCGTACAAGACTTGCAGTTTTCTTATTACACCCTTCTATCTTTCTTCCTAGTTTTACATTCTTATTAGTTCTTACTTTGGTAGCTTTGATCGTAGTTTTGAAAAAAGGAAAAAAACATCTTCCGGAAGGAAGTGTAAGCGCAGAAGAAAGACTTCATACTATTGAATTCGAACAAGACGCTTATCGCAAAATGTACGGAAACCAATACCAGTTGGTTTATTCGGAAGAAGATAGGATCGAAACGGAAAGGGCTGCCCCAGTTGCTCTAAAAGAATTCGAACAAGGAGAATCCTATGAAAAGGCAACCCTTGTATTTAAAGAAGGAAGAAATCCAGGGAAACAATACTCCCTAGCACGAGCTGAGACCAATATCGGGAATTCAGACCTATGTGATCTGGTCTTATACGAACAATCTGTCAGTAAAAATCATGCTAGGATCAGAAAAGTCCGCAATCGGTATATTTTGTACGATTTGGTCTCCGAATCCGGGACCTTCTTGAATGGTAAAAAAATTTTGAGACCTAGGATCTTGTACGATTTTGATGAGATAGGGATAGGCAAGGCTCTACTCGTTTTCCGAGGCAAGTAATAGATTCGGGGCTCCTTCCCGGAACCTTCTTTACGAAAAACCCCTGATTTTTAGCATGGAAGTAACTTCCTTTCCGAATACGTTTCGACGGCGGGTTTAAACAAGGAAGTCTAATCTTTACTCTTGAATTATCCCCAGGGGATCTGCGCACCATGAAAACAATGTTCGAAAAAATCTGGGAAGACCATTTGGTCGGTGAAATGGACGGAGGGTCCTATCTAATTTATATAGACCGACATTTGATCCATGAGGTTACAAGTCCCCAGGCTTTCGACGGCATACGAATGGCAGGCAGAAAGGTCCGTCGTCCCGAAGCTACATTCGCTACCATGGACCATAACGTTTCCACTCGGATCCGTGATCTGGAATTGGCTGATCCAATCTCTGCCAATCAGATGAAAACTCTTATCAAGAATTGTAATGAGAACGGTATTACTCTTTATGACTTAAACCATCCGGACCAGGGGATCATCCATGTGATCGCTCCTGAGATGGGACTCACTCATCCGGGGATGACCATAGTTTGTGGTGACTCCCACACTTCTACTCACGGAGCTTTTGGTGCTCTTGCTTTTGGGATCGGAACTTCCGAAGTGGAGCATGTGCTTGCTACCCAAACTCTTATGCAAAGAAGAGCAAAGACGATGGAGATCAGAGTGGATGGCCAACTTTCTCCTCATGTAACCGCTAAGGATATCGTTCTTGCGATCATAGGAAAGATCGGGACCGGTGGGGCAACCGGATACGTTATCGAATACAGAGGTTCCGCAATTTCTTCCTTAAGTATGGAAGCTCGTATGACTGTTTGTAATATGTCTATCGAGGCAGGCGCAAGAGCAGGACTCATCGCACCGGACCAAGTCACTTTCGATTATTTGAAAGGTAAAGATTTCGCTCCTAAAGGTGCAGAATGGGATCTTGCAGTCCAAAGATGGAAACGTTATGTGACAGATGAGGGAGCAAAATTCGATACTAGCGTAGTATTGAAAGCCGAAGAGATTGCTCCTCAAGTAACTTGGGGAACTTCTCCTGGACAAGTAGTTCCTGTGACAGGTATCGTTCCGGATCCTAAGGACGCACCGGATGCAGTAGAAAAGACGAGTATTGAAAACGCACTCAAATATATGGACCTAAAGCCTGGTCAAAAGATGGAAGATGTCTTTGTGAATAAGGTATTCATCGGTTCTTGCACAAACTCTAGGATCGAAGACTTAAGGGTGGCCGCTTCTACCGTAAAAGGTAAGAAAGTTTCCAGCAAGGTCCAGGCAATCGTTGTTCCCGGATCCGGAAGAGTAAAACGCCAAGCTGAAGCGGAAGGATTGGATAAAATTTTTGTAGAGGCAGGCTTTGAATGGAGACAACCAGGTTGTTCCATGTGCCTTGCGATGAACGACGACGTTTTACAACCGGGAGACAGATGTGCTTCCACTTCCAATCGTAACTTCGAAGGAAGACAAGGTAAAGGTGGAAGAACTCACCTAGTCGGTCCTGCAATGGCAGCAGCTGCCGCAGTCGAAGGACATTTTGTAGATATTCGGAATTGGAAATAAGGATACTGACTCATGAAACCCTTTACTCAACACGAAGGTTTAGCGGTCCTAATCGATCGCCCAAATATAGATACGGATGCAATCATCCCTAAACAATTTTTGAAAAAGATAGAACGTACCGGTTTCGGTATCCATCTATTCCATGATTGGAGATACTTGGATGACGAGGGAACTAAACCTAATCCTGAATTCACTCTGAATCAGGACAGATATAAGGGAGCGTCCGTTCTAGTTACTAGAGACAATTTCGGATGCGGTTCTTCCAGAGAGCATGCTCCTTGGGCATTGGAAGATTACGGATTTAGAGCGATTATTGCTCCTTCTTACGCTGATATTTTTTACAATAATTGTTTCAAAAATGGTATGCTTCCGGTTGTTTTAAAGCCGGAAGAAGTAGACGAAATTTTCAAGATCGTGGATAAGACTCCGGGAGCCAAAATTAAGATCGATCTGGACAAACAGAATGTGATCAGTCCTTCCGGAAACGTATACAATTTCGAAGTGGACTCTTTCCGTAAATACTGCTTGTTCAACGGTTTGGACGATATCGGTTTAACTCTGCAACATGCCGCAGAGATCTCTACTTACGAAGAGAAAAATCGAAAAGAAGTTCCTTGGTTGTACGCTTCTCATAAGTAATTTTCTAAATCACAGGACCCTAAGAAGACTATGTTCGACGAAATTTCACGCTCCATAGATGAATTCGGCAATAGCCTTCTCGGGGCTTTAAATAATGTCCAAAATGCTTTCGGAAGAGAGCTTAGTGTAGCTAAACCTATCAAGGAAAATGTTCTCCAAATGATAGGGAACACTCCTTTGATCCGACTCAACCAGATCGGTTCACATATTCCGAATGTAGAGATCTATCTAAAAGCTGAGTTTTGTAATCCTACCGGAAGTGTAAAAGATAGGACTGCACTTTCTATGGTGCTTGCTGCAGAAAGGAGAGGGGAATTAAAGGCCGGAGGTTCTATTTTCCAAGCCGGTTATAATACTACTGCAATCTCTTTGGCATGGATCTCTACTCTTCGCCAATACAAGTTCAAAGTATTTTTAGCTCCTGACACGGATCAGGAAAAGATCAAAGAATTAAAATCGTACGGCGCTAGTGTCGAAGTCGTCCAACTTGCAAAAGGTAACTGGGATGATTCTCTTTTAGAAACTGCAAAGGCAGCCAAGGACAAAGAGAAAAACAGCGTCATCTTGAATGAGTTCAAGGACATGGCAAACACGAATGCACACTTCTTATTTACAGGGCCTGAGATTTGGAGAGATCTTGCCGGCAATGTGGATGCATTCGTTGCGGGAGGTGGTTCCGGCGGAACTCTTTCCGGTGTAGGAAGATATCTAAAGAGTAAAAAACCTTCTCTTAGAGTGATTATGGGAGTGAGCAAAAATTCTCGTTTCATCCGCAAAATGATCCAAGGAGATTCCAGTATCCGTCTTCCCGAATCGTTCGATCCGAAAGTGACCGATCAGTACATTGGAGTAGACAGGGACGAAGCGCTTCGTTACCAATCGGAACTCTACCAAAAAGAAGGGATTTTTGCGGGACTGACTACCGGAACCACATTAGCCTCCGCTATTCATTATGCCGAAAGTCTTCCTACTCGTGAGGACCAAAAAACTCCCAGCTATAAGATCGTAGTACTTTCTCCCGACCGACTCTAATTTGGAATGGAAGAATCTTATTATTCCTCCTTACGCGAATCTTTAAAAAAAGAAAGAAAGGCGGAGCTGGATAAGTATAAGGAAGAAATCTACTCCTCCGATCTAAACAA
Source organism: Leptospira licerasiae serovar Varillal str. VAR 010 (assembly GCF_000244755.1). Lineage (NCBI taxonomy): Bacteria > Pseudomonadati > Spirochaetota > Leptospiria > Leptospirales > Leptospiraceae > Leptospira > Leptospira licerasiae. Next base: position 266,298 of record NZ_AHOO02000006.1, on the reverse strand, counting down.
AAGAGTCCAAGACGGATTCACAGTATTTCCATTAGTATTCGAAGACGCCGAATTAGGTGCGGATGGGAATTGGAAAGTTTTACTTAAACCCACTAAATCCAAAAATATCCCGGAACTATTTCGACCTGGCACACCTGTACGGATCGTAAAAGAATCAGAAGAGTATATCTCAGTTTTACTGAAAGCAAACGAAGATTCTTACTTAGTTTATATGGAAGAAGTTCCAGACTGGGTGGAAGAGGGTAAACTTGCTCTAGAAATCCTACCAGACGAAACAAGTTTTAAGGAATGGGACCGTGCCCTCGAAAAAGTGATCTCTGCAAAAAAAGGTTCGAGAGAAAAATACTTCGCGGACCTATTCTCCAATGAATTGGAAGTTTCTAAACCGAATTTTAAACCTCTCTCCAATTTGCCGGAAACACTGAATGATTCCCAAAAGAAAGCGGTTTCAGCAATTTTGCAGACAGAAGATTTTGTTTTAGTCCATGGCCCTCCCGGAACAGGTAAGACTAAAACAATCGTGGAAGCGATCCGCATTCTTGCATCGGAAGGCAAACGTATACTTGCTTCTGCTCCCACAAACTCCGCTTCCGATCTTCTTGTTGAATCTTTGGAAAAACTGAAAGTTCCCGTTTTAAGGATAGGTCATCCTGCCAGGATGAATCCGGACATTCTTCAGAACTCTCTAGAGATGAAACTGAACCATTCCCCCGAATCTAAACTGATAGAAAGAGATAGAAAAGAAGTCCAGGAATTACTGAAGAAGGCCCGCAAATACAAAAGAAGTTTTGGCAAGGAAGAAGCGGAGGAAAGAAGAAGCCTTTATAAAGAAGCGGACTCTTTACGGAAGAGTATTAAAGAAAGACAAAAAGTACTGGTCCGATATTTATTAGAGTCTCATCCAGTCATTGTATGTACGCATACAGGCGCTTCTTCTTACTTGCTCCATAATTTGGATTTTGATTATGCGATCTTGGACGAAGGAAGCCAGGCGATCGAACCTTCTTCTTGGATTCCGATCTTAAAAGCGAATAAGTTTGTGATTGCAGGAGATCCGTTCCAACTTCCTCCTACCGTGATCTCGGAAGATCCGTTGCTTAAAGTTTCTTTAATGGAAAGACTTCTTCCTGCTTTCCAAGACAAGGAAAGGGTATTTCTTTTGGATACTCAGTATAGAATGACTGATCCGATCCAGACATTCCCGAACCTAAAGTTCTATGAGAATAAATTAAAATCAGGACTGGAGACAGACCTTCGAGAAAAAACTCCGTTTGATTCCGGAGAACCTTTCGGCTCTAGTTTAGTATTTTTAGATAGTTCCGGAACGGATACTGCGGAAGAAAATTCAGAAGGAAGTTTAGGAAATCCTTGGGAAGCCGAATTCACAGTAAATATAGTAAAAAGGATTTTGGATTCCGGATGGGATCCTAAAGGTCTGATCCTTCTTTCTCCGTATAGATACCAAAGATATCTTTTGAGACAAAAACTAGAGGAAATACTTCCGGAACATTCTTCTCAGTTAGAAGTAGAAACTGTGGATTCTTTCCAGGGAAGAGAATCGGATGCAGTCGTATTCAGTCTGGTCCGTTCTAATTCGGAAGGCCAGATCGGATTTTTGTCTGAAACAAGAAGATGGAATGTTGGAATGACCAGAGCCAAAAAACTTTTAGTAATGGTGGGAGACGGCTCGACTTTAGGACAAAATGATTTTTTTAAAGACCTGCTTGAGACTGTGGAATTGGCGGGAGAACTTAGAACGGCTTGGGAATTTTTAGACTGAAACTTACCAACTGAATTTTTTCCGGATCGGAAAGTATAGTATTCCGATCCAAACCAAGGTAAAGCTGACATGAGAGATCAAAATATGCGAAGGATCTTGGACAGGGCAGATAAATTTAAGACCTAAATTAGAACTTGCTAATAAAAGATTTAGGAATAAAAATCCGGAAAGTCCAGGTCGAGAACTTGCCATGGTCCTTAAAATAAACCAGGCCCCCGCTCCGAATAAGATCGAAGTAGTCGCTAAGATTACAGAACAAAGTCCGACATGAATATGTGTAGGCGCCTCTTCCGTAAAAAAACGGCTTAGAATAAAAACAGTCCAAACGATCAAAAAAGATCCTGCAGCCCAAAAGACCCAGGTAGAGGTCTCCTCAGGGAAGGCGAGTTTGCTTAATAAATAAGCCGAAAAAATTCCCCAAACGAGTAATAATGCAGGCTCCGGCCACCAGCCTGGGAAAGAGTTGGTGCGGCCTGTTAAGTTGGCAACGGACCATCCGAGCGCGATTCCTAGGACCACTAAACCCAAACAGGAAAGGAAAAGGGTATAAATGTTCAGGCTTCCTTTTTGCAGGCTGGAACTCAATGTTTGGATCAGTTGTTTGGTCTTGTCCGATTCAGAATATGACATGTTCCCTCCCGGTTTAGATTTTCCGCATTTAAAGTAAGAAAGATTGGACATCCTTAAAAAATCCAGTCCAATAGCTATTCTTTATACGACTCAATCATTCATTCGAGTCAAACTGCATAAGGTTACATGGCGGAAAAGCAAAATATCTGGCAAATTCTTTCGGAAAGAATGCGCTTAGCCCAAGAAGGAGATTCCAAGGAATATGAACTCCTACTTTCCAAATGCAGAGAAATTTTAAACAATCATTTAAGCTCCAAGGTCCGTGACAAGGAAGATAGAGAGGACCTGGTCCAGGATATTCTGATCGGTATCCATAAGGCCAGGGCTACTTATAGAAGGGAAAAACCGTTTGCTCCTTGGTTTTTTTCCATCGCAAGATACAAGACCATAGACTATATCCGTAGGAAAGGAACCAGAGATAGACTTGTACCTACTGAGATGGAAGGTTTTGCCCAAGAGGAAAAAGTTTCTATAGAGGATAAGTGGGAGGTCCAACAAGGACTAGAATCCTGGCTAAACGTATTAGAACCCAGACAGAGAAGGATCCTGACAATGGCAAAGTTGGAGGGAAAATCAGTAAGGGAGATCTCCGAAACCACAGGACTTTCGGAGTCCAATGTAAAGGTGATTGTCCATCGATCTCTAGAGAAGTTGAAACGATTTTTTCTGAGTCTGAGAGAACGATAGAAGGTCCAAAATCGTCCAAGAAATAGAAAATGCCCTCTAAAACGAAGATCACCAGGATATCATCCCTCCGGGAAATTTCTACGGAGGATTGGAATCTTTTGGGAGATCCGGAAAATCCTTTTTCCAATCATGAATTTTTACATTCATTGGAACTTTCTTCTTGCGTGGGCGGAAGGACCAGTTGGCATCCTGAGTATTGGATAGCCGAGGACGAAGAGGGAACACACTCATCTCTTCCTTTTTATCATAAATACGATTCTTACGGTGAATACATTTTCGATCATTCCTGGGCCAATTTTTTCTCTCAAAACGGGCTTTCTTATTATCCAAAGGGTTTAGTGGCTTATCCATTCACGCCGGTGAACGGTAAGAAAATATTAAGAAGAAATAATGTATCTGCGGAAGAAGCGTTAGATATCCTACTTCCTCCTTTATTGGAGAACGCGAAGTTAGAAGGACTCTCTAGTATTCATTTTCTTTTTTTGGAGGAAGAAGAAGCCAAAGCATTGGAAAGAAGGGGATTTTCGACAAGGATCACTCATCAATTCCACTGGAAGAATCGAGGTTACACGGATTTCGAGAATTTTCTGGGAGATTTTAGATCCAAAAAAAGGATACAGATCAAAAAGGAAAGAGAGACAATCAAAGGATCAGGAATTCGGATCTTATGTAAAGAAGGGAAAGATATAACTGAAAAAGACATGGACTCCATCTATTCTTTTTATACGGAAACCTATTCTAGAAAATGGGGATCTCCTTATTTGAATCGTAAATTTTTTAAGATCATTTTGGAGAAATTCTCCCAAAATTTGGTATTATTTTTAGCGGAGAAGGACGGAGACACGATAGGCGGAACATTCAACCTGAAAAAGGGAAAAAAACTGTACGGAAGATATTGGGGCTCTTCTTCACATTATCCTTTTCTGCATTTCGAATGTTGTTATTATGCTCCCATCGAATACGCAATCAAGAACGGTTTCGATATTTTTGAAGCTGGAGCCCAGGGAGAGCAGAAGTTTTTAAGAGGATTTCCTGCCGTTCCTACTTATAGTTCGCATTTTATTTTCCACGACCAAGCTCGAAATGCGATTGAACGTTTTTTAGAAAGCGAAAGAATGCATATGCAGGAAATGATAAGGGAAACCAATCTTTCTTCCCCATTAAAGGCTGAGTCCGCAAGGGGAGAATCCGAAGACCGATGAGCGATTTAAAAACAGAAGAACAGGTTCTCACAAAAGAGAAACTGAAACTGAAAAAACCGGCCAAATATAGGGTAGTGATCTTGAACGACGATTATACTCCTATGGAATTTGTGGTTTGGATCTTACGCGTTGTATTTTATCGGACCCAGGTCGAGAGCGAACAAATAATGCTTCAGGCACATACTACCGGAAAGGCTCTTTGCGGAGTCTATTCTCATGACGTTGCCAGAACTAAGGTGAACGAGACTCATATGCTCGCAGAGGAACATGGACACCCTTTGCATTGCCAGATGGAAATTGAAGAAGGGGAAGAATCATGACATTATCCGAAGAACTAGAAAAATCTCTCAATCAAGCAAGGACAGAAGCCCTCAAAAGGAGGAACGAATATATCACACTTGAGCATATTCTTCTTTCATTAACATACGATCCGATTGCAGCAGAAGTTCTTCTTGCGTGTGGAGCGGACTTGGATCAATTACGTTCCGAGTTAAAAGAATACCTAGATACGGAAATGGAATCGGTTCCGGAAAGTTTCGGAGAAATAGAGCCTGAATATACGATAGGCGCTCAAAGAGTTCTTCAATTAGCCGCCTTCCATGTACAATCTACGGAGAAGAAAAAATTGGACGGAGGTTATGTATTAGCCTCTCTGTTCAGAGAAGATCAGTCTCATGCAGTATTCTTCTTGGGAAGACAGGATATTTCCCGCTTCGATGTGGTACGTTATATTTCTCATGGGATCAAAAAGTCAGGGGAGAAGGTAGGTGAGGGAACTCCAACAGACGAAAGTTCGAAAAAACAAAGCGGCGATGCTTTGGCAGATTTTTGTGTAAACCTGACTGAAAAAGCTAAACTCGGTAAATTGGATCCTTTAGTCGGAAGGGCGGAAGAAATTGAACGGACTATTCATATTCTTGCTAGACGTCGTAAAAATAATCCAATCTTTGTAGGCGACGCAGGAGTCGGAAAGACCGCGATCGTGGAAGGTTTAGCTCTTCAGATCGTAAATGGAAAAGTACCGGATGTATTAAAAAATACGAAAGTATATTCTTTAGACATGGGGCTACTTCTTGCCGGAACGAAGTTCAGAGGAGAGTTCGAGGAAAGGCTGAAGAATGTTGTGCAGGTGATTTCTTCCGATCCGGACAATGTATTGTTTGTGGATGAGATACATACTATCATAGGAGCAGGCGCAGTTTCCGGAGGATCTTTGGACGCTTCCAACCTTTTAAAACCGGCGCTCTCTAACGGAGAACTTCGTTGTATCGGAACTACAACATACAAAGAATATAAAGCGATATTCGAGAAGGACCACGCGCTTTCTCGAAGATTCCAAAAATTAGAAGTAAACGAACCAAGCGTAGAAGAGACTATCCTGATCTTAAAAGGACTTCTTCCTAAATACGAACAATTCCACTCTGTGAAATATTCCCACCAGGCTGTAGAAGAAGCGGCAAAACTTGCGGAAAGGTATATCTTAGATCGTAAACTCCCGGATAAGGCTATCGATCTGATCGACGAAGCGGGAGCCAAAGTAAAACTGAGAGAAAGTTCCAAGTCCAAGATCGTGAGCGTAAAAGAGATTGAGGAACTTGTATCAAAAATTTCTAAAATTCCTCCAAGAACCGTAAAAGCGGACGATAGAGAAAAGCTTAAGAATCTGGACGAAGAGTTAAAGGGTAAAATTTACGGCCAAGACAGAGCAGTAATAGAACTTGTCCAAGCGATCCGACTTTCCAGAAGCGGATTGTCCGAACCGGGAAAGCCTGTGGGTTCTTTCTTATTTGCGGGACCTACAGGTGTTGGCAAAACCGAATTATCCAAACAGCTTGCAGCGATATTAGGTGTGGAATTTATCCGATTTGATATGAGCGAATATATGGAGAAACATACGGTTTCTCGTCTGATCGGCTCTCCCCCAGGTTATGTGGGGTTCGAGCAAGGCGGCCAATTGACGGACGCGATCGTTCGTACTCCTCATTGTGTCTTACTTTTGGACGAGATTGAAAAGGCACATGAGGATATTTACAATATTCTACTACAGATCATGGACCATGCTACTCTAACTGATAATAACGGTAGAAAGGCCGATTTTAAACAGGTCATTCTGATCATGACTACGAATACTGGAGCTAGAGAAAGGGCTTCTAATCCATTAGGATTCGATAATACAGCCTTGATCGACAGGGGACTGAAGGCGATCGAAAAGCAGTTTTCTCCTGAGTTTAGAAATAGGCTAACCGCTGTGATTGAATTCGCGTCTCTTGACGAGGGGACTGTTTCTAAAGTGGTTCGTAAACAACTAGAGCTCCTGGAAACTAGACTGAAAGAAAAAAATATCCAACTTCATTATGGAGAAGATGTACTTCATTGGATCGCAAAAAAATCCTATGATCCTCTTTTCGGGGCGAGGCCAGTCCAAAGATGGATAGATTCTAATATTTCCAAAAAGCTCTCGGAAGAGATCCTATTCGGAGAATTAAAAAACGGCGGGGATGTGAATTTGGAAATACAAAACGAGGAACTTAAATTAGTCTTCCGTTCTAGAGAAAAATAATGTCTTTTAGAACGGTTAGACCTAATTCCAAATATTTCTTCATTCTTACCATTTTACTTCTTCTTGTTTTTGGATCTTGCAAGAAGAACGTTCTGTTCATCGAAGGTAGAGAGGTTTCTACCCAGAACCTTGTGGCGCCCAAGTTCGGGATAGATCCGAACACTTTGTTCGCCGAGTCCAAAAAGATCATGATCTCGACGGATTCAATAGATGCCTCCAAGGTCGGTTTGGAAATTTATAAGAAGGGCGGAAACACGATCGATGTCGCGGTTGCTTCTTCTTTTGCAGTATCCGTTACCCGCCCTTCTTCCACTGGAATAGGCGGTGGGGGATTTTTAGTTTATCATCATGCTAAATCTGGAAAGTCTTACGCCTTTGATTTTAGAGAGAGAGCACCTTCTTTAGCTAATCGTAATATGTATAAGGGCCGTCCTAAAGAAGAATCTTTACTAGGATTTAAATCGGTAGGCGTTCCTGGAATGGTTGCCGGTCTTGTACAGATCCATAAAAAGTTCGGTAAACTCCCTTTAAAGGAAGTTTTGGCTCCCGCAATTCGTTTAGCAGAAGAAGGATTTGTGGTTTATCCGGATCTTTCCGAAGCGATCCAGGAATCGGAACAGGACATGAGTCCCGGAATGAAAAAGATCTTTTTACCGGGCGGGAAGATCCCTGGAGCGGGAGAGGTATTCGTCCAGAAAGATCTTGCAAAAACTCTTAAGATCATTTCTGAAACCGGAGACAGGGAGTTTTACACAGGGGCAATAGCAAAAGCGCTCTCGGATGAAGTTTCGTCAAACGGAGGACAAATCCATTTCAACGACCTAAAGAATTATAGGGTAAGAGAAGAAAAACCTTTAGAGATCACTTACAGAAATTATAATATTAGGACAATGTTCCCTCCTTCCTCCGGAGTTCATCTTTTTACGATGTTAAAAATGCTGGAGACGAAAGAACTCCATTCTATGTATGATTTTTCCCAAAGTGATTATTACCATTTCCTGGCGGAAGTCATGAGAAGGGGATATTCAGACAGGGCGGTGTTAGGAGGAGATCCCGGATTTACTAAGATCCCGATAGAAACATTAATCTCTTCCGAATATGCTAAGGAAAAAATTTCCGACTTCAATCCGGGTAAGGCAACCCCTAGTTCCACATATTTAAGTAGATTGAATTTAAAGGCGGAATCTCCTCAAACTACTCATATTTCCGTGGTTGATTCGGAAGGAAATGCGGTTTCGACCACTCATTCCATCAATTATAGATTCGGCGCCGCAGTCGTACTGGACGGATATGGTTTTGTGCTGAACGATACAATGGATGATTTTAGTCGTTCTCCCGGTGAGCCTAACGTGTACGGTCTCATAGGAGCGGAAGCAAATTCCATTCAGCCTGGAAAAACTCCGTTAAGTTCCATGTCTCCTACCATCGTTTTGAAAAATGGAGAAACTTTCTTGGTCACCGGTGCTCCCGGTGGTTCTTATATAGTAAACGCAGTTTTGCAATCCATATTATTTACCTTAGACTTGAATCTCACATTGTATGAGTCGGTCGCAAGAGGAAGGATCCATCATCAGTTCTTTCCGGACGCACTTTCTATTGAAGGACCGGCAACGGATACTGCCACTTTCAATCAATTAAAGGCAAAGAAGCATGAGATAAGGCTCGGTAATAATATGGCAAAACTATTTTGTGTAAAAAGAGAGAATGGTACTTTATATGGTGCGGCTGACCCACGGGGAGACGGAATCCCTTTGGGGGAATAATATTAAACAAATAGAAATTTAGGAATATGAAATGAATCGATCCGCTAAAACTCCTGTATTTCCGAATCTGCGTCATGCTGTAAAAGCGAAACACGGTTTGGAAAAGGAAAGTATGCGTATATTTTTCGACGGAAGGATTGCCACCACTCCTCATCCGGAATCCTTGGGTTCCAGTCTGACAAACCATTTTATCAAGACTGATTTTTCGGAACCTCAACTTGAATTTGCTACAAATCCTAGGCCAAGGATTGAAGCGATAGTTAGAGAATTACAAGATCTGCATATATTCACATCCAGACATTTAAAAGAAGAATGGATCTGGCCTTTTAGTATGCCTCCCATACTTCCTAAGGAAGATAAAGACATTCCGTTAGGGCAGTATGGACATTCTTTTTCGGGAGAATGGAAAACTGTATATCGAAACGGTTTAGGTCTTCGTTATGGAAGAAGGATGCAAACCATCTCGGGGGTTCATTATAACTTTTCTTTTTCGAATTTATTCTTAAAACAAATTTTAGGAAAAGAGATCCAGGCGTTCACCAAGGAAGAAATTTCGGAATTATACTTATCGGTTACCCGAAATTTTATGCGAAGGGTTCCTGAAATCCTTTATTTAACGGGAGCCACTCCCGTGTTTGACGAGACTTTTTTGCCCGTACCAAGCGACTTTCCGTTCGTAAAACATAAGGATCATACTTATTACGCTCCTTACGCGACTTCTTTGAGAATGAGTGAGATCGGATACACAAGCAAGGTCCAAGACGAACTTCCGATCAATTATAATTCCTTGAAGGAATATATAGACGGGATGTGTTACGCGGTTAGTACTCCTTATTCAAAATACCAATCTTACGGTGGAATTCCAAACCAGCTTAACGATCATTACTTACAGATAGAAAACGAATTTTATTCTCCGATCCGGCCTAAGCAGATCCCTAAAAACGACGAAAGACCGTTGGATGCGTTGCAAAGTCGCGGGATACAATACATTGAGATCCGCTGTTTGGATCTCCAACCTGAATCTCCTACCGGGATTCACAAACCGAGCCTCGGTTATATACAGATGGTTCTTTTGGACGGGTTGTTAAAAGAAAGTAAACCAATAGACCAAAAAGAAAAATTAAAGCTAAGAGAAAACACAAGAAGGATTATCTGGGAAGGTAGAAAGCCGGGATTAAAGGTTGTAGGTGACGATGGGGAAGACCAAGATTTTCTCACAAGAGGAAAGGAATTCACCCAAAGTCTTTTACCCATCGCGGAGGAATTGGATCGTCATACAGGGAAAAAATTCTACCAAGAAATTTTAAATATAATGAACAAACGTTGGGAAGATACCTCCTGTACTCCTTCCGGAAAACTGATGAATAGGATTCTCAACGAAGGTTGGGAGTTTCGAGATCTGGGGATCCATCTCGCAAAAGAAAATTATAGAAACCAATCCCAGATGGAATTAACTCCCGGAAAATTTAATATGTTTTCTAAAGAGGTCCAGAAGTCCTTGGCTGAAAAGGTAAAAATAGAAGAAGCAGAAAAAGTTAAAAAGAATCCGACTGCAAGGATCTGCAACCATTGAAGTATAAACTGGAAACGGGACAAAAATTAGATCCGAACGAATTCATCTTAAAAGGATTCGAAGATCTGGAAATTTCCACTCAGATCGTGATCCGGGACGCACTCAACCGAGGATTAGAAGTGGAGGTTTTAGACCGTCCCAGCCATTTTATCCGATTGAAAGGACAGGGAATAACAAGGCTCGTAAAAGAAGCCTCCAAAACGGAATTAGACTCATATATGACTTTTTTAGTGATGGAAAATAAAACGATCACTAAGCGTATTTTAGGAGAATCGAATATACTTGTCCCCAGGGGAACGGCAGTCTCAGATTTGAACTCCGGATTGGAATTCCTGAATAAGAACTCGGATAGAAAGATGGTTGTAAAACCTGTTACTACCAATTTCGGGATCGGGATTAGTATTCTTCCCCCTTCTTCTTCGAATGAAGAAAGGAAGAGGGCCCTGGAAATTGCACTTGGGTTTTCTGAAACTGCGATCGTAGAGGAATTTGCGGAAGGAAACGAATATAGGTTTTTAGTAATTGGGGACGAATGTGTTGCCGTATGTAATCGTATTCCGGCAAACGTAGTCGGTGACGGCAAAAAAACGATTAAAGAACTGATAGAAGAGAAAAACTCGGATCCAAGAAGAGGGGTAGGTCATGTGACCCCTCTGGAAAAGATCCGATTGGATGATACAGAGCTAAACGTTTTAAAGGAATCAGGCAAGATGCCGGAATCGATCCCCAATGCTGGAGAAAAAGTTTTTGTTCGTAAAAATTCCAATATCAGCACAGGCGGCGATTCCGTAGATGTAACTGATATTGCACATTCTTCTTATAAAAAGTTGGCAGTACAGGCGGCCAAAGCAGTCGAGGCGAAGATCTGCGGCGTGGATATTATAGTAAAGGATCTGGAGTCGGAAGGAGATTACAGGATCTTAGAGCTGAACTTCAATCCTGTATTATATATTCATAATTATCCCTATTTAGGAAAGAATAGAAAAGTGGGTGAGAAAATTCTGGACGTCTTAGGATACAGTTCCTAATTTTTGGATCTTACTTTTTACATAATCCACGATATCTCTGGACTCGTACATTTTGATATCTCCATCTACCAGAAAAGGGACCTGGGAGAGTCCTCCTAAGCGTAGGACCTCTTCTCTACCCGGGGTTCCTCTACTGGCTTCCACCAATTCGTAGTCCTTTCCCTCTTTAAGACCCATTTCAGAAAAATGGCCGCGAACAAAAGCGCAATAAGGACAAGTATCGTATTGGAAGAGTTTCATCATATTAAGCGCCGATCTTTTTTTGGAGTTCTCCGCTTCTTGCCATTTCCACTACGATATCGTGACCGCCGATGAATTCTCCGTCTATGTATAGCTGAGGAATAGTTGGCCAGTTTGCGAATTCTTTGATACCTTCTCTAACGGTCTGGTCGGAAAGAACGTTAAATGAGTTATAATCCGCACCTAAACTTCTGAGAACATTGGTCACTCCAGCCGAAAAGCCGCACATAGGAGCGTCAGGAGTTCCTTTCATAAACAGAAATATTTTTTTAGAAGAGATCAACCCTTCGATCTTATCTTGTAATTCTTTATCCATGATACTTTTTCCTGTATGTTAATTATGATACCTTGGTTTCTAATCCTAAAGCATGGACTTCCGCTTTTAACTCGTCCTTTAATGTTGCGTATACCATTCTGTGTTGTTCCACAATGGACTTTCCGGCAAATCCGGAAAACTTTACGATCGCTTTGATATGTACTCCGTCGTTGTACGGATCTTGGATTTCCACTTCCGAGCCTGGAAGTCCCGATTGGATTTTTTCCCGAATTTCTTGGACGGTCATCTGTTATACCTTAGACTCCAATACTATCAGCAGTTTTTAGAATCTCTTCCTGGACAATCTTTTTTCTATGGGATAGACGTCTTTAATTCCAGAGCGTGGACTCCCCATTCTTTTAAGAACGGGTCCATGATACTGTAAACGGAGCGATGTTGTTCTAAAAGCGATTTACCTTGGAACTCAGGACTAGTGATGAATATTCGAATATGAGTCCCTCTTTTTTTACGAGTCGGGTTTCCGGAATGTCCTGCATGTTGTTCCGAAAAATCCTCTATTCTTAATTCCGAGGGAGAAAGTCCATTTCTCAGAAGTCTTTCCATTTCTACGAAGATATCTTGCATTTTAGGTCCTTGTTCCAAATCCACGGCTAAGTAAAAATACGGAGAGCGAATAGAGTAAAATAGTTCCTATCACTAAAAGTCCTATCGCCTCTAACGGATCAATATCGCTGACTCCTAAAAATCCGTAACGGAAAGCGTTCACCATATAAAGGATGGGATTGAATTTGGAAACGATCTGCCATCCCTCCGGAAGCATTTTGATGGAATAGAATACTCCGCCTAAATAGGTAAGAGGGGTAAGTATAAATGTAGGAATGATGGTGACATCGTCGAATTTTTTGGCGTAAAGTGCATTCAAAAATCCGCCCATTGAGAACATCAATGCGGAAAGCGCTACCGTGATGACTACGATCCCGACATCATACAATTTTAATTCGGTGAAGAATAGGGATACCAACGTTACAATAAGCCCAACTAATACTCCACGGATCACTCCCCCGATCGAATATCCAAGCACGATAAGGTAAGCAGGGGTAGGGGAAACGAGCAACTCTTCGATATTTTTTCCGAATTTCGCTCCAAAGAAGGAAGACACTACGTTATTATAAGCGTTTAATATAACCGACATCATTACAAGACCGGGAACGATAAACTGAATATAAGTGTGGGCTCCCACATCTCCGATTTGAGAGCCCACTAGTTTTCCGAAGATCAAGAAGTATAATGAAATCGTAATGCCTGGAGGGATTAGAGTTTGGATCCAAATCCTGAGGATACGGACCGTTTCTTTTCGAACGATTGTGGAGAATGCGTTGAATTTTTCTTGGAAGTTCATAGTTTTTTCTCCACTAGTTTCAAGAATAATTCCTCCAATCTATTCGATTTATTTTTCATGCTTGATATCTGTATCCCGCTTTTGTCCAAAAGTCGGAAGAGTTCGTTCAATGAATTATTCTTTCCTACATCCACTTCTATAGTCAGATCATCCAACTTATTCAAATGAAAACCGTTTAGATCGATAGTAGAAGAAATCGGTTGTTTGAGGTCCAATACGAATGTTTGTGAATCTAATTTTACAAGAAGTTCCTTCATGGAAGTGTTCTCTACGATCTTTCCTTGGTCAATGATCGCGATCTTTTTACAAAGATTTTCAGCTTCTTCCAAGTAATGAGTAGTGAGAATGATCGTGATCCCGGACTCGTTTAGTTTAACTAAGAAATCCCAGAGAGAACGCCTGAACTCTATATCCACCCCGGCGGTCGGTTCGTCTAAGATCAAAACTTTAGGATTATGGACTAAGGCCCTTGCGATCATGAGCCTTCTTTTCATTCCTCCGGAAAGTCTACCTGCACCTTCTTTTCTTTTATCGTAAAGACCGAGCTGGCTTAAATAATTGTGAGTCCTTTCTACAGCCACTTTTCGGGAAAGACCGTAATAGCCTCCCTGGTTGATGACTATATGCTCCACTTTTTCGAAAATATTAAAATTGAATTCTTGCGGGACTACGCCAATATAAGATTTCGCTAATGTAAGCTCTTTGTCTATATCCGCCCCGTAAATTTTCACTTCTCCCGAAGTTTTATTGACTAAGGAACTTAAGATACCGATCGTTGTGGACTTTCCCGCACCGTTCGGACCTAAAAGGGCAAAAAAGTCGCCCTCGTCCACGGTCAGATCGATCCCTTTTAAGGCCTGCACTCCGCCGGCGTAGGTCTTTACTAAATTTTTTATCTCTAAGGCTTTGTTCATTCCCGAAAAACCGCTCCAATTCTATGATTTTGAACAAGCCCTGTTTCGACAATCTTTTGGCTTTAGGAAGAGCTTAAGATTTCTCTAGCTTTCCTGGCAGCGTTTCTTGCGATCTCAGGCAAAGCGGGATGGACATAAATCATCTTTAGCAAGTCCTCTAGAGTCCCACCCATAGTCATCAGGAGTATAAAAAGATGAATGAGATTCGAAGCCTCGTCTCCCAGAATATGGGCACCTAAAACTTTTCTCGTTTTAGGACTTACTAGTATTTTGACGAATTGGTCTTCGGATAGTCTAGCCATTCCTGTGGCGCTTCCGGAATAAGGATGGATTGCGGAGATGTATTCGGTCCCTTCTGCCATCAATTGTTGTTCTGTTTTACCCACACCTGCTACTTGAGGATGGGTAAACACAGAGTGGGGGACAGGAGGATATTCGACCGGGGTTCTATGTTTGTCCACGTATAAGGATTGGAACAAGAACTCTCCCTCAAAGTTTACGGAATGTCGGAAGAAGTATTTTCCAATAATATCTCCCAATGCATAAACACCGTCCGCAGTAGTTTCCAAATATTCGTTGGTTTTGATATAACCTTTTTGGTCTGTTTCGATGCCTGTGTGTTGGAGGTCCAACCAATCCGTATTCGGTTTGATCCCTGTTGCGACTAACAAAGCATCTCCTTCTAAAATATAAGTTTCTTTGGAATTTTGGCACTCTAATCGGAAGATCCCATCTTTATAGTCTACCTTCTTCACTTCCGTTCCGAGACGAACATCTTCCCTTTTAGCGAATGCTTTCTCGAAACCGTCTATTATATCTTTATCTTCATGAGAAAGCATTCTGTTTCGGACGATAAAAGTAGTTTTAGAACCGAATGCGGAATAAGCAAACCCGAGCTCCAAACCTATATAGCCTCCTCCAATGACTAAAAGTTTTTTAGGAAGTTCCGTCCTTCTGAGCGCTTCTCTGCTAGTCATATAAGGTGTTCCCGCAAGTCCGGGAATATCTGGAATAGAGGGTCTACAACCCGCGGCGATAAAGATACGGTCGGCTGTGAGTAATTCGTCGTTTACTTTGATTACCTTATTCTCCACGAATCTTCCTTCGTGAGGATAAAAATCTATGTTTGGATTCTTTTCGTAAGCAGGGATAATGCTGTCGGAGTCCGCATCCACCGTTGCAGAAACCCTCTCCACTAAAGTTTTAAAATCAACGGAGAATGGGCCAGGGATTCCTAATTGAAATTTGGAGGATTCCTTTGCTTGCACTAAGATCTCCGCAGGATGGATGAGCATCTTAGAAGGAATACAACCTCTGTTCAAACAGGTCCCTCCTAGACGATCTTTTTCTAAAATTGCTACCTTATAACCAAGTTTAGAAGGAGGTGTGACTAGCTTAGTTCCTCCTCCGGAGCCTATTACGAGAATATCATACTTTTTCATGCGGTTAATTCAATGGAGATTGGGAACCTTTTAAACGAAAAGAATTCTTTTGCAGGAGACCTCGGATAAATCTCAAAAATTTATCGGGGGATTCTCTCTTAGTCATAGCTCGCCTGCGCGGACTTAAATAACCTGGTCCGTTTTCCGGAAAACGCCATTATAAAATATTAGATATTGTTTGTACTGAATTCGGAAAAATAAAAAGAAGAAGTTAAAATATCTTCTACCATTTATCCCGGAGAGATCTGAGCGCAATGAACAGAGTTTGAGGATCTGCCTCCAAGGACTGATTTTGCATTTTATTTCGAATGCCTGAGACCAGATTTTCTTTCGGGTCAAATACAAGGAAGAATGGATTGAATGTCCTTTCTTCCGAAAAGTTCGTGGTCCAAAATTCTTGGTCCGCTTTCATACTTTCCGCTTTAGTCAAAGCCTTTACGGCGGCATCGTTTTTTGGATCGATAGAAAGACTGAATTTTAGATTGTTTTTTAGATAATCATGTCCTGGATACAGTCTAACGTTTCCCGGAAGATTTTGGAACTCCTTCAGAACAGTTTTATACAAAGTTTTAGGATCTCCGCCTCGCGAACAATTCCCAACTCCGGAATTAAAGATCGTGTCTCCAGTAAAGACCGAGTATGTAGATCCATTTTCTATCTGTAAAAGACATACATGAGCAAAAGTATGTCCCGGGGTATAGATGACTTTTAAGTATGAATTTCCATCCGGACTTTCTAGGATTTTTTCTCCTTCTTCTAAAGAGATAGAAGCATGAGGGATTTTTCCTAGTCCGGCAGGATGCGCCAGAACTTTAGCCTGGTATTTGGAAACAAGTCCTTCGTTACCGCAGGTATGGTCATTATGTTCGTGAGTATTAAGGATATAATCCAGACTCCAGGACTTATTCTCTAACACTTGAGAAATTTGGTCCGGATCGTAAGGGTCTATAGAAAGTGTTTTTTGAGAAATTGGTTCTCTGACCAGGTAAGTAAAATTTCGAAGAGGACTGTCCGTGTAAATCCTGATAACTTCCAACATGGAATTTAGACAAGTGAGAAGGTAAAGTTATTGGATAATGTCTAAGTGTTTGTCTAGATTCGCAATCCTTAAAATAGTCATCACATCTCTACTTAAATTTCTGAGTTTCAGATGCCCATGTCTTTCTGTGACATACTTTTGGGTATTGAAGATTGCCCCGATCCCGGACGAGTCCAAATACACATCGCCGTCGAAGTCCAGGATGATATCCTTATGCCCCTCGTCAAACTGGCGAATGATGAGTTCTTTTAACGCAAATGCGTTCTTTAGACTTACATTCCCTTGGATCTTAACTACACAAGACCCTTGTTCCAGGGATACGTCTGTTTGAAAACCTTCCAATGAGTGGCTCCGATCTCTATTTCTCTGACTATCCTCGGGCCAAGAAAACAACGAATCTCCGAAAGAAATCCGGAATTAATTTCTAAACCGGGAGGGAACCCGATCCATTAGACTAATTTGCGGCAAAGAGGAGGTAAACTCTTTTTTGGAACGAAAACCCATCTAAATCTATTTCAAATAAAATAAGAAATAGCTCGCAAAAACTACTGATTCGGGAAAACTAAGTGCTCGATTTTGTCGCGGAACGAGCGGTTTCGGACGATATTTAAGACTGTATGCGGATCAAATTCTGGGGAGTGCGGGGCTCCATTTCTTCCCCCGTTCAGGGAGACCTGATTCGATCTAAAATTCTAAGGATACTAAGCTTGGCATCTCCGTCCGACCTGCAAAGTCCGGAGGCGATCGAGGATTTTTTAGACTCCTTAGCCCTCTCCAATTGGAGCACCTACGGCGGGAATACTACCTGCATAGAGATCCGGGATAAAGAAGATCAACTTGTCATTATAGACGGAGGTACAGGACTCAGGGAACTGGGTAACTCCATCTTACACGAAGGTTACGGTTCCGGAAAAGGAAAGGCGGTTTGGATCTTCACTCATACTCATTGGGACCATATCCAAGGAATTCCATTCTTCGTTCCTTTGTATACTCCGGGCAATAAATTCGAATTCGTAAGTTCTGTAGAAAATTTAGAAGAAAGATTGAGATACCAGCACACTTTCACTCATTTCCCGGTTCCGTTCGACGGTTTCCAGGCCGAAAAAACTTTTCGTCATGTTCCGGAAGGTAGGGCTTTCAGAGTCACCGATTCCATTACCTCCATTTCTAAAGCGGTTCGCCATCCCGGCGGAAGTTTTTCCTATAGATTTGAGGAAGACGGTAAAGCGCTCATCTTTGCATCCGACGCTGAATTCAATTTGGACGAAATGGAAAATATAGAGGATTACCTGAACTATTTCAGAGGAGCTGACGTTCTAGTATTCGATACGCAATATACCTTCGAAGAATCCTTGCAGAAAATCGATTGGGGGCATAGCACTGCTTCCATGGCGACTGACATTGCCCTTAGGGCAAATGTCAAAAAATTAGTAATGTTTCACCATGATCCTTCTTATGATGACGAAAAATTGGATGCGGTATATCTGCGTGCGATTAAATACAAAGAAATGTTTGATCCGGATAACCAATTGGAGATCATCATGGCAAGAGAAGGTCTGGAAATCCAAATTTAATCTTTAATTCAATCGATCAGGGAGTAATCGAATGAGTGAATATATCATCGGAATAGATGCCGGTACCACAGGTATACGTACTTTTTGTTTTAGTAAATCCGGGGCAGTGATCTCAAGCGCTTATTCCGAATTTAAACAATACTTTCCAAAACCGGGTTGGGTGGAACATGATCCTGAAGAGATCTGGGCGAAAACGGAAAAACTGATCCTGAAAGCGATCCGCAACGGAAAGTTAAAGCCTGAAAAAGCGGTAGCGATAGGGATCACCAACCAAAGAGAGACCACAGTATTATTCGATAAGGATACGGGTGCTCCCGTATATAACGCAATCGTATGGCAATGCCGTAGGACTTCCGACTTTTGCACTGGATTGAAAAAAGAAGGTTTGGAACCAATTTTCAGAAGAAAAACAGGCTTAGTCGTCGACGCATATTTCAGCGGAACCAAGATCAGATGGATCTTGGACAATGTAAAAGGTGTCAGAGCAAAAGCGGAAAAGGGGAAAGTTCTTTTTGGAACGATCGATACTTATCTTTTATATCGTTTGACCGCCGGAAAGTCCCATAAAACGGATCATACAAATGCAAGCAGAACTCTTATCTTCAATATAGAAAAGAAAGAATGGGATAAGGAACTATTAAAGATCCTGCAAATACCTGAGGCTATCCTGCCAGAAACCCATAATTCTTCCAACCTATTCGGAAGAACGGAAGGTGTGAAGGGGCTGCCTGATGGAATTCCAATTTCTTCTTTAGTAGGGGACCAACAAGGGGCACTGTTCGGACAATTATGTACTGAACCAGGAGAGGCAAAGAACACGTACGGGACAGGTTGTTTCTTATTATTCAATACTGGAAATAAATTACAAATTTCTAAAAATAATCTGATCACAACACTTGCCTGTGGGCCGGAAGGAAAAACTGTTTATTGTTTAGAAGGATCTATTTTTATCGGTGGGGCTGTCATACAGTATCTAAGAGACAATCTCAGATTCTTTAAGGAGTCTAAACTTTCCGAAAAGATGGCTGCGTCCGTGACCAAGGATGATGATGTGGTATTCGTTCCTGCATTTTCCGGATTGGGTGCACCTTATTGGGATATGAATGCAAGGGGAGCGATCTTGGGTCTGACCAGGGATACTACTCAAGAACAGATCACAAGAGCTGCATTAAAATCAATCGCATTACAATCTTATGAACTAGTGGAAGCGATGGAGAATGATACCGGCTCTAAATTAAAAGTCCTGAAAGTGGATGGGGGAGCAACCGCTAATAACTGGCTTATGCAATACCAGGCGGATATTTTGGGTAAGAAGATCGTAAGGCCTTCTAACCTGGATACGACCGTTTTGGGAGCGGCATATCTCGCAGGACTAGAAAGAGGTTTTTATTCTTCGGTAAACGATCTGAAAAAAAATCAAAAAACAAACAAGGAATTTACCCCTAAACTAAGCTCCAGTCTTAGAGAAAAGGAAATCAGAGTTTGGAAGGATTCTGTAAAAAGAATTCTCACCTCCGATTCTAATTAGTATGAAAAAGAGAGCAGGCTAAACTCCAAAGGTTTTTTTTCGGAATTGATGCCTGCTCCTACGATCAGTTTTGCCTGATCATATTTAGGGATTTCTAAAATAGAATCCGCAGAAATTTTAAAAAACTCGTATTGATCCCTTTCCTTCTTCGAGAGATAAATATCTATTCTGATTATATCCATATATTTAAGGACTCTAAGAAGGATTTTATCCTTGGTAACGGCATAAAGTTCGATTTGATTAGAAGACCTATTTAAATTGTATTTTTCTGAAGGGACACTTTCGAATTCTATCTCAGTTTTAGAAATATCCTCCTCAGTAGAATTTTCGATGCTGGATATACTTTTATAAACTGTAAAATTCCCTTCTTCATAATAGATCCTTCTGGAAAAACGTCTGAAAATCTCTTTTTCCACGATTTCCGGAAAAGATTCTCCTGGCTCAGGTTTTTTGCTAGGACCATCTAAGATTTGTTTCCATTTGTTTTTAGAAACATTTTTCTCCACCATTCTTCGTACAGGAGGAGAAAGTTTTGGGACCGAAAATTTTAAAATCCTTTCATCCAATTTGTTTAGAATTGAATTTAAGAATGGTCCATGTATCAGAGGAAGAATCTCGATAGAAAAGATCCGATCTCTCAGAAATTTGGCAAACTCTATCTCGTAAGTAAAAAGATTGGAAACTAACTCCTGTTCTTCCGTAGGAGTTCCTGCGTACAATATCTTTACCAAACGAAATAGATATGTTTTACTTTCAGGGTCGAAATATAACTCTTCGATCTTTTTGGTAACTTCTTCTTCATTCAGTTCCGGGTTCACTATATCTCTGAGGGAAAGATATTTGGTGGAGAACATTCTTTTTCGGAATATTCTATTTAGTTTAAATTTTCCAGTTCGGAAACTTCCTATTTGAGTTTGTAAATTTTCTCTGAGAACGAGAATGGGTATAGGAGATTGTGATGACGGAGTTCCTACTAGTTGATAAGGATTCGAACGGATCGGGTAACTGCGATCCTCGAAAATCTCTTCGGAATCTTTGGGAAATCTGGAATCTTCTGAATACAGTAACCCGTTCGCTAATTTTAAATAAGGTGGTGATTTGATCGCGGAACTCGGGACGATCTTACGATCATATTCCACTTCATATAGGAACTTTGGGATCAGCGCCGCTTGAGAATATAAATAAGGGAGTTCTTCGATATTCGATAAAGGGAAATCGTAAAAAGGCGAAATTTTAGAATGTACCCTTGCTACAGAATCGGGATTGCAGAATAGAAAATGATAATTCTCTCCCTCGAAGTAGATCATGGGAACTTGCGAAAAGATTAATCTTCTTCGAATAGATCCGGATGTAAAACGGATAGGCCCGGCGCCTTTAACTCTCTTTTGGAAAGTTTGGAAACCAGTTGTTTCTTAAATTGGATCCAGTCATAAGTTTCCTTTAAAGAATCTAACTCTTCTTCGAAGCCGTATTGTAAAAAGTCCAGTGTCTCTTCTTCCGTAAGTCCTGTGACAAGACTACTGTCGGAAACGACTCTTAAAATTTTACGAATATCTCTCTCGTTCCAGAGTAGGATTCCAGAAAGTCTTACGACCCAGTATTCATGGTCCATTCTTACAGGATCGTCTATTATTTCTCTTTGTTCAAGATTAAATTTAAATTAAGATCTTAGAATTTTCTGATCACTAAAAGACTCATATCATCTTGTATCCTGCCGCCGGTATGTTTCACAACGTCGGAGAATAGGTCGTCGATTAGTCTGCGGATATTTTTTTTGGGCGCGGTTTCTAAAAATTTGTACAAATTTTCTCCATAGTAACCGCCTATACTTCTATTCTTTTGTTCGAATAGACCGTCCGTAAAACAGAATAGAATATCGTCCCTATCCATTTTAAAACTTTGAGAAGGTTTCGGTTTTTTAAGGGGAGAATTCATAACAGTCGAAAGGAATTTTCCATCAGTGCTTACAACGTAAGTTTTATCTTCCTTGCTCTTATACAAAACTAGACTAGGATGAATTCCTGAATGGAGGAAATTCCCCTTATTATCCGCCTTCATTAAAAGGAAAGTTGCGTACAAACTCCTATGGATATGGGGATAAGTATTAGTTCTTTCTTCTAGATGTTCTAATATTTGGTCAATGATCTCGTGAGGAGTTTCGAATTTATGGACCAGATGGCCCATTTGGTTCATGATCATTAGACTGAATAACCCGGCTACATATCCGTGACCGGATGTATCTCCGATTCCCATCCAATAATTTCCGTCTTTGTCTTTTAAAAAATTATAGAAGTCTCCTCCGATCGGGTTATAGGTCATACATCTTCCGCGGATCTCATAGTTTTCATCCACATAATCCAAAGGAAGAACGTAGTTTTGCATCCTACTGTCCCCTCTACGAAAACGTTTGATGATCTTTCCGAATTCCTGCTCTTTAGGGAGGATCTTTTCCGTGATAAACAAAACGAATGCGGAAAAGTTAATGAATAAAGTAAAGCAGCATACTAAGAGTAAAACGATCGGAACTTTGACCGGCGGAGTGTAGAATTTTAGCCCAATTCCCAAACTGCCTAAAATGGAAAGATTCAGCACGATCAAAACCGGCCAGGCGTCTTTCATATACTGTTTGATCGTAGTGGAACTTCTCATCTTACCTTATAATAGGCGTGGCCTTGGTATTCCTTCTTGGAATAATTCTTGCGAGAGATCCTGAATAATTCGTCTTCTGCATAAGGTGTATTTGTGCCCTCTACAACGCCGAAAGGTTTTTCTCTGTATCCTGATTCATAGATCATCGGAATTACGGAATCGTTTGCAGGATCGTAATGATACAATAGTTTGTGGGAAGTTTCCAGGAAATTTATTTCCGGACCTGAGATTTGTTTTCCGTCTTTCCAAACGGATTCTTCTTTTTTTATTTTTTGAGTGGTAAGTAAGATCCAATTTCCCCTAGACTCATATTTTCCGGATCCTTCTATTTGGATTCGACGGGTCACTCCTTTTTCTTCGATCTCTCTCATATAGTATTTTTGGAAAGTTTTTTCCGAATTCGAAAATTCTAATCTTTCTGATTGTTTTTCCTTATAAGTGACTGAAGTTAAGGGGGAGAAAGGTGGAAGCTTTTTGTTATATACTCCGCTTAGGAATATATCGCTGGAAGATTCAGGTCTTTCCGGAAGTTCTCTGATCCAAGAAGGTGGAAAACATCCTGAAAAAAAAGAAAGAAGTACAAGTATTCTTAGAAATGCCAGTATGTCTTTCATTGGAAAATCCGGGGAAGAAACACATTATTTGCGAGTTTGAATTCTCGCTATACTTCCAAAATCCATCCGAGGCTGGGGAAAGGCAAACCGGAAATGTTTTCGCAGTCTGCCTTACGGCTTCAGATATCGGAGGAGATCAAGTCGACTAAAACTGGAAGTATATAAATTCTCCGCCTCCGTCCCCGAATATACCCATTAATAAAAGTATAACTACGGAGAAGGAAGGCAATAACCACCGGAATCGGATCTGTATCTTTTCTCTGATACTTGGATAGTATTGAACCGCATTCCAGAGGAAAGTAAATAGAATGAATGCAGCTAATTCTTCCCAACGTACGAGCGCTTTTCCGCCAATAATATTTAAGAAACCAGTAAAATAGTCCCAAGCCAAGCTGAGTGAATTTTTACCCGCAGCCGCAGTTCGGAAGAAGATACCCGAGATTGCAAATAAATGTACGATCAACGCAATTTTCCAGAAACGTTTCCAGCCTCTAGGATCTTCTTCTTTTTTAGGATCTCCCGGAGATAAGAATCTTTCTACGCCCAAGATCAGACCTAAATAAGCGCCCCAAATTACATAGCCGAAGTTTGCTCCGTGCCAAAGACCTCCTAAGGTCATAGTGATCATGGAGTTGAGTTGTGTTCTCCAGAATCCGCCCCTGCTTCCACCTAATGGAATATACAGATAGTCTCTGAGCCAAGTAGATAAGGTAACATGCCAACGTCCCCAGAACTCTCTGAAACTTGGAGATAGGAAAGGACCACGGAAGTTTTCAGGGATCTCGTAACCTAGTAAGTATGCGGAACCTCTCGCCATATCAGTGTATCCGCTAAAGTCACAATACACCTGGCAGATAAATCCAATCGTTGTTATATATAAACTGAAAAAATTATATTCTCCCGGGTGTTGGTAAATCCCGGAGATGATCCCTGAAATATTATCAGCGATCACAACCTTCTTAAATAAGCCGGAAAGGATTAGAAAGATTCCCCATTGCACTCGATTGAAATCGATTGCAGGTTTGTCCAGTTTAGGAAGAAAATCAGTGGTCCTCATGATTGGTCCTGCGATCAACTGAGGGAAGAATAGAATGAATAGGAAATAATCTACAGAAGAGATCCTTTCCGGAACATGGTCTCTGTGAATGTCTACCTGTAGTGCGATCAACTGGAATGTATAAAAGCTGATCGCTAAAGGAAGAGGTATATGGATCCCTTTTCCAAATTCGGAGAATTGCAAAGAACCGGTAAGAAAGTCCAACGAATCCAGAAAGAAATAGAAATATTTAAAGAATGCTAAGTTGATAAAATTAAGAACTATGATCCAGGTCAGAAGTTTAGAAGTGGATTTACCTTCTCTCTTATTCTCCCAAAGTTTGAGAGAAAAATAGAAGTTCACTGCGATCACGAGTAAGAAGTGGATCGAAAAAGCCGCGCCGGAATAAAAATAAAAAAGAAGAGAAGAAACTAAAAGTAAAGGTTTTCTTCCTTTTTGAGGAAGGCTCCAATACAATAAGAATGTAAGAGAAAATAAAGCTAGATAGGGTAGGGAGTTAAAAAGCATTTTAGAATTATTTTATAAAAACCTTATTCGGGAGAGAATAGATAATGCAATTTATGATCCGGAGAGATCCGGAAAGGTAGCAAGGATTCCAAGATGGTAGGACCGGTTCCGGTATTGCTATCTATTTGGTAGAAGTTTTCCGGTTGAGGACCTTTATAAGAATAGAATACGATCCTCGGGCTAAGTGTAGAAGTTGCTTTGTATCCGGGAAGTTTTGTCACTTGAACAACTGCGTCTTCGAAATAACCGATAGAATCGATTAGTCCGGTCTCTAATGCTTGGTTTGCGGAGTAAATTCTTCCGTCTGCCAATTTTCTAAGCTCGGATTCTTTTAACTTAGGTCTTCCTTTTTTGATGATACTCAAAAATCTTTCGTAATTCTCCATAATGATATCTTGGAAAACTTTCTTTTGTTCGGGAGTAAATTCTTCGATCGGGTTGCCGGTGGCCTTGTTTGGACCGGAACGAATTGTGCTACTTTTGATCCCAAGTTTGTCCAATGCTTCCTTAGCATTGATCCCGAATCTAAGAACTCCGATGGAGCCAGTGATCGTAGTAGGATGAGCCTGGATATGGTCTGTGGCCATACTCAGATAATATGCACCGGAAGCAGCCGTGTCCATGAACAGAGAAAGTACAGGCACATTCTTCTTCTTTTTGAACTCTAAAATTTCGTGATGGATCAGATCACTCGCAGTAACTGAACCGCCGGGAGAATCTATTTTTAAGATCACTCCTTTGATTGCAGGATCCGTTGCTGCCATGGACAAATAGGTTTTTACCCTGCTAACTATACTGTCCTTCTCTCCACCTAAAAGTCCTCCTGAGGATTTTTGTCCGGAGATCTCACCCTCGATCGGGATAAGTAATATTTTATCAGGACTTTCCGTAGAAGAACCGGTGACTAATTTTTCTTTTGGGATCGGAGAGGTCTGGTTCGGAAAAGAAAGAAACAAACATTGGCTTAAAAATAAGATTCCTAAAACAAATAAAATGGATTTGTGGAATAGGAATTTCATCAGCAAGCCTCATGTCCCATTCTGGGAGGGCTAGGTATCGCTTCAATTCCTTTCCTTTCCGTATAGCTTCCAAAAAAAAGTCTCAGATCCGTTTTTTACTTTCCCTCTCAGCTAGTTTTCCCAACCTCCTTCCCGCAATGTATGAATTTCGGACGGAGAACTCTCGTTTTTTGACCGACGGTACCCAATGGTTTTCTTGGGACTGGACTCATCCAATTACAAAGGAAACATTTCCGATCATTCTACCTTATGATAAAAATCTAAGTATATTCGAATCGGGTAATTTTCTCATGTTCCCCTGGGTGAATCGTCATGCTTCCACCGAATTCGTTCTCAACGGAAAAAAATGGAATCCAAAACAACTTATCCGAGATTCCAATCAGTTTCCGGTCCATGGCCTAGTTCATTCTTTAGAAAGAAAAATTTTAAAACTGAAGAATAACCAAAAGGGCGCAGAATTCAGGGTGAACTTCCCGGAAGAATGGAAAGATTCTCCGCTTTCGGGAGTTGCCATCCGAGAAGAATATTCAATCGAAGAGACTTCTTCCGGGACTCTCCTGAGTGTGAAGACTAGATTTAATAATTTGAGGTCCGATTCTATTCGATTTGCTTACGGCTATCATCCGTATTTAAGTTTAGGAAAAAATGATGAAGAATGGAAACTTCATCTTCAGTTGGCTAAAAATTTGGAACTGGGAGAGAACTTAGTTCCGATCCAACCTTTTCTTTCCAATCCGATCTCTTCCGTTTTGGACGGGGAGAAGATCCCAAAGTTAGATCATTTGTTTTACGGAAAAGAGCCTAGAGTCGTCTTGGAAAATGGGACCAAAAGATATTCGATAACGGTCTTAAGTCCTCCTCCGGAAGAAGGACAAATTCCATTAAATTATTATCAAATTTATACAAAACCGGATCGTTCTGCGATCGCAATCGAACCTTGTAGTTCTCCTGGTAATGCGCTCTTGTCAGGACAGGATCTAAAAGAGCTAAAAGGTCACTCCGAAGTCTCCGGAGAATTCAGGATTTTGGTGAGATCTTTATGATTCGGCCTTATAATCGCTTTCTTCTTGACAAGGAGGGGGTCATTTTCAGTCTAAGTTTTAGGGGAGATTCCACGCCGTGAGTAAACCGTTAATCGTACAAAGTGATAAAACTATGCTTTTAGAGGTGGACAATCCTGAATTCGAAGCCTGCCAGTTAGTAGTATCCAAATTCGCGGAATTAGAAAAAAGTCCCGAATATCTACACACTTATAGAATTTCTCCTCTTTCCTTATGGAACGCTGCATCCATCAAGATGAGTGCGGATGAGATCGTAGAATGTTTGGAAAAATATTCTAGATATTCCGTTCCGAAAAACGTAGTCAACGAGATCAGAGAGCAGATCGGAAGATACGGAAAAGTAAAACTAGTCAAGGAAGAGAATGGAGATCTTTGTATCATCTCCAATGAAAAAGGATTTTTACAAGAGATCTCTAATCATAGGGCCGTTCAGCCTTATATAGAGAAGACTGAGAACGATAAGATCTATATCAAAAAAGAATTCAGAGGCCATATCAAACAGGCTCTGATCAAGATCGGTTTCCCGGTGGAGGACCTTGCAGGTTACGACGAGGGAAACAAATACGGATTCAACCTCAGACCTACTACCAAGTCGGGTAGAAAGTTCGGAATGAGAGATTACCAGAGAGCTTCCGTGGAAGTATTCCATGCGGGTGGCGGGAACGAAGGTGGATCCGGAGTAGTGGTCCTTCCTTGCGGTGCCGGTAAGACTATCGTTGGGATCGGTGTGATGCAGATCGTGGGAGCGGAAACTCTTATCCTGGTCACAAACACACTTTCTATTCGCCAGTGGAAAAACGAAATTTTAGATAAAACTGATATTCCTGAATCCGATATCGGGGAATACTCCGGAGAAGTGAAGGAGATCAAACCGATCACCATCGCTACTTATAATATTCTAACTCATAGAAAGAAAAAAGGCGGGGATTTCACACACTTCCATCTATTCAGCGCGAATAACTGGGGACTGATCGTTTATGACGAGGTTCACTTACTTCCAGCTCCTGTATTCAGAATGACTTCTGAATTGCAGGCAAAAAGAAGATTGGGACTCACTGCAACCCTAGTCCGAGAAGACGGATTGGAAGAGGACGTATTCAGCCTCATCGGACCTAAAAAATACGATGTCCCATGGAAAGAACTGGAAAGCAAGTCCTGGATCGCGGAAGCAAAATGTAAAGAGATCCGTGTTTCTATGGAAGACGATCTTCGTATGAGATATTCTATCGCAGACGATAGAGAGAAGTTCCGCTTAGCCTCTGAAAATCCTGAGAAGTTGAAAGCTATCGGAATGATCATGAAAAAACATTCAGAGTCTCATTTGCTTGTGATCGGGCAATACATCAATCAATTGGAAGAGATCTCTAAAACGTTTAAAATTCCTCTGATCACAGGAAAAACTCCTTTGGGAGAAAGACAGGAATTGTACGATGCGTTTAGATCGGGCAGGATCAAGTCCCTAGTCGTTAGTAAGGTTGCAAACTTCTCCATCGATTTACCTGATGCGAATATTGCGATCCAGGTTTCCGGAACTTTTGGTTCTCGTCAGGAAGAGGCACAACGTTTAGGCCGGATCTTAAGACCGAAAGGCGAGGATAATACTGCCGTTTTCTATTCTTTGATTTCGAGAGATACGAACGAAGAAAGATTCGGTCAGAACAGACAACTTTTCCTTACAGAACAAGGTTACGAATACGAAATATACACTCTAGACCAATTCGGCGAATCCCTCGAAGAAAAAGTCGGAGCATAATAAAAAAAGAGGTCCAAATGGAATGGAACGCAAGAAGGCTGGAGGTAGTCGAGCCTTCACCCACCCTAGCAATCAGCGCTAAGGCGGCAGAACTAAAAAAGAAAGGCGAGGACATCGTAAGTTTCGGAGCGGGAGAACCTGACTTCGAAACGCCGGCTCATATTAAAGAGGCTGCTAAAAAAGCGATCGATAAGGGAATGACCCGCTATACGGCTGTTTCCGGTACGGTGGAACTCCGAGACGCAATCATTACTAAATTCAAAAGAGATAATGGACTGGAATATTCCAGGAACCAGATCATCGTAGGGACCGGCGGTAAGCAGGTTATCTATAATTTCTTCTTAGCTACTTTAAATCCTGGAGACGAGGTTATCATCCCGGCTCCTTATTGGGTAAGCTACGCGGATATAGTACGTCTGGCAGAAGGTAGACCGGTCATTGTTCCGACCAGCAAAGCGGACAATTTCCGTATTTCTCCCGCACAATTAGAGAAAGCGATCACGCCTAAAACAAAGGTAGTGGTTCTCAACTCTCCGTCTAACCCGACAGGTTCTGCATATTCCAGAAAGGAATTAGAAGCAATAGGAGAAGTGATCTTAAAACATAAGATCATGGTATTAAGCGACGATATTTATGAGAGTATCGTTTTCGACGGATTCCAATTTTCGAATCTAGCCATGCTTTCTCCCGAGCTAAAGGAACTAACCTTTGTTGCAAACGGTGTATCCAAAGCATACTCTATGACCGGCTGGAGGATTGGCTACGGCGCCGGACCTTTACAAATTATCCAAAACATGGATACTATCCAAAGTCAGTCTACCTCCAATCCTTCTTCTATCTCCCAAGCTGCCGCAGAAGCTGCACTAACCGGAGACCAGGCATGTGTAGCCGAAATGGCAAAAGCATTCCAGAAAAGAAGGGACTTGATCGTAGGACTCTTAAATGGGATCCCCGGAGTGGAAGTGAATGTTCCTCAAGGTGCATTCTATGTATTCCCTTACTTGACTGGAGTTTATGAGACTGACGGTTTCAAAAAACTGCAGGCTGCAAGTTCCGAAACAAGCAAGAGTAAATTATTCTGCGCTCATCTTTTGGATAAGTATAAAGTGGCTGCGGTTCCCGGGATTGCATTCGGAGATGATAATGCACTTCGTCTATCTTATGCGATGGGAGAAGAAGATATCAAAAAAGGTGTCGCACGGATCTCCGAAATGGTAAAGGACCTCTCCCATTAAAAGAATGTATTTACGCCGGTTGGTATACGCTATACTGATCGTAGCCTGTACATTCTCTCTTTATAGTCAGGAGAAAAAGCAGTACATCGTTTTAGATCCGGGAACGGAACTCTATCTGTTCCCGGAAAAAAAATCGGAAGTGCTGCGTAAACTTTCCTTCGGCGAAATTCTCTCCGCAGAAAACCAAAAAGAAGCTGATTCCAAATTCCAATTACTCACCGACAAGGATGGTCTTACCGGTTGGGCGGATTCTCGTTCCTTATTTAGAATGGGAAGTAAGGGAAGCTACCCTGTCATCACAAAGGCTATCGAAAAACTACTCTACCAAGACTCAGGTCCGAACGAGCTAGAATCCGTTTTTACCTATTTAACAAAAATAGAAGAAGGCCCAATCTTCCAAGGAAACGAGTATTTGTTCCTGAAGATCCGTAGGTTAGTCGTGTTACAAAGATACGCGGAAGTTTTACAATCCCCAGAATACAGATCCAAATCTAAACAGAAATTAGAAGACCTTTTAAAGAGTAACCCCACTGAGTTAGGGGTATATTCCAAAACTGGAAATTGGACGGACTCATTATCCAACGCACCCGAAGGTTCTAAACTAAAAGTCAGACCGGAAACTTTTTGGAAAGTAGCGGAAGCTTATCCAAATTCCAAACCTGGCGACTTCGCAGCTTATTTAGCGGTAAAATACACACCCGATGTCAGGTGTGGAAGAGATCCGATCTGTGTTCTGCAGGATGAGGAAAATCGTAGATTAAAATATCTTCTTCTTCAACCGAACGGGAACTATGCGCCCATCTTCTCATCTCATTTAGAAAGAAGACTGCTTCATTTTTCCAAAGACAGGGAAACATTAGTTTGTGATACGAAACTTCCTAAAGAATCCTCTCTCAAAAATTTCAGGAATAAAGTCCAGGAACTGCCTGCAAGATATGGAAAGAAGTTCTATTCTAAACTGAAAGTGATAGAAGAGGAATGTTTAAAGAAGTGAAACTTTTCTTTAAAGAATATCCGCCTAAAGAGACCGCGATACTTACTACTCCTATCTTAATATTACACGGACTATTCGGTTCATCGAAAAACTGGGTAAGCGTTTCCGAATTTTTAAGCAATTATTCCAAAGTATATAGCCTGGATCTTAGAAACCATGGAGATTCGCCTCATTCTTCCGAACATTCTCTGAGTGCAATGGCGGAAGATGTGAAGGAATTTATAGAAGACCATGGACTGAATAAAGTAATTTTACTCGGGCATTCTATGGGCGGACTGGTCGCAATGACGTTCTCGCTTCGATATCCTGAAAAAGTAGAAGATCTGATCATCCAGGATATTGCACCCAGAGATTATGAATTCAAATACGAAGGGGAGTTGGCTGTATTGAGGACGGATCTTTCTAATTTTAAGAACAGACAAGAAATCGATGCGGCTAGTTCTAAATACGTATCAAATCCGTTTATACGTAACTTTTTGCTCATGAACTTGGATAGAACGGAATCAGGTCAATATCGTTGGAAATTGAATGTGGATGCGATTTCTCGATCTAAAAACATGTTCCGGTCGGAATTTTCAGGCGCAGATAGACAATATTCCGGAAACGTAATGTTTATTATAGGCGGGATCTCCGAATATTTTCATACGAGCGACAAGATCGTATGTTTGGAATATTTTCCCAACGCCAAATTTGAGACGATCCCCGGTGGAGACCATTATATCCATTTTACTAAAGCGGATGAATTCCGTAAGATCCTTACCGAATTTATGGATTCGATCGTTTCCGGTCGGGAAAAATAAATCCAGAGACCAAGGCAAAGGTCCAGAATAGGATCATGCCTAACGGGACAAGAACCGTAAAATTATAGTTTTTTACTGTTCCTGAAATCCCAGTCACTAAGATAGAACTCGCTAAAGCCAAAGCCAATCCAAGGTCGGAGACAATAATCTTCTTTCTTAAGAACGGGATCACTTCGGTTAAAAAAACCGCTACCATTGAGCCTACAGTAAAAGAAGAGATCTTTAGCCCTAATTCCAAAAGTCCTTTTGTATATTTTTCAGGAAGGGAAAAAAAGAAGAAGGAGCTACAGAAAAGTAGGATCCCAAAGAACAAAGAAGAAATTTTCTGTCCTCCTAGATTCCATCCGAAATCCGCCTTTGCAGTCAATGATAACGAGTTTATTGAACTGGATAATGTAGACATGGTAGAAGCTAATATTCCGGAAAGTAGTAACCCTAAAAACGGAGCCGGAACTTCTTCTATTAGAAACTTGGAGAATACTTTGTCTTGTGGGATTGTCTGCCCGTTAAATTTGTAGAATAAGAATGTCCCGATCCCCAAGAACAATATCATTTGAAAGAATACGGCAATTCCGGAACCGATCATAGCCTTTTGAGCGTCTTTTACGTTTTTGGCGGCGAGTGATCTTTGGATAAACATTTGGTCCGCTCCATGGGTTCCTAAACTCAGCAATGCACCGCCCAAAACCGCCCAAGGTAGGAAGTAAGTAGCGGAAGTATTCTCCCATTCTAAGAACTTAAGTTTGTTTCCATTCCAAGCGGATGATATAACCGCAAAAGGTTCCGGATTTGATTTGTATAGAAGAACGAGTGCAAATACTCCACCAAATACATATACGAAATATTGTAAAGTATCCACCCAAACAACGGATCTGAATCCACCT
Organism: Leptospira licerasiae serovar Varillal str. VAR 010; assembly: GCF_000244755.1. NCBI lineage: Bacteria > Pseudomonadati > Spirochaetota > Leptospiria > Leptospirales > Leptospiraceae > Leptospira > Leptospira licerasiae. The sequence goes on along the minus strand of NZ_AHOO02000006.1, from coordinate 234,089 downwards.
TGCATCGTATATAAAACTGTGATCAAGGTCACTATAAGTAAGGTACAAACTCCAATCGAATATTGTGTGAAAGAATAAGGTAAAATTTTAGGAAGTCCAAACTCTAACAACATCGCTACAGGAAGTGTAGAGGCGTAAAGTCTTACCCCATCTCCTAAAATTCGAGTCACTGAAAAAAGGCCGGACATTGTTTTTTGGGACTTTCTTCCGAATCTGGTCCCTACCCATTCGTAAACGGAGAGAAAATTATGATGATAGGTGAGTGGGATGAGAACTAGGGCAACTACTGTTCTTCCTAAAATATATCCGAACACAACTTGCAAGAATGTGAAGTTTCCAGAATAAGCAATTCCCGGAACGGAAAGAAAGGTCAATGCAGAGGTTTCCGTCGCTACAATGGAAAGCGAAAGCGGAACCCAAGAAAGAGATCTGTTCGCTAAGAAGAATTCCTTAGATTCCGAACTTTTACGTCCGGATTTATAACCGAAGTACAGAACGATCCCGAAATAAAAAAATAGAACCAAAGCATCGGACCAAGCAAAATGCATACGCGAACATTCTTTCTTCCGCAAATCTAAGCGCAAATCAGAATTCTTTTCGTTTTAGAAAAGCAAATGACGATCGGAGAATTTCTCAAAAGATGGCAGAAAATCCGGATACTCGGCTATGAGCACGCCAAAATACAAATTCCAAATTAAGGTCCCTGGAACTTCCGCTAATTTAGGCTCCGGTTTCGATCTATTAGGATTGGCATTCCAGATTTATAACGAATTCAGTTTTGAATTCGGAAAGACCTCTGTGTTCACTAGAAATGTCAAAGGATCTTCCGCTCCTGTATTTACGGATGAAGAGGATCTCGTTTTACAATCTTATAAAACATATTTCGAAGTATTTGTTTCTAAACAAACAAGTATTCCCACTTCTCCGATTCCTTATTCAGTGACTATGGAGTTAGGACTTCCTTTAAAAGGAGGTTTGGGCTCTAGTGCAAGCGCAGTGGTTGCGGGATTTTCTGCGGCAAGGTTTGCGCAGGAGATGTATTTTCCGGATACAAAACCTCCGAGCGAATCTGAGTTTTTGTACCAACTTGCATTATTAGAAGGTCATCCTGATAATACGACTCCCGCTTATTTAGGAGGATTTGTTTTCTCCTATTTCGCAGAGGACAAACTTTATTATTTTAAAAGAAAATTCCCTAAGAATATACATTGTTTCTTTCTAATTCCGGAATTGGAGATCTCAACAAATCATTCTAGGAAATGTCTTCCGGATACGTACCCAATTTCTGATATTATTTTTAACCTAAGTAGAATGTCTACCTGGTGGGAATTCTTGGATTCAGGAGAACCTGGACTTCTAAAAAGAGCGTTGGAAGATAAGATCCATACTCCTTATAGAATGAATTCAGAATTTCCACTCTTACCTTTGGTTCAAGAGATTGAAAAATCAGCGATAGGCGTTTCTCTCTCCGGGAGCGGTCCTGCTGTTCTTGTCTATACCAGAAGAAAAGACTCCAAAAGATTGGAGAAAAAATTCTTGGAGCTTACAAAACAATTTTCAGATAGATCGGGAATACCTTGTAGGTTAGTCCGCCTTTCTCCGGACACCACAGGAGCTAAGATCTCTTTTAGAAAAATATCTTAATCTTCTTCCGAAGATCTTTCTTTTCCAAAGGAATATAGTCCTTTTTTGTCCCTGGATCTGGTAGCAAGTCCGGGATGGATCTTTTGGACCGAGAATATGAATCTCATTCTTTCCTTTCCTAACTTATTTACGAAAAAGTTAGAGGTTAGCCCTATCTCGAAATATTGGGTCATACGATCTTTGATGATCTTATCTGAGATCCTAAAGGATGCAGTTTGTCCTATTACCTCATGGCTTTCCAATTTTTCCTGGGATTCCATTTTGGCAAAGTGTTGCATACGAGGCGGTTTCATAATTGCAGGGCCGGAACGATTAATTAGAATATCATAATCTTCCGTATCTTTACCTTTTTTTAATAAGAATACTAGATGATCGTCTTGTATGGATTTACAGAGAGTAGGGATGTCTCCATAAACTTGGCCTACTGAAAATTTATAAAATCTGGTGCTTTCTGGAACTACGATCTCGTAGGTGTCGCCTTCTTCCGGAGGGTCCATTTGGCCTGGGCGTGTTTTGGCAGCATATGGGCGTAGAACTTCCCAATAGAAAAAGAATCCCATTCCTGAGACAGCAATGAGCGACAGGACTCCTAAGGCTAAATCCAGCTTGGGTGAAAATACAAGACCTAACTCAAAAGACAAGTTTTAGCCTTTTAAATCTATCTTACCGCGACCGGTCTTCGTTTCCGAGACTGAGCTAAATCTGGAACTTACGATCATAGATAAAAGATCTTTCATTTGTTCCGGACTGATCACTTGGCTCAATCTTTCCTCTGCACTTACTGGACTCGGTTTCATTACCAATTCATCTGCTTTTGGTTCGTTTTTCAGTTTGATTCCTTTCCAATCGACAGCTTGGATATCCAATACATCGCCAATTGGTTCATTTTCGGGTTTAGTCTCTCTTGGTACCGGAGACCATGTCGCCGGCGCCGGATACTGTCCCGAATGTATCCCATTTACGTTCATAAACCTAAACCTCCGTTTTCAGGTCCCTATTAATTCCTATCGGAAATCCGATCGCTTGCTTAATTTTTTTTCGAAATAATTCCTTTATAAGCCGGAATTTGAACGGTTTTTTTCCTATGGATTCTCGCCGATTTCTGCCTTTTTCATGCCCCGAATTATTCGTTTGCCTCCCATACTCAGCTTTCTAAATTGGCTGGTAGGGGAGCTTTTCTCCCTTTGGTAAGGATATTATGTCTGAAGAAACTTCTTCCACTCTGTTAGACCGAGTTTTTGGTCAGAAATTCAAGGCGGCACTTCCTTGGGTCTTCTTAGGTTACGTTCTATTATCTATTTATCCTATTGTGAAGTTCTTCATCCCTGAACATTATATGAGGATAGGCACATTCGGATTCTATACTATCTCCGATGTGAAAAAGGAGAACCCGGCTGCTTATCGTAAGTATCTGCAGGAAAATAACCAGCAGATGTACAGACTTTTCTCCCAACTTGCTTCTCAAGAGATCTTAAAAAAAGAAGCGGCTGCGAAAGGAATTCCTGTAGAAGAACTTACTAAGTTCGGAAGAGGATATGAGCCGGTCCAAGACGAAGTTGTCGCTGCATACAACCAATTCAAGAATGAGCCTGGACTAAAAGGAAAATCTTTAGCTGCCGTCCAAGACGAGATCGTAAAATATTTAAAAGCGGTCCAAGCGGATAGGGAAAGACAATCATTCTTCGGAAGAATGAGAGAAGAATATAATACAGAGATCATAGGACCTGAACTTCCTCCTCCTACTAGAGTTGCGATAGATCCTAGCGAAAATCCGACTATCGGACCTAATGATGCAAAAGTTACCATAGTAGAATTTTCGGATTTCGAATGTCCCTATTGCGCTATGAGCCAAACTACTACAAAAGCGCTCAGAGAACAGTATAAGGATAAAATAAAATGGGTCTTTAGGGATTTCCCTATGGATTTCCACAGAAACGCAATGTTCGCTCACGTTGCGGCAAATTGTTCTATTCCTCAGGGAAAATACTGGCAGTACAATAGCCTTCTTTTCGAAAACGGAAGAAAATTAGAAAAAGGGAATGTAATCAAACTAGCTCAGCAAGTCGGTTTGGACATGGGAGCTTTCAATCGTTGTATCGCCGACGAGGATAAGATCAAAAGCGAGATTGAAGCGGATATGCAGGCTGGCCAAAGTTACGGCGTGAACGGAACACCTGCATTCTTCATTAACGGTATTTTAGTGGAAGGCAATATGCCGATCCAAAATTTCACGAAGATCATCGACGAAGAGCTGAAAAACAACTAAGCTCTAGTATATAAAAAGTTAGGAGTTTCAAATGGCAAAAACAGTTAAGGTAGCAGTTACGGGTGCCGCAGGGCAGATAGGATATTCTTTATTATTTAGGATCGCATCCGGTCAGATGTTCGGAGCGGACACCCCTGTAGAGATCCAAATGTTGGAACTGGAAGCGGCTCTTCCTGCTGCTAAAGGTGTGATCATGGAATTAGAAGACTGCGCCTTTCCTCTTTTGCAAAAAGTAAGTGTTTCCGCGGATCTGGATGTCGCTTTTAAAGACATTAACTGGGCGCTTTTAGTAGGCTCCGTTCCAAGAAAAGCAGGAATGGAGAGAAGCGACCTTCTCAAAATTAACGGTGGAATTTTCGTGAACCAAGGAAAAGCGATCGAAAAGAACGCTTCTTCAGACGTAAGAGTTCTGGTTGTCGGAAACCCTTGTAATACGAACTGTCTTATCGCTATGAACAATGCGAAAGGAGTTCCTACGGATCGTTGGTTTGCAATGACTAAGCTGGATGAGAACCGCGCTAAATCCCAACTTGCGATCAAGTCTGGAAATTTGGTAAAAGATGTAACTAACGTTGCGATCTGGGGAAATCACTCTTCTACTCAATACCCTGATTTCTATAACGCTAAGATCGGCGGAAAAGTGGCAACTGATGTGATCAAGGATCATGAATGGTTAAAAGGCGATTTTATTAAGAACGTTCAACAACGTGGAGCCGAGATCATCAAAGCAAGGGGAGCTTCTTCTGCTGCATCCGCTGCTAACGGAGTTGTGGATACTGTTCGTCAGATCATTACTCCTACTCCGGCAGGAGATTGGTTCAGCGTTGCTGTAACTTCAGACGGATCTTACGGAGCCGATAAGGGACTCATCTTCGGATACCCAGTGAAGTCGGACGGAAATAAGGTTGAGATCGTTAAAGGATTAGAATTGAACGACTTCGCAAAAGAAAAGTTCAATATAACGCATGACGAACTTAAATCAGAAAGAGACGAAGTAAAAGGGATGTTATAATCCCTACGGAAAACCTGTGCAGGAAACGCAATCCTCGAAACTTCCTTTTTTTTCGGAGCTTCCTGCCTTCTTTTCTAGGTTAGAATCTCAGAATCGGATCCGGACCCTGGATCCTCCTTCTGGTCTGGATCTTTGCTCCAATGATTATCTAGGACTTTCTACTCATCCTGAAGTAATCCAAGCTCTAAAAGAAGGGATCGATATTTATGGTGCGGGTTCCACTGCCAGCCGTTTAGTTCGAGGTCACAGAACAGTATTCGAAGAATTGGAAAATGATTTCTCTGATTGGGTCCAATCGGAGGATTCACTCTTCTTCGCAAACGGATATGCCGCCAACCTTGGAACGATTTCTTGCGTTGCAGATCCTTCTTATACAATCTTTTGCGATCGAAAAAATCATGCTTCTTTAATGGATGGAGTTCGACTTTCCGGCGCTAAAAAAGTATATTATAAACATTCCGATCTAAACGATCTAGAAAATTCCCTAAAAAAATATTCCGGCACAAAACATAAGATGATCGTCACCGAATCCGTATTCAGTATGGACGGGGACAAAACGGATATATCTGCATTAATCGATCTGAAAGAAAAATATGGGGCGTTACTTTACCTAGATGAGGCTCATGCGATCGGACTTTTCGGGAAAGATGGAGCCGGAGTTTCCCTAGAAAAAAGTATCTCTAGATCTTCTGAAATAGATTTTAGAATGTCTACTTTAGGAAAAGCGCTCGGTTTAGAAGGCGCAGTTATTTCTACTTCTAAAGATGCCAGAAAGTATCTGCTTCATTCTGCTCGTACTTTTGTGTTCTCCACAGGGCCTCTTCCTGCAATCGCTCATGCGGGTAGGGTTGCTATTCGTTTAGCAAAATTGATGAACAAGGAAAGAAGTATATTAGAAGAGAATTCTGAATTTTTCAGAACTTCTCTCCACCGGATCGGATATAATACAGGAAATTCTAATACTCAAATTATACCTATACTCATGGGTTCGGAAGAACAAGCATTGGAACTTTCTTCCATTCTATATCAAAACGGATTCCAAGCCAAGGCGATCCGTCCTCCTACCGTGGATATTTCCAGGATCCGTGTTTCTCTCAATTCTAAGATTGCCAGAAAGGATCTGGAAAAATTCATACAATTGGTTCGGGAGAATTAAGCTTGTCCATCTTTGTAACCGGAACTGGTACCGATATAGGTAAAACATTCTTCTGTGCTCTTATGATGGCAAAGTATGCGGAAGAACTTGGACTAAAATATCTAAAACCCATCCAAACAGGAACGGATTCAGACAGAGTAAAGATCATGAATCTTACCGGACTCAATGAATCTTTCTTTTTAAAAAATTATTATACATTCGAACTTCCAGCTTCTCCTCATTTAGCTTCCGAAATGGAAAATACGACGGTAGATACGGACGAACTTTCCAGACATCTATTCAGTATCAAAGACGCTAAAATTTTGGTGGAAGGCGCAGGCGGAGTTTATGTTCCTCTCAATCGTTATTATTTTACGGCAGACTTGGTGGAGCAGGCAAAAATCCCATTGGTATTGGTAGCTTCTACCGAGCTTGGAACGATCAATCATACGTTATTGTCGATTGAAGCGCTTCGAAAGAGAGAGATCAAACTTTTAGGTGTATTTTTTATAGGTCCTGAAAATCCTCTTCGTTCGGACAATATTAGGACCATTATAGAAGCGGCAGAAATCGGACTTTTAGGGACATTTCTTCTTCCGGAAAGAAAGTTGTCTAGAAAAGAATTCCTTGATAAGGTTGCAAATGAATTCGATCCGGATAGGATCCTTCCGGACTTACTTTTCCCTTGATCTGGCATCCTTATACAATCCAACTAGATTCCGATCCTCCTTTAAAGATCGTCTCAGCAAAGGGAGAATTTCTATATGATGAAAACGGAAAAGAATATATAGATGCGATCTCTTCCTGGTGGGTGAGTATCCACGGTCATAATCATCCTAAACTTGTGGATGCCGTCAAAAAACAGTTGGATTCCTTGGATCATGTACTTCTTGCAGGTTTTACACATCCCCCGGCGTTAGAACTAGCTCATGAACTTTTAGAATTTACGGACTGGAACTTCCGTAAGGTTGTCTATTCAGATAACGGTTCCACTGCGCTTGAGATCATGCTTAAAATCGCACTTCAATATTTTAGGAACCAAGGCAGACAAAAGAAAAAAGTATTTATCAACTTCTCCTATTCTTATCACGGGGACACGATCGGCGCAATGAGCGTTGGAGGTGATTCCGTATTCAATCGGGTCTTCCAAAGCTTATTATTTCAAACAAAAAGTTTTCCTTCTCCTGCTTGCCATGATTGTCCTGTTTCTAAATCCCCACATTCCTGCGCAGAAGATTGTTTGGACGAACTGGAGGCATACTTATCCGCTCACTCCGAAGAAGTGGTAGGTGTTGTGATGGAACCTTTGATCGCCGGCGCAGGAGGTATGTTATTCCATAAGCCAAGCGTTCTAACTAGGCTTAGAGAGATCACAGAACGTCATGATGTGCTTCTTCTTTTGGACGAAGTGTTTACAGGTTTCGGAAGAACAGGTGCAAATTTTGCTTATCAAAAGGCAGGCATTCGTCCGGATATGATAGCTCTTGCAAAAGGGCTGACAGCTGGAATTCTACCCTTAGCTGTGACCTTGGTCAGAGAAGAGATCTATAAAGAATTCTTATCCTCTGAGCCTATAAAAGCGTTCTATCACGGTCACACTATGACCGGATATCCGCCGGGTTGCGCTTCTGCGCTTGCATCATTACGAATTTATAAAGAAGAAAATAGGCTCGCTGACGTAAAACGATTGGAGTCTTATCTGGAAGAAGGATGGGCCAAACTTAGAGCTGAATTTCCGGATAAGATAAAAAATACAAGAGTACTCGGTTCGGTGGGTGTAGGAGAACTTTTTACAGGAAAGATCCGACCCGGTTATGTAAATCCGTTTGCGAGAGAATTCCGTAGGATCTGCCAAGAGAAAGGAGTCATCCTTCGTCCGCTTGGCAATGTGATTTATATCACTCCACCATATAATATTTCAAAATCTTCTTTGGACAAGGTGTTCCAAGCAATCCGAGAAGGCCTATCGGCTTACAAGATCCAAGATTGACGAACGCCCGTTTTTATATCGAATAATGGATTGCCAAGGAAAACACCGCCTCGGAAACTATCGGCAGAATGAAACTTAGTCTAGAAACTCCTCAAGTCACTGAAGAAAAAATATTTTCAGAGGTGCCAAGCATTATAGATCGAGAGGAAACACATGCCATTCTAAGCGGCCAGATCCCTTTGACAGAGGCTTTGGACAAGGCATATAAAGTCCGTGAAAAATACTTCGGTAAAACAGTCCGTATCCATGTTCTAGACAATATTAAGAACGGACATTGCCCCGAAGACTGCGGTTATTGCGCTCAAAGAAAGAATGCAGATTCCGGAGTCCAGGAATACTCCATGAAATCCCCGGAAGAGATCTTCCAGGATGCAGCACAAGCTAAGGAGAATGGAGCCTATCGTTTTTGTATGGTTACTGCCGGAACAGGACCAAATTCATTAACCACCGAAAAACTTGCATTCACTATCGAAAAGATCAGCAAAGAACTTGGATTAAAAGTCTGTTTGTCCGCGGGTCTACTCGACAGGGAAAAAGCGGAACGTTTAAAAGCTGCCGGTCTTGATAGATACAATCATAACCTAAATACTTCTAAGGCACACTATCCAGAAATCTGTGACACTCATACCTACGAACAAAGAGTAGAGACCATTACCCATTTGATGAAGGCCGGAGTAGGAATGTGTTCCGGTGTGATCGTTGGAATGGGAGAATCCCTTTGGGATCTAACGGATGTTATATACGAGATCAAGAACCTAAAAGTGATCTCTATTCCTGTGAATTTTTTCATCCCGGTTGCAGGACATGCGATCAAAAATCCCCAAAGTTTAACCCCTGAATTTTGCCTCAGAACGCTTATTGCATTTCGTTTGGTGAACCCTGACTCGGAGGTCCGTATTGCTGCGGGAAGAGAAGGGCATCTCAGAGGATTGCAAGGAATGGCTTTATACGCCGCAAATTCCTTGTTTGCTAGCGGCTATTTAAACGTAAAAGGCTCCGATGCTGCGGACACGATCCGAATGATCTTAGACTCGGGATTCTATCCAGAATTCTCTTCCGGCGTTGGAGAAGAAATAGATTGGGAATCCGCTTTAGGAAAAGACCATCCTTACGCTCGTGAAAATTTCCCGGAACTTTACAAATATCGGAAATCCTTGAAATAGTTTTTTTGGATTACGAACCAAAATCGTATAGCATTTTCGGACCTAGTATGGGAAGATTCCCAGGCTCGGTGGTTTTCCAAGATAAATTTCGGAATAGATTGAAACTCTGGTAGGGATGAAAATCCTGGATATAACGGAGATTGTCGGATGAAATACAAAATAGAGATCAATAAACTAAAAAACGGCTATATAGAAGCCAAATTGATCGATACAGTTTCCAACAACCCAATTGAATTTCGTATCTGCGACACGGAAGAATATCTGCAAGCTCAGATTGCTGATTGGCATAAACGATTTCATATGAAAGAATCCGAGAACTGAGAGTTTTTAAAGGGACCGTTCAAATGAAAGTATTAGGGATTTGTTTTTTTCTTCTTTCCCTAATCTCTTGTTCTGTTTTCCAACCTAGGGTAATATACGACTACTATAATCCCGATTTCAAATGTGTGGACAAAGTCGGTATCAGGAATTCTGACGAATGGGAATCTTACCAAAAATTGTATTTGGAAGCTGTTCTTATCTACACAAATGAGAACGAAAAATTAAAAAAAGCGAATATAGTTTTCGTAGGAAATAGTCTGATCGCTGCCATTCCGCCGGATCTGATCCAGGCAGATTTTTCGGGTTCAGTGAATCGAGGGATCGCCGGGGATATGACGGAACTTCTTTTAAATCGCCTGGATTCCACGGTTCTGAATCTAAAACCTTCTACAATTATCTTAGAAATCGGTGGGAATGATATTCGAGACGGAAAATGTCTGGATTATATAGAAGGCATTCATAGGCTTTTGATCCAAAAGATCAGAAAAACTCTTCCGAATACTAAAATTTTGATTTTGGGAATTCCTCCGGTTTTGAGCCGGAATGTAAATTCAATATCGCCAATCGTAAATACTTGGCTTTTGCGGTTTGCAAATGAGAACCAAAATGTTCAGTTTTTGGATATCTGGCCTGAGTTCAGACAAAAAGGGATCCCTTTTCTCAGAGAGGAATTGGCATTTTCTTATGACGGAAAAAAAGATCCGATCCACATCAACAGAGATGCCTATATCATCTGGCTTCGCAAAATTAAATCCCTTCTAAGATAGTCTTAAGTGATCTTATTTTTCAGTCCAAAAAACGATTCGGACCCCCAAAGATTATCCGAGGCACTTTCCGACCGATTCAAACAACCAGTCTTTATAGAAAGAAGGACTGAAGTTTCCAAAGAATACGTATGCGATGTATGGAAGACGGATCGTGTATTCCAAAGAGAAGAATTACTTTATCTCAGGCAGGAATTACAAAGATTCCGTAAGATCGATCTGATCCAAATCTTTTCCTTTTTAAGCAACGGAGCCCTATTCTGCTTCGACATGGATTCCACCCTGATTAAAGAGGAAGTCATAGACGAATTAGCAAGATACGCAGGAGTCTATGAAGAAGTAGCACATGTTACTAAGGAAGCTATGGAAGGAAATTTGAACTTTCACGAAGCTCTCCGAAAAAGATGCTCTTATCTAAAAGGTCTTCCTGTGTCCATATTCGACGAATTGTATTTTAAATTACACGCGAATCACGGTGTCCCCGAATTGTTCCAAGGTTTAAGGAAGAAGAACGCAAAAACGGCTGTATTCAGCGGCGGATTTATCGATATATTAGAAAGATTTAAACAAGAATATTCCATCGACGAGGTCCGTGCGAATTATTTGGACAGAGAAGGGGATAAACTTTTAGGGACAGTATCCGGAACCGTAGTGGATAAAATTATCAAAAGAGATTCTCTTTTGGAGCTACAGTCCCGCTTTCAAATGAGTAAGGAAAATGTAGTAGCTGTCGGCGACGGTGCAAACGACCAACTGATGTTGGAAGCATCGGGGATCGGGATCGGATTTCATGCAAAGGAAGGTCTTAAGACCAATATTTCCAACTGGATAGACTTTGCTTCTATGGATGTTCTTTTGTATTTGTTTACGGAATAGCCCACGATCAAGGACGTCCCACATTTATTGTCTTCACAGCTCTTTGCCTCTGCGTGAGAAAAAACGAGGAGCCGCCCCTTGTTTATCCCCTCGAGCTCACTCTTTTCTTCCAATCATCCAAAAGTTTTAAAGCTTCTATCGGAGTCATAGAGTCGATCGGAAGATCTGTGATTTCCTTTTTAAAATCCTGCCAGAACTGAGTATCACCATTAGGTGCGCTCATGTCTTGGAATAGGGAAGGTTCCCTAGTTTGGATACGGATTTCCTTTTTCCTGGATTCCATATCCGTGAGAATTTCTGCGGCACGTTTTACGACTGAATCAGGAACACCTGCAAGTTGGGCCACATAGATACCGAAGGATTTTTTAGCCTTACCTGGTTTTACTTTTCTTAAAAAAATTACTTTGTCGTCCTTCTCCACTGTCTCCATATGAAGGTTCCAAACTCCAGGAAGCCTAGAAAGTTCAGTAAGTTCGTGATAATGGGTGGCAAAAACGGTTTTAGGTCTTGGGTGCATCTCGGAAAGAGATTCTAAGATAGCCCAGGCAATGCTCATCCCGTCGTAGGTGGATGTTCCTCTTCCTACTTCATCAAAAAGTAATAAAGATTGAGAAGTGCAGTTCCTAAGAATATTTGCAGTCTCTTTCATTTCTACATAGAACGTGGATTCTCCTGCATTCAGGTTATCTCCCGCACCGATTCGAGTGAATAATTTGTCTAAGATAGGAAGTTTTGCGGCCTCGGCAGCCACACTTCCACCGATCTGGAATAAGATCTGATTGATCGCGATCTGCCTCATGAATGTGGATTTACCTGCCATATTAGGACCAGTTAGGATCGCGATCGAGTTTTCTTTTCCATCTAAGCCCACATCGTTTGGAGTGAATTTTGCACCTACTGGAAGACTAGCCTCCACCACAGGATGTCTGGAAGATTTCATTTCCAGAGTGGAATCTTCGCTCAGTTCAGGGCGTATCCAGCCGAATTTTTCCTCGGCTTTTAAGAGAGCGATTTGGAAATCTAGATCTCCAAATTCTTCCGAAACGAGAAGAAGTTCGGAAGAATATTCCAAAACGGTTTGTACCATTTTTTCGAATTCAACCTTCTCCACTTTTTGGATGATCTCATCTGCTTCTAAAATTGTTCTTTCTATCTCTTCCAATCTGGCAGTGGTAAATCTTTCGGATGTAACCAGAGTTTGTTTTTTGAGATATTCTTTAGGAGCCTGCTCTGCTTGTGCGCGGGAAATCTCTATAAAATATCCAACAATCTTATTGTACTTGATCTTTAGAGTGGAAAGTCCGGTTTTTTTCTTTTCTTCCGTTTCTAATTCTAAGATCCAGTCCGCACCTTTGGAGCCTGCTTCTCTGGCCCGATCCAGGTTTTTATCGAATCCGTCTTTCAGAAATTTACCATTCCCTAATATAACCGGAAGTTCTTCCGTATGGATCCTATCTTCGATATGGACTTTTAGGTCGTCCAATTTGTCCGGTTTGGAGATCGGATAACCAAGAGGAGAAAGTAAGCCGATAAGAGAATCCAATGTTTGGATAGAAGAAAGAATTGTTTTAAAATCCCTAGGATAGGCCTTGTTTCCTCTGAATCTTGCTAGAATTCTTTCCAAATCTCCAAGATCCTTCAGAGCTTGGGTCAAATGGGCAAAAGGGACTTTTTTGATGATATCCTGTTTTTCCCATCTGGATTTCAGAATAGCCGGGTCCGTTTCCGGAAATAAGATCCTCTGTTTTAAAACTCTTTTTCCCTTGGCAGTGCTGCAAAAATTTAGAACGGAAAATAGAGTATGGCCTTTGTCTTCTTTTTCGTTTTCAATCAACTCCAGGTTTAGGATGGTCTCTCTATCCATCTCCAAATAGGAACCTGTTTGCAGAATACGCGGTTCTCTTAATGTAAGAGTCCCATCCCTGTAATTTTCTCTAATATAATATTCTAATGTTTTAGTAACCGTCTGGAACGGATCGTTTGAATTCTCCGATCCGACTTTAGATGCGTCCAAAACGGTCAGCTCTCTTTCTCCGAAATTGGGCCAAGTCCTGATCCTTTCCAGGTCTTGAGAAAATACACAAATTTCACTCGGTTTAAATTTTACGAATTCTGATTCCAAAACTTGTGTCCTGGAAATTGGAACTGCAAAATGTAGGACTTCCCCTGTGGAAACATCTGCCATTCCCACAAAGATCAAAGCGGCTTTCGGGACCAACACGCATAGATAATTATTTTGGAATCCTGAAAGCAAATGTTCTTCTATAACTGTTCCAGGAGTGATGATTCTCACTACGTCTCTGGTCATCAGTTTTGTATTTCCGTCTTCGGGTCTGGATTGTTCGCAGACCGCTATCTTCTTGCCTGCAGAAAGCAACCTGGAAATATATCCGTCCTTACTATGGAACGGTATACCGCACATCGGAACTGAGTTTTGTCTTTTTGTAAGCGCAATATCTAGGATCGCTGAGGCAATTTTTGCATCTTCCAAAAACATCTCATAAAAATCTCCCATTCGGAAGAATAGGATAGAATCAGGGAACTTTGCCTTGATCTCCAGATACTGCCTCATCATCGGAGTATCCAGGGCTTCCGTCAGATCCGGAGAATTAGTTTCCGTTGTAAGAGAATTGTTTTGCATTTCTGATAAAATTCCGAATGAGTTTTTGGTCCTTAATTCCGGGAGAAGATTCCACGCCGCTAGCCACATCCACTCCGTATGCTTTGGTTTGCGAAAGTGCCTTCGCGACGTTCTCCGGAGTTAGTCCACCTGCGAGTAGATAAGGCCTTCTGACTTCCGAAACCTGTTCCCAAGGAAAACTTTCTCCTGTGCCTCCACCTGCTTCCGAATTATAACTATCTAATATCAATAAATCTGAATTTAGGAAACGGAGAGAGTTATCATTCACATTTCCGCGAACACGATAGGAAATAATTCTGGAATCCTTGGTTTGGAATAGCGGGGAAGTTTCGCCCGGAGCCAATGGGTCGTCGCTAACGTATTGGACATAGTCGTGGTGCAAATTTTTTAAAATTGCTTCTATATATTGGGTTGAAGATTTATAAAAAAGGAATACGATTTTCGGGCGTAAAAACGAAGGAACGGAAGTATATAAATAGGTGACTAGGATCTCAGCTTCTTTAGGAGAAACCAATCTTGGGCTGGAAGATACAAAATTGATCCCGATCAGATCGGCTGCTTCTTCCACGCAGATTTTAAGATCGTCTACTTTTCGTATTCCGCAGATTTTTACTTTAGGGGTTTGGGACATGGGATTTTTTTTCCGGGATTGTATTTTGATTCCGTTTCCGGCTCGAAATATTTCCTCTCTTTTCTATACAAGACCAGGACTTCCCCAAGTCAAGTATGATCGATCATAGATTTTTTCTAGAAGATAAAAGAAGCCTTAGGCTTTTGATCCTGGGAAACAAAGAAGCTTCCGGAGATCCAAACGATCCTAATTTTATCAGAGAAAGGGTGGCCCAGGCTTCAGGAGTCGCGGGCGCCGAAGTATTTTTTATGAATCAGGAACACGGAACTACCATCCTGGAAGCAAACGGATCTCCTGGTCCTGACATTCCTGTAGGGGATGCACTTTTTACCACTGAACCTAAAAAGATCCTAGTCGTAAAAACCGCAGATTGTATGCCTATTTTCTTTTGGACAGGTAGGCCTGCTCTTGTGGGTGTGATCCATTCCGGCTGGAAAGGAACTCTTGCAGGTATTACGGAAAAAACCTTAGGCCATGTGCAGAAAAGATATGGAGTCGATCCGGAACTAGTTCACTTTTATCTTGGACCGTATGCTACCGGCAAACACTACGAAGTCGGAGAAGATGTGGCTTCTCTTTTTCGTAAAGAAGTTCCGAGTTCTCTGAAAGCTTTGGAAGAACCTGGAAAGTTTCTTTTAGAACAAAAAACTTTCTTACTTCATAGAATCAAAGGTCTGGGGATCCAACCTTTTTTGGAAACTGCCGGGGTTTGCACCATGTCTCCCAATTCTAAATTTTTTAGTCATAGAAGGGGAGATACTGGTAGGAATCTGAATTGTATTTGGTTGGAATAGAACCCTAAAATTTACAAGATCAGAATCAAACTTTGATCGCTTTTCGGACGGTTGCGTTTGCTTTTTCTAGGACTTTTTCTCTTTTGATCGGTTTTACTAGATAGTCCATGATGCCGTCTTCGGTTAAAGCCTTGATGACTGCCGGAGTGTTTTCGTCGCTGATCACGATCACTCTGGGAAGAACTCCCATATCTTTCATTTCGTAAAATGCAGCAAAACCGTCTATCACAGGGAGGTGAAGGTCTAATGTGATCAAGTCCACCTTTCGGTTTTCCTTGTACATATTCAGGAGTTCTTTTCCAGTTTCCGCAAAGCCGACCACTTCGTAACCTTCGGATTCCAGGATCTGAGCCAATTGTTTGGCTTGGAATTTAGAATTTTCCGCAATGATTACCTGATAAGGTCTTCCTGATGGAGCTACTCCGCCTTTCATCCAGTCACCGTCCCTGTTAATTCAAGAAATTTCCAGAAAGTTTCATTCATTTAGTATTTATATACGTAAAAATATGAAATTTCCTGGCATGGAATTCAATTCCAGGCTTTATAAAACCTTCTCAATTTCTATTCCGATTTCTTCCGTTCCCAAAATTTCGGCGCCTTTCTCGGCGATATCTTTGGTACGTTTTCCTGCGGAAATCACTTTACGGACCGCAGTTTCTATCTTTTGCGCTTCTTCTTCCATAGAGAAAGAATAACGTAAGAGTAGGGCGGCACTCAAAATCTGAGCGATCGGATTTGCGATCCCTTTGCCTGCGATATCCGGAGCAGAACCACCGGAAGGTTCGTATAGACCGAAACCGGATTCGGAAAGGGAAGCGGAAGGAAGCATCCCAATGGAACCTGTGATGATGGAAGCCTCGTCCGAAAGAATGTCTCCGAACATATTCTCGCAAAGGATTACGTCGAATTGTTTCGGATTTACGATCAGCTGCATTGCCGCATTGTCCACGTAAAGATGAGATAATTGGACGTCAGAAAATTCTCTTTTGTGCAGATCGATCACCACTTCTTTCCAAAAAACGGAAGTGGTTAATACGTTTGCCTTATCAATACTAGTGACCTTATTGTTTCTTTTTCTCGCGGCTTCGAATGCAACTCTTGCTGCTCTTTCGATCTCTCTGCGAGAATATCTCATTGTGTCGAATGCAAATTCTTCTGCTCCGCTTCCTTCTCTACCTTTTGGCTGACCGAAATAGATCCCTGAGGTTAATTCTCTTAGGATCAGGATATCCAAACCTTCTCCGATAATTTCAGGTTTGATGGGAGAAGCATTTCTAAGCTCGGGATAAATGATCGCCGGTCTAAGGTTGGCGAATAGATCGAAGTGTTTACGCAAAGGAAGAAGAGCCCCTCTTTCCGGTTGTTTTTCCGGAGGAAGAGATTCCCATTTAGGTCCTCCCACGGAACCGAATAAGATCGCATCCGATGCTTCGCAAAGTTTTAATGTTTCGGGTGGAAGAGGACTACCGGTTTTATCGATAGCCGCTCCTCCTACTAAGGCCTCCGTAAATTGGAAGTCGGAAGTTTTGGAGCCTAACGCTTTTTTAAGAACGGAGAGCGCCACCTTCATGACCTCGGGGCCGATTCCGTCCCCTGCTAATACGGCTACTTTTTTCATAGAGATGTTGTTTTCCTTTTTATTTCTGTGCTTCTAAGACGGATTCAAGAATATCCAGTCCTTCGTTCAAATATTGTGTCGAGATCGTAAGCGGAGGCATGATACGAATGACGGTATCTCCTGTTGCATTTACGATCAGTCCTTTTTCCAAACAGAGTTCCGCGATCGGTCTGGAGGGAACGGTTAATTCCACTCCTATATGTAAGCCTTTGCCTCTGATCTCTTTGATGACCTTATTCTTTTGTTTCATCTGGTTCAAACGGCTGAACGCGATCTCTGAACAAGAGTTTACGTTTGCAAGAACGTCTCTTGTTTGGATTATCCTAATGGTTTCGTATGCGATTGCCGCAGCGAGATGATTTCCGCCGAATGTGCTTCCATGAGTACCCTTTGATAGAACATTTTGGTATTTTTCCGCAACGATCAATGCGCCCATAGGAAATCCAGATCCTAGTCCCTTTGCTAGAGTCATCACATCCGGAGAAAAACCGAATGTTTCGAAGGCAAACATAGTTCCTGTTCTTCCGAAACCTGTTTGGATTTCATCTAAGATCAAAAGGGCTTCGTTTTCTAAGGTTAATTCCCGGACTAGATTCATATATCCGTGGGAGAGTGGAATGATCCCACTTTCTCCCAAGATAGGTTCAGCTATGAATGCTACCACTCTTCCGGCAAATCTTTCGAATGCATCCACTAACTCTTCTTCGTTGTTCGGGCTAACGAATTCGATTCCTTCTAATAACTTTCCAAAACCGGTATGCATTTTTTTCTGTCCGGTTAAGCTGATCCCAGAGACGGATCTTCCATGGAAACTTTTATGGAGAGAAATGATGACTGGATCGTGTATCTGTTTCTGCTCCGCGTAAGCTCTTGCTAGTTTGAAAGCGGCTTCGGTTGCCTCCGTTCCGGAATTACATAGGAATACTTTTCCAGGAAAAGTATTCAGGATAAGAAGTTCCGCTAAACGGGACGCCTCTTCCGAATAGAACCAATTAGAAGTGTGCATTAGTTTGTCTATTTGGTTGCGGATCGCCTCTATGATATCCGGATCGCTATGTCCCAGATTTGTAACAGCCACACCTGCTAAAAAGTCGATGTACTGTTTGTTGTCTTGGTCGAATAATAATTCGTTTGCTCCGTACCGGAATGCAACAGGGTAACGATTGAATAAGTCTAGAAGATACTTGTCTGTAAGTTCTTTTGTCTTTTGGAATTCGGATGCAGTTTCGTTCATGATAAACCAGCCAATTGTAAAAATAAGGACTCTGTTTCTTTCAATTCTTCTAATAAACTTTCTGTGAATTTTGGGATCTCAGCTTTGGTCTTAGGAGAAGTCCTACTCTTGAAAGAAGAATAAATTTTGATCTTAGGCTCAGTCCCGGAGGGACGGATAGTCAGCTTAGCCTGACCTTCTAATTCTAATTGGATCACATCGGAAGAGGGAAGTCCCGAAAAAGCGGATTTAGATGCGCTTCCTTTTGCGATCTTATTCTTGAAATCTAAAAAGCCGGTGACCTTTCTTTTGCCAATGGACCTTCCGATCAGGTCATTGTCCCTGAGAGATTGGAGAGAATCCTGGATCTTCTTTTTGCCTGCAAGTCCTTCTAAGGTCAAAGACTTTAGACTTTCTTGATAAAGTCCGTACTTCAAATAAATCTCGTCCATATAGGAAAGTAGATCTTTTTTTTCGGACAGAACTTCCATGAGTAGAAGTGCAGAAGATAGACTATCTTTGTCTCTTACGAAATCCACAGGTAGATAACCGTAGGATTCTTCTCCCCCGAATAGGAAGTACTGGGTTTTACTTTTATCCAGTTTTCCCATCACTTCCGCGATAAACTTAAAACCCGTTAGAACATTTTTGAGTGCGATCTTGTTCTTCTTTGCGATCTCAGCTTGCAGATCCGTAGTGACTACGGTTTTTACAAGAACCGGTTTTTTACCCTTTTTAGGTTTGGAGCCTACCTTCTCCGCTAAGTACGCAGCTAAAATAGAACCGATCTGGTTTCCGTTTAGAAGTGAGTAACCACCTTTCGGATTTTTTACTCCGATCCCAAGTCTATCCGCGTCCGGGTCTGTCGCTATAAATGCGTCGGCTCCGATCTTTTCGGAAAGTTTCCTGCTCAATTCTAAAGCTTCCGGTTCTTCCGGATTCGGGAATTTGACTGTAGGAAATTCTCCATCTGGATCTTTTTGTTCCGGAACCAGAGTTACGTTTTTGTATCCGAATTCTTGTAGTAACTTCTTCATATATTTTCCTCCGGTCCCATGGAGAGGAGAATATACTAATTTGGTTTGGGATCTTTCTTTAGGACTGACCTTTGAGGATACGATCCCTGATTTTTTAAGAGCTTTTAAATAAGAAGAAAAACAATCCTCTCCCGCTTTTTGGACTAACTTTTTGTATTTTGGGTCTTTGGAAGAAAGAAAAGGGATCTCATTCCAATCCTGTACCTTGTCGATCAAGGAAATGATCTTTTTATCGTCAGGAGGAGCAAGCTGCTCTCCTTTGGAAAGATAAGCCTTGAACCCATTATATTCGGGTGGATTATGAGAAGCAGTGAGAACCACACCGCCGGTTGCTTTATAATAACGGACTGCATAGGAAAGTAAAGGTGTAGGAGCCACTTCGGAGAAAAGGATCACCTTGATCCCGAAAGATGCGGCAACTCCTGCGGTGACTTCCGCAAATTCTCTGGATCTTCTTCTGGAATCGTAAGCGATCACAAGGATCGGCTTTTTGGATTTTTGGACGAGGTATCTAGAAAAACCTAGGGCAGCTTTTCCTACGGTGAATTCATTCATTCTACCGATCCCGTTACCGATCCTTCCCCTCATTCCTCCGGTCCCAAACTCTAGGGGAACGGTGAACGCCTCTATTTCTAAGCCGCTAGTTTCTCCCTTTTTGTATCTGTCCAGGATGGCTTTTGCTTCTTTTTGCACCTGGGGGGAAAACGGGGACTTGGTCCAGGATTCAATGTGGGATTCTGTGCTCATATATTTCTCTAGTTCACCCTATACTTGGAATAAAAAATCTAGTTCTTCCAGGTTCAAGACGTTTTTTCGCCGATTCTATTAGTATGGAATCTAATGAAATTTCCCGAGAACAACATAGGGAACTGGACTCACTCAGAGCGGTATTGAGGAACATTTCCTTTCTTCTATTTTTACTTTCCGGAATTTTAACATTCGGAGCCTTTTTAAAGGACGCTCCGGGAAAGATTGTAATCCAAGCTGTGTCCGCGGTTTTGTTTTTTATCCTGGGGATTTTGGGTTATGGAGCCTCTCTTTCTTTCCGTAAATCCTTGGTCTTGGAAGAGAAGGACCCGGAACAGATCCTATTTGCTCTCAAGGACCTGAGATTTTTCTTAAACGGACTAGGTTGGATATTACTCGGTCTATTTTTACTTTCTTTCTTCGGAGCTTTTGCGTTGCTTCTTTCCTGAATGAGTAAACCATGCTCAGGGAGTGGATTTAAGAGAATTTTTCATAGAAGATCGTCTTGAAAAATTTAGGACGGAAGCTCCTTGTAATCTGGGAGAGAGCGGGATCCGAAACCTGGATCTGGGAGAACTTGCAGAATATCTAAATTTAGATCTGAGAGAATTGGGAACACTTTCCTTAGCAGACTCTCCTAATTCAGGCAGAAAAGATCTAAGAGAAGAAATTTCAAAACTTTATACAAACGTTTCTCCGGATCAGGTTCTTGTGACTACCGGGACCGGAGAAGCTCTCTTCATTGCATTTCATTTACTTTTAGAAAAAAAGGATATCGTCTCTTTATTTTGGCCTGCATTCCAGGCATTGTATGAAGTACCAAGATCTCTCGGGGCGAATCTGCAAAAAGTGGACCTTCTTCCTAGACTCGAAAGTAATGAGTTAGGATTCGGAAAAGAGAATCTGAACAAACTTTTTCAAAATTCTCCTAAACTTGTCGTATTCAATCACCCTCATAATCCGACCGGAATCATTGCAGAAGAAGATGATAAAAAAGAATTACAAAAGCTCGTCGGAAATTTTTCGAATTGGATCTTATTCGACGAACATTATAGATTTCTTTCGGAAGAAAAGGATCTGGGTTGGAGCGGTTTCGGTATATCTGAAAATTCAATCTCTACGGGTTCTGTCACAAAATGTTTCGGTGTGATGGGACTTAGGATTGGTTGGCTCATCGGTCCTAAAGATTGGATCTCAAGAGCTAGGTCCATGAAGGATTATCTGACCCATACAGTTTCTCCTATCTCTGAGTTTTTGACTTTGAAACTTCTGCAGAATCGTAAAAGTTTGCAGGCTAAGATTAGGGAAAATTTGAAAGCGAATATCCGAAGCTTCGCCCATGCAGAGGCAGTAGGCAAACTCCCAGGAATCCAAAATTTCAAAGAACCAAGAGGCGGAGTGGTTGGGTTTGCGAAATTGCAAGAGGGCTTGCAGTCACGCGTCTTTGCGGATCTATTGTATGAAAAAGCGGGAATATTCGTTTTACCTTCCGCTGATTTTGAAACGGAAGGTTATATCCGGCTCGGATTCGGCGAAACGGAAGAAAGATTTCGTTTGGGCCTTGCGCGCTGGAGTAATTTAGGATCGGAACTGATCGCTCTTTTGAATAAATAAGCGATCTGTCTATCCCTTACAAAAGATCCGGACTCCAATGTAAAATAGGATTTTCCCAGGAATATATGAGGACTTTCTAATATACTTTCGAAACGGGAATTTTCTCCGGCAGGTTTCCAGCTCCATTCCAGATCCCTGATCCCTATTTTTAAGATTTCTCCTTCGATCTTCCAATATGTGGCGCCTGTCCTGAAAGGTAATCCTTGTCTAAGTCTTGGATCTTCTTCCTGTAAGATGTCCGGTGAGATCCAAACTCCGAGTGGAAATAGCATAGGTCTTTCCGGATCTATTTCTATTTCTTTTGTGTGTCCATAGACCCAGACTTCTGTCCTATACACTCTGTTCGGGCTAGGGTAACTGTCTTCGTATAAATTCCCTAATTGATGAGATAGAACTCTCATGGATTGGATACGCACTTTCCATTTTCCAGGTTCTCCCACAGGTAGCACTGATTCAGGCAAACAATCTTGGAACAGATCGGAAGGAACGGAGGTCTCCCATATCACGAATGGAGAAAGTGTAAGAGTGCTTATTTGCGGAAACCATACTTCCCAGAAATACGGTTTATTTCGGAGGTGGAAGTTTTCTTTTTTGCGGATCTTCTTCTTTGTTTCCTCTTGGAATAAATTTTCTCCGGGTTGAAATGCTCGGAAACTAGGCTCGGAGACTTGGATCTTGGATTTCCAAGGAAGAAAAAATAGCAAAGACCAAATAGAAACCTTATGTTTTCTGACCCGATGGACTTTCCGTTTTGCGTTTGGAAAAATTTCTTCCGTTTCTGTTTCGGTAAAGGAGAAGGGAGGAAGATTTGTTGTCCAGTCTTCGGTCGTGGCAGCTTCTTTTCCGTTTAAATTGCGAAAATACCTGGAATGAGACTCGCTTGTTACGTAAGGATCTAGTCTTTTTTGGAGTCTGATCCTTCCCGCTTCCCATTTAATGGAAAGGTGGAAGAGGGAAGACCGGAAGCGGGAAAAAATTTTTTCTTTTAAACTTTTTAGTCCGATCATTCTTAGAGATAGGTTAATAGACAGAGTTGGGAAAGGCAAGCCTAACTTCCCCTAAAAAAAAGGAAAAGAAATATGGGAAGAACGTCCTTAGAACATGAAGAGTTTTTAAAATCCATAGATGCGTTCCATCTAAGGGTACTTGCAGAAATAGATTATCCTCAGTCCTTATTCAGGGAAGGTAAGATCAAAGATACGATCTGTATTTTTGGATCGGCCCGGATCTTAAGTCCGGAAGAATGTAGGGAGAAAGAGACCAGAGACCTCTCCGAATCGGAAAAGAAATTATTCCTAAAACAAAAAGAGATGTCCGTTTACTATGAGGATGCTAGAAAAACAGCACGACTCATCACCGCTTGGGGAAAGGAGATTTCAAAAGATACCAGGCGAATGGCTGTTTGTACCGGAGGTGGACCTGGTATTATGGAGGCCGCTAACCGAGGAGCAAAAGACGAGGACGGACCAAGTCTAGGTCTGAATATCAGACTTCCTTTTGAACAATTCGTGAACCCTTATGTGGATCCGGAAATCAGCGTTGAATTCCATTATTTCTTTATGAGAAAACTTTGGTTTCTCAGATTGTCCATGGGAGTGGTGGCGTTTCCTGGTGGGTTCGGGACAGTGGATGAGTTATTCGAGACTTTGACTCTCATCCAGACAGGAAGGAATAACCGGAAAATCCCTGTGATCCTTTACGGAACCAAGTTCTGGCGGGAGATATTTCATCTAGAAAGTATGATAGATTACGGACTGATTGAAGCGGAAGATCTGGAATTGATCACTTACTGCGATACTCCTGAAGATGTTTTGGAAACATTAAAGAAGAAGGTTCCCTTGGATTTGGAATAACTTCCAAAAATGAGAGAAATTCTAGGATTTTTCCCAAATCTTTTTGGTTTCCTTGACATAAGCAACTTATAGAAAACTATGGTCGCAGTATGGCCAGAAAATGTGTTGTGACAGGGAAAGGTACGATATCCGGAAACAATGTTTCCCACTCTCACCTTAAAACCCGTAGAACCTGGAAAATCAACCTGATCAAAAAACGTATCTTCTTAGAAGATGAGAATCGTTGGGTAACCGTTCGTATCTCTACTCGCGCTTTAAGAACCCTAAAAAAGAAAGGGATCAAAGCTGCGATCAAAGATAACGGCGAATCACTAAAAGCACTTGCCCCGAAAAAGTACGTCGGAATCCAAAAAAAGGCAATCTAGTCCTTCTTTTTCCCCGACTCAGGTATATGTATCCCGGATTTACTTCCTGCTTAGGAAGGAATTCGGGGACGTAAATTCTCCTCTCCAATATTCCAAAGACTACGAATTTGCGATCTCGGTAATCCTTTCCGCTCAGTGTACTGACGAAAGAGTAAACCAGGTTAGCCCTATTCTTTTCGCAGAGTTTCCTACATTGGAATCTCTCGCTTCTGCTCCTTTAAAGAAGATAGAAAAGATCATTTATCCTACAGGGTTTTATCGAAATAAGGCAAAGTCTGTTTCCGGTTTTGCGAATCTTCTTCTACATGAATACGGCGGCAAATTGCCAAAGAGTATTAAGGAACTGATCAAACTTCCCGGTATAGGAAGAAAAACGGCAAACGTAGTATTAAATGAGATACACCATATTTCGGAAGGATTCGTGGTGGACACTCATGTAAAAAGAGTTTCTAAAAAGTTAGGTCTTACCAAACAAACCGACCCGGTAAAAGTGGAGAAGGACCTAATGCAAAATGTGCAACCGGAATACTGGATGGATCTGTCCTTGTATTTTATATTTTTAGGAAGAAAATATTGTAAGGCGCATAAGACATTCTGCGAGACTTGTATCCTTAGAAAAGAATGTCCTTCTTCCACTTCACCAAAAGATTAGAGAGGCCAAAATGAGCGTAGAAGTCTTTTTAGATGAAAAAATCCAAGGAATGGAATTAAGCACTCAACATATAGTCATGTCAAGGGACTTAAACCAGCACGGCTTTCTTTTCGGCGGTCAGATGTTAGCTTGGATCGACGAAGGTTGCGCGATGTTCGTTATCGAAAAAATAGGATATTCTAATCTTGTGACTGTAACGATGGACAACGTAATCTTTAAAAGCCCCGGTCTATTAGGCGAGATCATTCAAATTTTTTCTAAAATAGAAAAAGTGGGAAAAAGTTCCATCACCATCCGAAGCGCAGCGATCGCAAAGAGTCAGAAAAAAAAGGAAATAAGAGAGATCATAGATTGTAGGGTAACTTACGTCTGCTTGGACGATTCCGGAAAACCGTTCCCTTATTTCAGTCAATTCGATCCGGAAGAATTCCTAAAAAAATAAAATGGCTGCTCAATTCCCTGTCTCTCCGGAAAAAGTAAACCTTCTTCTTGCCAGAATGAAAAAGCTTGGCATCCAAGAATCCGATCTGGAAGAAACTTTTGTAAGAAGCGGCGGAAAAGGTGGACAGAACGTAAACAAGGTTTCGACTGCAGTTCGATTGTTTTATAAAAAGACAGGTCTCGAAATTAAATGTTCCATTCATCGCACCCAAGGTTTAAACAGATATAAGGCGAGAATCCTTCTATGTGAAAAATTGGAGGCCGAAATTTTAGAAGCCTCTAAAATAGAAGATCCTAAACTTACAAAGATCAGAAAAGCCAAGGCGGATAAGGCAAGAAAAGCCAAAAGAAAGATTGCTTCCAAAACTTTGGCAGGTCTAAAAAGAAAAACCCCGCCGAAAGATTGGGACGAAGAATAGTAAATCATGCCTGAAGTAGTCAATCATACTCTGATTGTAGAAAAACTCAAAAACCTTACCGGTTCTCCCGGATGTTATCTTTGGAAGAATTCGGAAGGAGAGGTGATCTATGTAGGCAAGGCAAAAAACTTAGACAAAAGGATCCGTAACTATTTAAAAGATAAACAAACCGATCTAAAGACCAGATACCTGCAGAGAGAAATTTTCGATCTGGATTGGTTTGCAACCTCTACTGAAAAAGAAGCTTTAATTTTAGAAGCTACTCTGATCAAAAAACATAATCCTAGATACAATGTTCGTTTAAAGGACGACAAAAAATATCCGTATATCTGTGTTTCTCTTTCGGAACCGTATCCGATGGTGTTTATCACACGTAAAATTAAGGATAACGGAGATAGATATTTCGGTCCTTTTACGGATGTAAGGACCACCCGCGAAATTTTAGATGTAATCCTTCGTATTTTTCCGATCCGAAAAGTCCGTCAAAAGCTTCCTCTTCCCAAACCGAAACGTCCTTGTTTGAATTTTCAAATGGGAAGATGTCTGGGCCCTTGCCAAGGAACTGTTCCGGAAGCTGAATATGCAGTAATCGTAAATCAGATCATACAATTTTTAGAAGGGAAAAAAGAGGTCCTTGCAACCGAACTCACTAAACGTATGGAGGAATACTCCGGAAAACTAGAATTCGAAATTGCTGCTCGTTACAGAGACATGCTAGGGCGATTACAGATTTTCCGACAAAAACAGACCGTTGTGAGTATGGACGGTGGAGATGAGGATATAATCGCATTCGCACGTAAAGAGGACGAAGGTCAAGTAGTACTCATGGAAGTTCGAGGCGGACTTTTAGATAATAAAAAATCTTTTCCTTTGCAAGGTGTGCAGAATTCCACGGAAGAGGAAATATTGTCCTCCTTCTTCCGGGATTATTATATGAGCGCTGGAATGATCCCTGCAAGTATAGTAGTTCCTTTCGGTTTAAAAGAAGAAGGGGAGACCGTGTTGGACTTCCTACAAGAGAAAACCGGATTCAGACCTAAATTACGATTTCCTAAAGCAGGTGAAAAAAAATCCCTCTTAAAGATCGCAGAAAAAAACGCGGAACTCGGACTGACTGAAAGACTTCTCGCCACTCATTATAAGGACCAAACGGTAGCTCTAAAAGAGATACAAGAAATGTTCCAATTAAAAGAACCTCCGCATATTATGGAATGTTACGATATTTCCCATTTCCAAGGGTCATTTCCTGTGGCAAGCGGCGTGATGTTTGTGGAAGGAAAACCGTTCAAACAAGGATACAGAAAATATAATATCAGAGGTTATGAAGGGATCAACGATCCTGGAATGATGCATGAGGTGATTTCCAGAAGGTTGCAAAGGATCATCAATGAAGACGGGGTAATGCCTGATCTGATCGTAATTGATGGAGGTCCTACTCAGCTTGGAAAAGCATGTGAGGCTGCGGTGGAAGCAGGAGCCGCAAATCTTCCCATGGTAGGACTTGCCAAAAAAAGAGAAGAGATCTATTTTCCCGGAGAAACTTCTCCTTATAGTTTCGATATGAATTCGCCCGGGATGAGATTGCTTCGTCATCTCAGGGATGAGGCACATAGATTCGGAGTCGAGCATCATCGTTCTAGACGAAATAGAGAAGCTCTTACAGGTTTAATCAGAGAAGTTCCGGATATAGGATTAAAAAGAAGTAAACTGTTACTCCAATCATTTTCGGGGCAAAAAAAAATAGAAGAAGCGAATATTGCAGAGCTCATGAAGGTCCCAGGAATTGGAGAAGCGTTAGCGGAGAAAATTTATAATTATTTTCATTCCGCAAATTCTAAATATTCAGCTGGAATCACAATTCCGGAAAATTCCACTTCTAACCCCTAAAAATCGCAAGTGATCGGTTTTTCCTCAGACAAGTAGTTCTGGAGGAAAAAATGCGAACAATAATATTCAATCTTGGTCTTTCGATCATCATCGTCTTAGCTTCTTGTAAACAGAGCTCGAGTTCAGAGTATCTCTGGGAAGGATCTCAAAAATCCGTTCAATTCCTATATGATCCAATCCGATCGGAAGATCCGAAACTCATTTCTGATTTGGTCCAAGAGAACGGTCAGGTCTGCTTCGTTTCCGGAGAAGATCCAAATTTCCGGATCAGTATCTGTATAAAGGAAGAGGAAATATCGGAATTTGAAAAGGTTCTTTCCGCTTGGAAAGAGGGAGCCTTGGTTCCTGAATTTGGATCCACACTTTCCGATAACTCTGAGTATAGAATAGGGACTTATCTATTTTCCGGAATTAAGAAAAAGTTAGAAGATCCAAAATTTGCTATTGTAGGGGATAAAAAACTAAGGTCCATAGGCTCCGGAACTGTTCTCTGGGACAGATCTAATATCAGTCTCAAAAATCATCTTAAAACTTTTAGTATATTCTTCCTTTCTAATGGAGTATCTTTTTTAATTCTTCCTCCTTTTGGAGGATCCGAAGTCTTTTTGGGTATTTACTTTAAATCCCCTAACTTGGAAAACGAGATCCAAAATTTGGTTCGGACTAAAAACCAGATCGGATTGGAGACTTGTAAATCTTCTCTGCCGATCATCACTGAGATTTTTGGAGAAACGAATTCGAATTTAGGAAGATGGATCGAGATCTATAATCCGAATGGTTTCCCGATCTGCGAAGAAGGTTTGGAATTTAATCTATTCGGTAACAAGGCGCCGATCCCTGTAACTACCGGTTTTATTTCGGCTCACGAGACTCGGATCTATGCGGAAGATTCCGCTTCTTTGGAAAGGCTCTCTCTTTTAAACCTCAAATGGGGGGATCTGAAGAAATACGGTAAAATTTTACTGAGTCGATTAGATCAATCCGTTGAATTTAACCTTCCCGGAACAGGTTATTTATTCGGAGAAACTTATTATTCATGGAACGGTAGCTCTTTCTCCCGTTGTGAAATTATTTCAAAGTTTTGCATGGATCCTGGAGAAAATCCCGCTTATAACTTAGAGACTGAATCCACTTGCGATCCGAATGATTTTGAAATAGAGGAAATAAACCCCAACGGACTAGTTCATAATGGAACTCTACAGTCTGATTGGAAGTATTTAGATCTGGTCTATCGAGGAAATAAAGTTTGTGATCCCTCTTCTTTAATGATTAGTTGGGGCAAAAATCTTTTTCCGATCAAGATCTCTAAAAAAATTCAGGCAGATGAACTTCTTAGCATTGGAAATCTTCCGTTCCTATTAGGAAATCCTTTCTATTCACCGGCCAGTTTTCAATCGGTTACTCCGAGTGATCTTATCTCCCTTTCGGGTTCCTCCGGAAAGGAGAAGGTTCTTTGGGATGGGAATTTCAGAACTAGTAAAGGAGTTCCCACTCGGATTGTACTCCAAAAAACGAATGGAGAAACCGTAAGCATTTGTTTTGAGAATGGACAAACATTTCTTCATCAGAATACGAGTATAGCTTTTTCAAACGCAAGTTTGCGGACCAATTTGCCTCAATCCTCAATGTATGCAGAAAATCCCAGGACTTCTGCCGGTAGAAAGTTTTGCCACAGACCGGAAGTTGAGAGTAAGATCCAATTTTCGGAAGTTTCTTGGATGGGATCTTACCAAGGAGTAGATCCGATTTCTAAAGATAGGTTTCTGGAATTTGTATCCGTCTCGGAAAGTTCTCCCGATTCAGCATATTTAGAGATCATCCAAAGTAATGGGACTTTGGTTTCCATTCTTCTACCATTGGAGAAAGAAACTCCGACTGTACTTTCTTCCGGAAAATCTGTCTGTTTTCCGCATACGGAGTTTTGGAAGGATGCAAGTTTTAGTTTACCTTCATCCGGATCGAATCTTCTTAAAATTTCAGATCCACATACTGGAGAACTTTGGGATGAATTTACTTATAGTTCCGCCGGTCCCGGAGTAAACGATACTCGGAATAAGATCCGAAAATCCACATATTCTAAAATAGAATCAGGAGTGAGAGTCTGGTCCATAAGTTCTTACTCCGGAAGACCGTTTAGGGATAGCAACTGCAGTCTGACGGAAGCTCATCCTGGGATCTTGGAATAAGAAGGTGATTTATGAAAAGAATCTTCTTCTTATTCGTACTTTTGCACGCCCATATTATATCCGCTGATGATGTTCGTGATCCATCTTTGGAGATCTATTTTCAGTGGATCCTGTTTCGGACCCAAGGAAGGATCTCGGAAGAGAAGGAGCATTCCAAGATTTCGGCCTTAACTTCGCCCGCGGTATTCGGATTTAAAATTGAGAAGTCTACGGAAAAGATCCGAGCAGACATAGAATGGAATCTTGTTACTACTTCCAATTCCGGAACATTCTTCTTACCCGGTAAAAACTCATATATCGGAATTCTTTATAAAGGATTTTTATGGGGGGCAGGAAGAAGATCTGATCCGGAAGAATTTCCTGCTTGGTCTTCTTGGAAAGACGGAGTAGAAGGCCTGTTCGCAGAAACTGAATTGGATCGCACCAGAATACGATTCGACTTTTTGGATCTATACAGAGGATTTCCTTTATCAGAAAACCAATGGTTGAAACTACAGGGAAGGGAGTTTTTTCTTCCAAAACAGGCAAGAGACGAACTTATCACTGAAAAAGACTCAGCATACTCTTCACAATCCAGATACAGAGCCGGTATAAGCCTAACGGGAAATAAAGAAGATCGTTTTATATACAAATTCAGAGTGCGTTATCTATCTTTGGGAGACTGGGGAAGATTCGGTTCAGATACAAAAGAATCCAGATCGGAAACTACGGAAGGTGACAAAGATTATTTAGTAGAATGGAAAATCGGGCTCGGATTTCTGTGGAAGTTCTTTTATGTTTCCGGGGACTTTTTTCTTTCCAGAGGGATCGATAAAACGGGATATCATCCTGCACGATTGGACAGATCGATACCGATTAGCGGAGAAGCTTTTCGGTTTGATTTAGGTTTTTATAATACATTCGGACAAATTTCCGTTTTTGGGCTTTTACCTGACAGAGAGAAACGATCCTCACAAGGTGAAATTTTAGAAATGGGTTTTGTCGGAATGGGATCTTCTCCTGTTTCGAACCCTATCTTGCAACAAGTTTGGGGTTTTTATCCTTCTGCTTGGATTACTGACCGCGGATTAGAAAGAGAAGATACCGATTTTCCAGGTAAAAGACCTGCCAATCTGTTCGGCTGGAAAGCGGAAGGGAAATTTTTCGGAGTATCCCCCGGAGTTCATTTTACCTATATCGGATTTTTGAAAGAAGAGAATTCTTCCTCCGGTCTATGGACAATTTCATTCAGAAATATGCATAATAAATTTCTAAGAGAAGCAGGTGTAAGTATTGTCTGGTCTGCCTTGCAAGACGAATCTGCGAGGATCGAATTAGATATTGGAGGCTTTGAATCGAACGAAACAACAGGGCTTAAACAATGGTACATGCTCTTTCGTATTGGAGGGGTTTGGAAATGAAAATATTCTGTATATTTTGGTTTTCGATCCTTTGTTTTTTACGCTGCGAAAGAACAGAAGAAGATGTTTCCGTTTTTTGGGAAGATGACTTATATCCTAAAGTATTCTTTTCATATCCGGGTAGATTCGTACCGCTCGGTAAAAAGAGAAATGTTCGAGATGAGATACTGCACATCGTCCGAGAGTCCAAAAAATCTATTTATATGCATCTTTATTCTTTCGACGATCCGGAGATTGAAGAGGAACTTATAAAGGCATATCGAAGAGGCGTTCATTTAGAATTCATGGGAGAATGGGGAAAAACTTATCCAAGCTCTATCCTACCATTTCTAAAATATTGGGAAGGCACTGGTTTACAGCATACGAAGGTTTTGGTCTCCGATCAGTCATTGGTGTTTATCGGAACCGGGAATTTTACATTTTACGGTTTAGAACAGGATCATAACGGATATATAGAATTTATACTGAACCGAAAAGAATGGGAAAACTTTTATTCTTTTCTAAGAGAAGAATATCCATTTCCTACTTTGAGAATTGGCGAATTAGAATTTTGGAATTCTCCTATCGAAGGAAATTTGATCCAGAATAGGCTTTTGGATTCAGTTTTTTCTTCTAAACATTCGATTCGTTATTTGATCTTCGATCATTATGATCCAATCATAAGCTTCGGATTTACTCGCGCAAATCATGGATCCATTAGCGGGATATACAATCGCCCGGTTGATCCTGAAGGAACAATTCTATCCGGCATTCCCGGGGTAGAGATCTCAGAAGACGGAAACGAGGATATTTTAGATGATCCTAATATTGGAAAAGGAGGACTCCTCCATCATAAGACCATGATCTTGGATGATCTAGAAGTTTTGACCGGATCCTATAATTATTCTTTGAGCGCCAGGGATTCCAACAGAGAGATTCTCATTCGAATCAAGGATGCGAGAGTCACTAAAAAATTTAAAGAAGAATGGGAGAATATTCTAGTTAAATCCAAGCCGATAGAGATCTCGGAACCTACATTTCCTGTTGATACGAATACTCACAGTTTCGACGTCGACAACGATCTGATTTGTAGATCGGAAATACAATCGGAAGAAACGTTTTTGGAAATCGGATTTGAATGGTTTCGTTGGAATAATTTCTATAGATGGAAAGAAGAATCCTGTAAATCTATCTCGGATTATGAATCGATTAGTTCCAGATTTTTCGGAGGCAAAAGTGAATTTCCGAAAACTGAAACGGAAAGCTTGGGAATCCGATCGTTCTCCAGAAATGGAATATCAGGATTTACTCTTCCTAAATCCGATCTGATGAAGGAATTTCATTCTACGATCTTAAAACCTTCTCTATTTTTAAGGCCATCCCAATTTTTAGGAACGGCAGGAGCCTGGGTTTTTCCGAATAATACTGAACTGAGTAAATTTCTGTCTGAAAATTCCCCCCAGCAGGTATGGATCTTAGAAAGGGGAAAACTTCCGAGATTATTAGGAGTTTCATTAGAAGAAGGAGTGTATTATCTTTCTGAGAGTGTAACTTCGAATTCCGGCGTTATACTCCTTGGATACGAGAACTTTGGGCTATATTTCTGTTTTAAGTCGGTTAATTATAATCTGAATTGGCCGGAGCAAGTATTATTTGCAGTTTACAATTTTAGAGAAGCCTCCGAGTTTCCCGATCAATATTCTGAATCTAATTTGGAATACTTTGCAGAACAGGGAATTCCAAACCGAAGGAGAAAGAACTTATGCGTTATTCCGCTTTGATATTAGAAATTCTCCTTTTACGAAAAGGCCTAATAAGATCCAGAATAGGATGACCACCTCGTCATCCTGGAAGTAACACTGGAATAAACCTGAAACAAAAAATCCGATCAGTCCATAAAAGAATAATATGATCTGAAAGTCTTGCTTGGATTGGAATAGATACGCGATCAGGATTGCTCCTAACCCCAAATAGATCAATGCCGCAGGGATACCGAATACCGAAGCGAGATGGAAATAATCGTTATGTGCGTGTCCTCTTTGAGTGACTTCGTAAAAGTAGGAGAGTTCCGGATATTCTTCGGAATGTGAGATCCTAACTTTTTCGATCTCTTTATTGTAATTCCCGGGACCTACTCCTATGATCGGATTCTTTTGGATGAGTGGAAAACTGGAATCCCAGATGAATGTTCTTCCTGAATCGGTGTGTTTTTCTTTTCCAAAGAGTGGCCCGATGACCTTCTTTCCTGCAGGACTAATTGCAAGTACAAGTCCTATCAAAATTAGAAGTCCTAAGAAGAGAGAAGCTCCCTTTATCAGAAAAGATCTTGAAAATTCCTTTCTGATAAAGAATAAATGAACTCCCGCAAAGAAGATACTTACCCCGGCTCCAATCATGCTAGATCTTGCCTGGTTTAATAAGAACACTAAACAATATAAAAAGAGAAGAAGCCCTGCAATTAGGATCTTTTTCTTATCCCCTTGGATGAGAGTCCTTAAAAAACCGAATACTGCAAACGCCGAAAAGAATTGTAGCAACCCTCCGAAGGTCAAATGAGTGTTCATCAAACCTATGGAGATATAAAGAGGGATGGAAGAAACAGAACCCAATGGGTGAGTGAATCTATAACTACTGGAGGTTTTGTATAGATCGCTGATGAGTCTGGAAAGACGGACAGGAGTAAAACCTCCAGCAACTCCTGTGAATACTAGGATCAAAAAAAGCCAGAAGAGAGCTCGATAAATTTTGGGTAGATCTTCCTTTGTTGTAAATCCTACGGAAAGGAACCCGAAAAATAGGAAGAAGTCTTTCAGCTCTCCGTTCCAAGCAGCCTTTGTATATCCTGTGGAATTATCAAATACAAGATGGATCAGAAATACGATCCCGTACCAGAGAAAAAGAGAAATCGAAATTTTAGAAATAGGATGATTGGGTAGGATGTCCTTCCAATTTCCTATCTTCAGTTGGTCCGCCAGTCCGAAAAAAAAGGAAAGCACCAGAAATCCCTGGCTAAGGCTGACCGAAATTCCGATCGAAGGTAGGGTGGCGAGTAAACAGAATAGATGCGCTTTTTTCAAAAACTCTTTCATCCGGATTCTGGAAATAATCTCACCGATCTGTTCTTTGTAAATTCGATTATTTTTCACATAGATTTCTGTAATGGAGTGGTAAAATCCATATTATGGAGGAGATTGGTTCCGCATTAGGAACCTAAATGAAGATTCTTTATTTTTCGGACACCTTTTTACCCAAAATAGACGGGGTCGCTATTTCGATGAGAAATTTTGCGGAAGCCCTTGCCGAAAGAGGACATGAATTTTTGATTTGTTGTCCACGTTATGGAGAAGGTGACTTCGATAGAATGGGAGATCATATCCGTCTGGAAAGATTCAGGAGCGGATACCTGCCTAGTTACCCCGATATCAAGGTTGTTTTACCTTCTCCTTCAAAGATCAAAAGAGCGATCAAAGAATTCCAACCGGATCTAGTGCATATCCACACTCCTGGACTTATGGGAGTTTACGGGATCAACGCTACCGAAAAATACGGAATCCCAAGTATCGGAACTTATCATACATTGATGTCCGAACAGGACATGTATCTTTCTTTTTATCGTCTTCTTAAACTAGACAAACTTTTTATGAGAATCGGAAAGTTGAATAAGAAGATTAAAATAAAGGACTTGGTAAAATTCGAAAAATTCGACAAGTTCAATATTCGTAAAAAGATCATTCTGAAAATTACGAATAATTTATACGATCGTTGCGATCTGATCATCTCTCCTTCCCACCTGATAAAAAAACAGTTGGAAGAGTTCGGATTAAAAAAGCCGGTTGCTGTGATCTCAAACGGTTTGGATCTTTCCCAATTTAAGGGAAGTCCTAAAACTCTTTCGGAAAGTCCTAAACTACTACATGTGGGTAGGATCTCTTATGAGAAAAATTGCGATGTGATCATTAACTCATTCAAATTGATCCTAGAAAAGATCCCATCTGCTACTTTGACGATCATAGGAGACGGTCCAGCTTTGGCTTCTCTTAAGGTCCAAGCTCAAAAGCTTGGGATAGATAATGCAATTACATTTACCGGTTTTATAGATAGAGCGGAACTTCCAAAACACTATCCGAACTACGATCTATTCTTAACGGCTTCTACCATGGAAACACAAGGTCTTGTGATCTTAGAGTCAGTAGCATGCGGTCTTCCTGCGGTCGGTGTGGATTCGTTTGCAATCCCGGAATTAGTCCATGACGGACTGAACGGATTTATAGCAAAACCTTTCGATGTAAAAGATATTGCCGAAAAGACTGTTCGTATTCTGCAAGATCCTGAAATGTATGCTTCTTTCTCCAAGGAATCCCTGAAAATTTCCCAAAACCATGAGATGAAAGCTTGCGTGGATAGAATGGAAGAAGTATATAAATCGGTAGCAGCCCAAAAGAATAAAAAGAAAAAAAGATCTATACTAAATACGATCTTCTCTTTGGATCCTTTCGGGATCTTAGGCTAATCGATTAAAAGACTGATCAAAAAAGTGTATTGATATTCTTGATAACGTTGATCCGTTTGATCACGTCTTCCGGAGTAATCCTCTCCATACAGGCAAAGTCTTTACGATAGCAGGTTGTATTTCCGTAAATACTACATGGTCTACAAGGTAGATCTTCTATCTGTAAAACGCCGGTGTCTTCCTGACCAAAAGGAGCAAATCCGGAAAGTGGGTGTGTAGTTCCGAATAACGCGATCACAGGACGCTTGAGAAGCGCTGCAATATGGATGTTCGAAGAGTCCATTCCGATAATTACATCCATTCTTTCCATGATCCCTAATTCACCTCGTATACCCAGTTTACCACCGGAAACGATGGTCATGGATTGATCCCCATTCCTCCATTCTTCCATTTGAACCGCTTCCTGAGAGGAACCGAATAAGAATATTCTAATATTAGGGAATTCTTCTTTTAAAAGTTTGAGTAGTTCCAGGCTTTTTTCCAAAGGCCATTCTTTCAGTTTATGGCCTGCAAAAGGTGCATATCCGACCCAAAGACCTTCTTTTTTATCTATCTTTCTGGCAAGAAGGAAGTCTTTTGCATAAATTTTGGATTCAGGATCCACATTGATCCAAGGGCCTTTTCGAACGTTCGCGGGGAATCCGGCTTTTTCGAAAACTTTTAGATATCTGTCTACAGTGTGGGGAAGTTTACGCAAAACCTTACGGGTCCTACGTATTTGGCGCATCTTTTCCCTTCTTCCCTTAATGATCCTGAAAACGGAAACCCCTCGGATCCAAAAGAAAAAACTGATAAAACGGGATCTAACGCTAGAATGTAAGTCCACGATTTTCTCGTAAGGACCTAGTTTATTCAATTCCTTGAATAAACGATATAATCCGGATAGGCCTTTATATTTTTTGAGATTGATCCCGATCACGTGGACGTTAGGGATATTATAAAAGAAGGGAGCATAGTTCCCTCTGGTAACAACAGTGAGTTGTATATTCGTGTACTTGGCTGCTACGGCAATCAATGCCGGAGCCATCAAGGCAACATCTCCCATCGCTGAGAATCTTAGCACCAAAAGATTCATGCTTGTTTTGTATATAAGGATGGGTTCAGATTTTTGTCGTTGTACATTTTCATCTGCCTATATACCTTATAGAATTTATCTCCTTTAGATAAATCGTCCAGAAGTTCATCCAGACATTTGGAAAGATCAGTCCTTTGTTCCAGCAAAACATTCAGCTTGTTTTGGCAAGTTTGGATATGTTCGGGACTTACATCCTTTCTTTCCGTTTGTTCTTTCATATGATAAATTTTGAGTTCCAGGATACTCATCCTGTCTATCAGCCAAGCAGGGGTTTCCGAGTTCATTCTGGCATTCGGCTTTTTTTCCACCGACTTGAACATTGCTGAGATCTGATCGTCTATCTGCTCGACTAGGTCCGTCCTTTCCTGGTTTAGGGCGTCTATTCTTCTTTTAAACTGGACAAGATCCTTATCAGGAAGGTCGGGCCTTCTGATCTCGTCCTCCACATGCCATTGGATGGTGTCTATCTGGTTTTTTTGGTAAAAAAGGAACTCAAGAGAGGACCCAGGGAATGGATTCGGAGAAAGCGCTTCCTCTTTATGCCAGTCCGTGACGGAATTTTTGAATATCTCAACCACTTTGGCCGATTCTAACTTCATCGGAGCTAGAATTTACGCGATAGACCAAAAATCAAGAGGATTTCCTATTGTCGGTCCGTCGGCTAAATGACAGAACGTTCTAGTTCCGCTTTACAAAATAAATTTCCCAGGTTAGGATCTTGCCCGCATGAAAAAAATAGTACCTCCGGAAGCGTTGCAATTTTTAGCGTCTATCCCCTTGTTCAAGGGTCTCCCGAGAAAATTACTAGTCTTACTTTACGGTCATATAGAAGAGCGGAACATTCACAATCACACTGTAATTTATTATAAAGGAGAGATCTCCAAGGAACTTTACATAATCCGACACGGAGAGGTAATGATGACCTTGGGGGAAGCTGGCAAGACGGTTCGCTACTTGGGTGAAGGAGACGTGTTTGCTGAGAATAGCGTTCTCACAAGAACCGCTCATACCGGATCTGCCACCGCGATATTGGATACGTTATTGTATGTATTGGACGGGGAATATTTTCTAAAACTAGCTGCCAAAGAAAGGGTACTTTCCCAAAACTTAATGAGACTGATGGGAATGAGGATGAGAGAGGTGATGGAAGACTCTTCCGCTCAGGTACATTCTCCTAGAAGACTAGTCTGTCATATCCCGATAGAAGAAGTAGAAGATTTTAAAGTACATCTAGAGTCCATAGTGGATAACGGTAGGAAGTCCCACGAAGGTCATGTTTCTCTCTTGAGAATAGATACATTCAAAGGAAAATCTGTTTCCGAGATGATCCGAACTATTGCAGGGCTTAGAAAAAAATCCGCCATACTACATCTCTATTTTAAAAACCCGGAGATCCAGCCAGAGTTGGATAAGCTCGTACAACAATGCGATCAGATCGTTTTCTGGGAGGAAAAACCGGAAAGAAATCTGAAACAGAAAAATGAGATCCTAGGTTATTGGGAACCAAGGATACGTAATTTTTCCGGAAGGACTTCTCGGATTGTCGTGTCCGAAAACGGATTAAGAAAACATGAAGAATCCGCTAACCAAAAAGTATTTTATAAGGGTGAAACATTCGCAAGATATTTGGTCTCTAGGACTCGAGGGCTTGCGTTGGGAGGAGGAGGAGCTAGGGCCCTCGCACATGTCGGTCTTCTGAAAGTTTTGGAAAGAGAAGGGATCCGTTTCGATTTTGTGAGCGGTTCTTCTTTCGGGGCTGTGATCGGAGCTCTTTATGCAAGGGGGGAAAGCACGGATTCGATCTTCAAAATGATCGGTAAGTTTTTTGGCGGAATCGAAAAACCGTTCGATCCTACCATCCCACTTATTTCCTTCTTCAAAGGAAAAAGAATGCTCCGAATGTTAAAGGATGCATTCGGAACTCAGTTAATAGAAGATCTAAAGATCCCATTTGCAACATCCGCAGTGGATCTCCATAGCGGGCAAGAATACGTGATGGACCAAGGTCCCATTTGGGAAGCGCTGGCTGCGGCAATGAGTTTACCTGGGATGTTCCCACCGGTATTTAAAGGGGATCATCTTTTGATAGATGGCGGAGTGATCAATAACGTTCCGGAAAACCTGATCCGAAGGAAAGGAGCGGATGTGATCTTATCCGTGAATGTTTCTCCGCTTAGAGACGAGGGGATCGTCAGACTTCTGGAAGACAGAAAGGTAACAGGAAAGTCTTTTTTCAAAAATCTTTGGGAAGACATTACTTATCCTCCCATTCTAAAGATCATGGCAAGAGCGATCACTTTAGAAGGAAGAGAAATTACTAAATTGAGAAAGGAAAAGATGGACCTTTTTATCAATTTACATATAGAAGAGTTCGCATTTACCGATTTCGGAAAATATAAGGAAATCATTAAAAAGGGAGAATTGGAAACGGAAGCTGCAATCGGAGATATCCGTAAATTATTCTTTCCAACCGAAAAATAATCAAAGGTAACTCAAGATCTTCTCCTGGAGTCTATCGGAGTGTTTTCTCCAGGAAAGCTTCCATTCTTCACTTCCTTTCGGTCCTACTTTGTTCGTAAGTGCGAATACTGTTCCGAAAGGAATATTAAATAGATTGCATACTTTTGCAAGGCCGAACGCTTCCATATTCTCAAAGCCTAGGCCTTCTCCCTTGATCCTTTCTAAGGCTCGGGGGCTAAGATCTTCCAAGGTGACTGAACCAGTTCCGTTTGTCGCGGATTCTACGAAATCGTTTCCGTCAAAAGGGAATTGTAAGTCGGGGAACTCGTATCTAAAAGTCATACTTTCCGGAAGTCTGATCTTTTTATCCAAGAATGCGATCTGGTAATTAGCGAATACTTTCGAAAGTCCAAATTTACCTTCCCACTCTTTTCGAGGGATCCAGGTATATACTCCTGCGGAGCCTATCCCTAGAATCGCCTTAGGTTTCCAACTTTCAGGATCTGAAAGATATTTCTGGAGATTGATGGCCGCTTCCAATTCTCCGATGCCCGCTTCGAAAGTGTGGATCCTAGGATCCGTTTTTAATTTGTCTATTTCTCCCGCGAAAGCCGCGCAGAAAAGAATGTCCTGGATTTTAAGGTCGCTCATCTGATTAAAGAAAGATCGTTTTTATCAGATGCGCATAGAGTTCTGCAACCTTATTTCTTTTCACTTTCATGGTTTCGGTGAGTTCTTTTCCTTTTTCGAATTCCTTGTCTAAAAGGCGAAAGTCGTTAATTTTTTCGAAATTCTTAAACCCGTTCTTTTCGGAGATCGTATTCTTGATCAGATCTTTGTAAAACTTCAGCACTTTCGGGTCTTGTACCAGAGCAGAATTCTCATTTGGAAGAGAAATTCCCTGTGAGGAAAAATGATCTCTAACTTTGGCAAAGTCCGGAACGATCAAAACCGCTAAAAATTTTTGGTCCTGACCAATAACTATTGCAGTCAGTGCCCAGCCTGTTTCTAAAATTTTTCCTTCTATGGGTTCAGGCTCCACATTCTCCCCGGAAGAAAGAACGATCGTATCTTTTGCCCTGCCTGCGAATTTTAACTCACCGGTCTTGGTCCAGACGAATAAGTCCCCCGAGTTAAACCATCCGTCCACAAAATTAGACCGCGTGAGTTCCTCATTTTTATAATATCCGGCAGTTACATGAGGGCCTTTATGCCATGCGATCCCTTTATCTCCCGGTTTAGAAACCACCTCGTTTTGCTCGCCGACTAATTTTATATGCGCCCCGGGGAATACTTGTCCGATCGATCCTGTTTTAGGGATCGGAAAACTACCCAGGGCACCCATTCCTGTAGTCTCGGTCATACCATATGTTTCAATAATGGGAACTCCCATAGAACGAAAGAAAAATTGGATCTTAGGAGGCATTGCGCCCGCTCCGCAGAATGCAAACTTAAGTTGTCCACCGAATAGGGCTCTAACTGGTGCAAGTACCTTCTGGGCCAAAATATTTAAGAAATAGAATAGGGGAAGAAGTAGGACAGAAACCACTGTGTCGGTTAACTTCTCCTCTTTATTACTATTTTCAGTTTCCGAATAATTTCCGATAACGGTGTCTAAAAGAGAATTATAGGTCTCAGCGATCCGGACTGCCGTTTTAAAAATTGCAAGTTTTGTTGGAGAGGATTTGGAGACCTTATCCCAGATCCTTCGATACAATGCTTCCCAAACTCTGGGCACGGAAACAAGAACTGTAGGTTTGATAATCTCGAAATCACGAGTAAGCTGAGAAACATTGGAGCAGGCAAGCGAGGCGCCCCAAGAAAGAAGCGCAGTTTCTAGAATTCTTTCCGCGATATGCCATGGCGGAAGAAAGACTACGACTCTGTCCGAATAATTTGCGGGCACGAATTGTTGTAATTGGTTGATTGTCCAGGTAAAAGATCTATGTTTTAAGACCACACCTTTAGGAACTCCGGTGGTCCCGGAAGTATAGATGATCGTCGCGATATCGTTCTCAGTTAAGGATTCTCCTACGGAATGAAGAAGAGATTTTCCTTTTTTTTCGACCCAGGCTCTACCTTGAGAGATTGCAGTTTCCAGATCTATAAATTCGATTTTAGGGTAAGAAACTTTCAATTTTGCCAAAGAGGAAAAGTTTTCCTCAGGCTCTATGAGTATTACAGTTTCTAGATGTTTTAATTTGTTTAAAATATTGCCTAATTTGACCAGGACCTGCTCTTTTTCTATAAAAGTGATCTTGGATTCGGTATGATCCAGGATATAAAATATCTCATCTTCGCTCGCATCACATCCTCTTGGGACGTCCGCTCCACCCGAACACATTACGGAGAAGGAGCATAATGCCCATTCTGTTCTGTTGTCGCAGAATAGGCCTACCTTATCTCCTTTGTTTAGATTTTTCTGTCTGAAAAAACCGGAAAGATTTTCCAGGTTTAAGAACCACTCGGAGTAAGAGATCCCAGAAAAAGATTTTAATTTTTCATCCCAGATCCATTGGAAGGGCCTGTCCTTGTAATGGATACAAGAGTCCCTGACCAGATGATAGATGCTTCTTTTTTCCATAGGGATTAGGGAAGTAAGCCAAGAGTTTCCGGCTCGTTCAACATTAAATTTATATTTTGTAAAGCCTGGCTTGCCGCTCCCTTCATTAGATTATCCAAAGCGGAAACGATCGTGATATTTTTTCCTCTTTGTCTCATGCTTATATCCAAGAAGTTCGTATGTTGGACTTTTGCCAGATCTATCTCCTCCGGAGTTTTTCTGATCCGGATAAAAGGTTCCGATTTGGAATTTGCGGTCAAAGTTTCCATAAAAGGTAG
Organism: Leptospira licerasiae serovar Varillal str. VAR 010; assembly: GCF_000244755.1. Classification (NCBI taxonomy): domain Bacteria; kingdom Pseudomonadati; phylum Spirochaetota; class Leptospiria; order Leptospirales; family Leptospiraceae; genus Leptospira; species Leptospira licerasiae. The sequence continues at coordinate 192,555 of NZ_AHOO02000006.1, read as the reverse complement.
ATTATCGGAATTCGCTTCCAAATAGATCGTGGATAAAATCCCTCTGTATACCGGAAGTAAATGAGGTACGAATAAAACCTCGGGTTCTGATAATCCGGATCCTGCGAAACAATACTCTTGGATCTCAGGCTCATGTTGGTGACTTAAAATTTTGTAAGCTCTGAAATTCTCATACACACCATTGAAGGAAAATCCTCCGTCTTCTACTCTTCCTCCTGCACCGCTAATCCCTGATTTACAATCTGCGACGATCCTTGGTTTGATCTCCTTTCTTAGGTTACCCAAAAGATACAAAGCTAAGATGACTGAAGTGGAGAAGCAGCCCGGATTGGAAACAAAGTCTGCACCTTTCAGTTGGTCCCTGAAAATTTCCGGTATTCCGAATACCGCTCTGGCAGTTAATGAAAAGTTGCTGTGTTTTAATTTATAGCTCGTTTCGAATTTTTCTTGGTTATGAAGACGATATACTCCGGAAAGATCGATTACCTTATGACCTTTGTCCAAGAACTTAGGAGTAAGCTCTAGGGAAGCTTCGTTTGGAACTGCAAGAACTACGAGGGAACCTTTTGGAACCTCATCCTCGTGTTTTTTAAAAACTAGATCTTTAGGTGAGATTAGATCCGGAAAAACTTCAGAAAGAGATTTGCCGGCAAGTTTATCGCTAGTAACATGCACCGCTTTGTATTTTGGATGGCGGGAGAGTAATCCTAATAACTCTTTTCCTGTGAACCCGCCTGCTCCGATGATGCTGATCTCTGACATAGGTCTTCCTTTTGACTAGCGTTTGAAACAATCCTAAAAATCGGGACTAGGCTTGGAATAAAAAAACGCCGGATGAGTTTTCATCCGGCGGTCAATGGTTTCTAAAAAGAAAGCCAGTAGTAATTAGCCTGCTGCTTTTTGGACTTCTTCCGACGGCTGAGCAGGTGGAAGTTTGCCGTCAGGTGCTAAAGGGGGTAATCCGTTCAGATCTCTTACCATATTTTCTACTTGGAAGGCGATCTCTGGATTTGATTTCAGATATTCTTTAGCCGCTTCTTTTCCTTGGCCTATCTTTTCCGTATTATAGGAATACCAGGCGCCGGATTTGCTAATAATGTCGTGTTTTACCCCTAAGTCAACGAGAGAACTTTCTCGGCTGATTCCTGTGTTAAAGATTATGTCGAATTCCGCCTGACGGAAAGGTGGTGCCATTTTGTTTTTTACAACTTTTACACGCACTCTGTTCCCGGTGGCTTCTTCCTTCTCCTTTAGAGTTTCAATCTTACGGATATCCAAACGAATCGTACTATAAAACTTTAATGCGTTTCCACCTGTAGTGGTTTCGGGAGAACCGAACATAACACCGATCTTCATACGGATCTGGTTGATGAAGATAACTACAGTCTTGGACTTAGAAATAGTCCCGGTCAGTTTACGAAGCGCTTGGGACATAAGTCTTGCTTGCAAACCCATATGAGAATCTCCCATATCACCTTCGATCTCCGCTTTAGGGACCAATGCTGCAACCGAGTCTAAAACTACTATATCGATTGCGTTACTTCGAACTAGAGATTCACAAATTTCTAATGCTTCTTCTCCGTTGTCCGGTTGAGAAACTAATAGTTCCTCCAGATTGACTCCCAACTTTTTTGCATAAGCAGGGTCCAGTGCATGTTCTGCATCTATAAAGGCCGCCACTCCGCCTCTTTTTTGGCATTCTGCAATTGCAGAAAGGGTTAGGGTCGTTTTACCGGAGGACTCCGGACCGTAGATCTCTACAATTCGTCCTAATGGATAGCCGCCGATACCGAGGGCGATATCCAGGTCCAAGGACCCGGTTGGAATGACAGGGGCAACCACACTTGCTGAGGCCGATCCCAATCTCATTATGGAACCCTTACCGAATTGTTTTTCGATTTGGGTCATTGCCTGGTCTATGGCCTGGCGCTTGGAATCATCCAAACCCTGTGCTTCTTCTTTTTGCTTTTTCATGGACTCTTTAGCTCCTTCTCTTGCCAAGACCCGGTTCCCCCTCAGATAAAACTGCGTGTACTTTTTTAACGGGAATCTAATCTTTACTAATACGAAGGATACTCTTAGTCCCGGACAAATTCCAGGTCGGATCTAAAAAACCTTCGGATTCCCTGGGAAAAGTTTCTCGCGAATTCACTCTTATGTCACCCAAAAAATTAGAAGAGGGGTGAAAAAAGTGCAAATATTTGTATAGTAAATGGGGTTGTAGTAAAACTGCCCTGTAAAAACGAGGCCTAATCGGACAAAAATCCCTTCTCCGCTTTCTCCTTATCCGCTAAAAACGAAACTTCTGCCTTATGACTTCTGCGAGTCTGTTCCAAAAGGAATTTCCAGAACCTTCCCGCATATAATATAAATATAATGAATGAGGAGAATACTAAAAGTATTTTAGAGAGAAGTAATATATAGAAGGGAGCGGTATTGTGATTTGGAAAATAAAATAGCTCGGTTTTGTTTTCTGAGAAGTTTTTGGAATTTCCACCATGCTTTTTGCCTTCCTCGAAGAATGTACGGACTTCTCTGATGTCCAGATCTTTGATAGGAAAGTCCGGGTTAGTCTTGTATAATAGAAGCGCCCCCGATTCTGAGAAGAGTAGGAAATTTCCTTGTAATTTTAATTCTCCCCATTTAGGCAAAGGGTGATAGGGAAGATTACGAAATACGTATCTGATAGAGACTGAGCCCGTCTCTAATTCGTAATACGACTCCGGGAAATTTCCTTTTTCGTAAAACAAAGTCTCCCATTCTTTTTCGGGGAATCGGATCTGCACTCCTTCGAATCTTTCCAGGTTTTGTAGGTCTTTTCTTAGCTTATCCAATCCGGGCTTTTGGTTCTGTCTTTTGTCAGGTTTTAGATCGTTTTTTAGAAACAATACTAAACTTTGTTCGGAGTCTTTTTTTAACTCTGCGATATACTCGCTACTTAAGTTACGAACGATCCTTTCTTCCGTTAAAATCGGGTGTCCAGACCATTCTAAAAATGAATTTAATAACTCCTCCGAGGATTTTTCGGAAGCGGTAAGGCTTAAGGGATAGGAGAGAAAGAAAAGCAAAAAGAAGAATCGGAAAACCTTTGACATAGGCGGCTTTTATCCTGTAATACTCAAACCATAATCGAAAACCCCGAACTGAAAAGCTTTAAAAATATATGAGCCTGTTAGAACTACATAAAATACAAACCACCAAATCTTCCTGGCAGGATTTTGTGGAATATAGCATTAATACCCCTTTTTATACCGAAACAAAGGCAAAAACCCAGTCCTTAGTAGAGGCGATACAACTCACATTATTCCACGATTATCTTTCCACTTTTTCAGATGAGGAAAAATCCCAATTCCTTTCTTCTCCGGATGCATTCCAGGCATCTGCCGAAAAGTTCGTGAATATATTGGAAGGTGTGCGTTATTCCCAAGAAGGATATAACCAAAAGGAAAGGTCCCTGTTTTTGGGAATGTTAAAGTCCTTATTAAAAGAATACAAGGTAGATGAGAACGGAGAAAGAAAGGATCTGGAAAGATATCATTTCTACAGATGTATCATTCGTTTTTGTTCCGATAAGGATTATATCTTCAGAGTTTACGAAAAATACAAATCCTATATCTCTCAGGGCAGTGGGGTGTAATGGCCCAAAAGACCTTAGTTGTTTCTCCGGAATGCCCTATTTGTTCCGTGCTGCGTGGGACAAAGATCCCAGGTCTAATCCATCAAAACTCTTCTTTTATCATCCGCCACGCGCCCGAAGATAAAAAAATCCCAGGCTATCTATACATAGAACCGATTTCGCATAGAGAAAAATATTCAGACTGGGACCCTAAGGAATTCAAGGACTTAGGAGAAACGCTACAATTCGCTACGGAATGGATCCAAAAGAAGTTTTCACCTCCCAAAATTTATACAGTTTTAATCGCTGAAAAAGTGGCACATATGCATTTTCATTTGGTTCCAAGATACGAAGATATTAAAGGACCAGAGTATATTCGATTTGCGTTAGAAGGTTTGGCCTCGGCTCCGGTCGGCATACCTTTCCCTAAATTCGAGTGATCTTTTTTCCTTCCATTATCATCAAAAAATTTCTGTCTAAAGTAAAAGGTTATGAATCAATCCAATATAGAGACCCTGATCGACGCGGGTAAAAAAAGAAAAGCGGACTTTGTGGAAATTTATGAAGAAGAATCCAGAAATTCTTCCATCTCACTCAGAGACCAAAAAATAGAACAATCACTTGCAGCTACCGATTACGGGATCGGGATCAGATTGGTATACGGGACAGATGTCTTATACGCGTATACAAGCAATGACGACCAACAACATTTACTTTCTTTAATACACCTTTTAGCGGATTCCAGGGGAGAAGCTGCAAATAACTCCGGAACGTTTACGCTTCCTGGAGATGTATCCAAATATTCTTTTTCTAAAAATATTCACGATCCTAGAAAAGTTCCTCCTTTTAGAAGATTGGAACTCCTACAAACTGCGGACCAAGTCGCTAGAAAAGTTTCTTCTAAGATCATACAAGTAGGAGTAAGTGCGTCCGATATAGTAACGAACGTTCTGATCGCAAACTCGGAAGGCCTTTGGGTGGAAGACCTAAGAGTGAGAAGTAGATTTTTTCTTTCAGTGACTGCCGAAAATCAAGGTGAGAGATTTGTAGCGAGTGAATCGCCTGGAGCTCTAAAAGGATTCGAATTTTTCGAAGGATTACCTGTAGAAGATATCGCAAGGAAGGCGGGAGAAAGGGCGCTCTTCATGCTGGATGCTGGTTATATAGAAGGTAAAAAAATGCCTGTGGTCATGGGCAACGGTTTTGGCGGAGTAATTTTTCATGAGGCTTGCGGTCATCCTTTGGAGACAGAGGCTATCCGTAAAAAATCTTCCCCGTTTGTAGGAAAACTAGGCCAGTCGATCGCACAATCCTGTCTGACCGCCTATGATGACGGAACGATCGAAGAACAGTATGGCTCTTTGAATGTAGACGACGAGGGAATGCCTACACAAAAAACGCTTCTGATAGAGAACGGAATTTTAAAAGCGTATCTTGCCGATAGGATCGGATCTATGGAAACAGGATCCCCTCGGACCGGGAGCGGAAGAAGGGAATCTTATCAATATGCACCCGTCTCTAGAATGAGAAACACTTATATAGAAGCAGGAAAAGATTCACTGGATGATATGTTTGCATCCGTAGACTTCGGACTGTACGCAAAAAGAATGGGCGGAGGTTCGGTAAACCCGGCGACCGGAGAATTCAATTTCGCTGTGGAAGAAGGTTACGTAATCCGAAACGGAAAGATCTCCGAGCCTGTAAGAGGAGCCACTCTAATAGGAAAAGGTCATGAAATTCTTCCTAAAATTTCTATGGTAGGAAAAGACTTGGAATTGGCCGCAGGAACTTGTGGCGCTTCGTCGGGATCCATTCCTGTTACTGTTGGACAACCGTCCCTAAAAGTGGATGAGATCCTAGTGGGGGGAAGATAATGGATTTAGAGCAAGCAGCCGGATTCGTATTGGAAGAAGGAAAACGTTACGGGATCGATTCTTTCGACCTGATCGCTACCGACTCGGAAGATATCGGTATCGAAGTTTTTAAAGGAAGGATAGTTTCTACGGAAACTTCTCGTTCAAGAGGAGTGGGTATTAGAGTTCTGAACAATTCCCGCCCAGGATATTCATATAGCGAACGTTTTAGTAAAGAAGCTCTTTCCCAAATGGTAAGAGATGCAATGGACCAGACGGAGATCACAGATCCATTGGATATGGAACTTCCGGGACCGAAACCCTTGCCGGAAGTGGATCTAAAACATTATAATCCTGCATTAGAAAAATTAGATTTTGCTTGGATGAGGGAGCTTGGACTCACATTAGATAACGCTTCTTGGGAATCGGACAAAAGAGTGGAAAATGTTCCACATGTAGGAGTGGGAAAAAGTTCCACCCAAAGTCTGATCGCGAACTCTAAAGGTGTATTCGTTAAAAAAGATTCCAATGTTGCCTATCTCGGAACGGGGTTAGTCGTAGCGGAAGGTGATGCAAAAAAGATGGGAAGTTACTATCGTTCCGGTAGGGATATTTCCCAATTTGATCCATCTTATATCGCCAAAGAAGCCGCACATAGAGGAACGGAACTTTTAGGAGCGAAACCTCTTCCGAGCGGAGTATATACTATCATTTTGGGAAATCGTATCAGCCCACAGATTTTCGGGATGTTCTCTTCTCCCTATTTTGCGGACGCAGTCCAAAAAGGTTCTTCCCGTCTTGTAGGAAAACTGGGGAACGAAGTCGCTTCTCCTTTATTAAGTATTTATTGTGAGGCTCATACTCCGGATTATCCAGGTTCTCGCTTAGTGGATGCCGAAGGAATTCCTACATCCGCGCGTACAAAGGTTTTAGAAAACGGGGTTCTTAAATCTTATCTTTATAATTTAGAATCGGCTAAAAAAGATAATGTATCTCCTACCGGCCACGGAGTTCGTTCCTATTCAGGAAGAGCAGGAACTTCTTTCTCCAATATGATCGTTCCATTCGGAACTAAGAGTTTGGAGGAGCTTTTATCTTCCGACTCTCATTGTATTTTGGTGACTAAGTTGGAAGGTGGAGCCGGTTGCAGCGCAGTTTCTGGCGAAATTTCTATCGGGATCCAGGGGATTTATTATAAGAATGGGAAACCGGAACATGCAGTGGATCGTATCACGATGAACACGAATTATTTCGATCTACTCCACAAGATCCAAGGTATTTCCAACGAATATTCTGACAGTTATTCCTCTATCAAGGTCCCCGATATTTTGATCTCAGAAATTCACGTAGCAGGTTGATCATGTCGGAAGAAAGAAATAAACCCGAAACATACTTACTCTCTAAAGAATTAGAAGAAGCGGTCCAAGTCGCCGAGATCACCGCTAGGCCTTTGTTGCTAAAGGGAGAACCCGGAACAGGAAAATCTCTTTTAGCTGATTATCTTTCCTTCAAGACTAAAAAAAAGCTCTACTCATGGCATGTAAAATCCACCTCGCTCGCAAAAGAAGGATTATATTTTTATGATGCAGTTTCTAGGCTAAACGATTCAAGATTTACGGAAGACAAGGAAAAGGTCCGTAATATCGAGAATTATATCCGTCTGGGCGCTTTAGGAGAAGCCTTCTCTGCGAGTGAACCTTCTGTAGTATTGATTGATGAGATCGATAAAGCGGATATAGAATTCCCGAACGATCTACTTTTGGAATTGGACAGAATGGAATTCGTGATTCAAGAAACCGGTCGTAAGATCAAATCGATCAATCGACCTTTAACTCTTATCACTTCGAATAATGAAAAAGAGCTTCCCGCCGCGTTTTTAAGAAGATGTATCTTTCATTATATAGATTTTCCGGAACCTGCTTTTATGGCGGATATCGTAGCTTCTCATTTTCCTAAAATTGAGTCCTCACTTTTAAAAAGGGCGCTCGAGTCCTTCTATGTGATCCGCACCATGGATGATATGAAAAAAAAGCCGGGCACTAGCGAACTACTAGATTGGATCCAAATTCTAATCCATATGGGGGCCAAACTTCCAGAAGACGGAAGGATCCCTTATATAGGCGCTCTTGTAAAGAATGAAGAGGATCTGAAATTATTCAGATAAAAGGTTTTGTTTTTTCCGTTTTTCTACAGGCTGAAATCATCCGGTGTTCCAATCTCCACCGTGGAACTTTTGGATTTTTTAAAGGCAACAGAAACACTGACTAGAGATAAAACATTTCTTTCTTTAAATGAATTCTATAGAGTTTCCAGACTTTGTCTAGTTAAAGACGTAAAATACTACGATGCATTCGATCTGGTATTTACCGAACTCTTCGGAGAAAGAGGTGTGCTCAAAGAATCTTTCCGAAAGGAAATGATGGATTGGCTTTCTAATATATTCGAAAATCCGAATAAACTACCGCCGGGAATGATCCCGCCTGAAGAACTTTGGAAAGAATTTTTAGACAGGCTCCAAAATCAGAAAGGGGAGCATCACGGCGGAAATAAATGGATCGGAACCGGAGGAAGTTCTCCTTTCGGTCATTCCGGTGTAAATCCGGGGGGCGTACGTATTGGCGGAGAAGGCGGGGGAAAATCCGCGATCTTCCAAGCGATGGAAAGAAAGTATAAGGATTATAGAACCGACGAACAATTGGATGTTCGACAGATCAAAATTGCACTCAAAAAACTTAGGAATCTTAGAAAGGAAGGTATTCCGGAATTTCATCTTCCTAAAACCGTGGATGCCACTTGCAGGAATGCCGGAGATCCAGAGCTTGTATTCGATCGTACCAGAAAGAATGGCATCAAAGTATTACTTTTAATGGATACAGGTGGGAGTATGACTCCTTATGCGGAAAGAGTGAGTAAACTTTTTTCGGCTGCTCATCAGATGAATCATTTTAAGGAATTCGGGCATTATTATTTCCACAATTCAGTTTACGATTCCGTATATCCTAAAGGAGATCTAAGGTATCCGATCCCTTTAAAGAATCTTTTTAAAAAGCATAAAGATGATACCAAGGTTATAATAGTAGGGGACGCCTACATGGCTCCTTACGAACTTTTGGATCCCGCTTACGGATTTTATCATTCTAGATTTAGGCAGGAATCCAAACTTCCGGAACATCCCGAATCCGGGTTGGATAGTTTTAAAAGGATCAAGTCTCATTGGACCGATACGATTTGGATGAATCCGGAGCCTAAAAGATATTGGGACGCACCCACCATCTACGAACTCAAAAAAGTATTTCCTATGTATTTTTTAAGCGTAGATGGATTGGAAGACGGCATCCGAGAACTTTTAGGAAAAAGATAATTAAGGCTCTAAAATAAATTTTCCTTTGAGGCTCCATTATTAAAGCCCTAAAAAAATACTCGTTTATAACCTAAGTTTTTAGGGACGAACTATAAACTTATATTCTATACTTACTTCGTCCTTGGCGGTTGCAAATAATAGACTAGGTCTTTCTACGTCGAAATCGCTCATCAAAACCTGAAATTTTCCGGATAAAATCGTGTCCTGTCCTTCTTTTTGGATCGTTGCTACTGATTTGATCGCTTTGGTTTTTCCTTTGATAGTCAGGTTGCCCGAGATAGTCCATTCGTTATCCTTAGCCGTAATCGATGTGCTCGTAAAACTGATATTTGTAATCGTAGGATATCCTAACGATTCTATGATATGTTCGTCTCTGTTCTCATCCCCGGACTTGATCTGAGAAAGTGGGATCTCTATTTTTACAAGCTTAGGGATTTGTAAACCGGCGGGCCCTTGGGTCAATGTCATTGGACTTACCGTAGCGCCGGAACATTTACCATTTACAGTTTTGAAAGGATGGATGGCTATAAAGTTGATTTGAGATTCTTGTAATTTTAATTCTTCCGAAAAAACGGAAGAAATACTAAGTAAGAACAAAATTAAAAAACGTAAAATGTAAGTCACTGTGACTACTCCTTAAAAATAAAATACTGCTATAGAAACGCTGAGTGCTCCGAAACCTGCCCAACCGACAGCTCTCATTTCATTTGCCGCACTTGGACCTTCCTTGGAAATTCTTTCTCCGATGAACGGAAGTGCGAGCATTGCAGGCAAATGTATCCAGATCATTGCCTTATGGGTGAATATTGTACTAAGTCCAGGCTCTCTTTCCAAACTTTTGGAAGGGGAGAAGAATGCGAGCCCAGCAGTTAGCGCATACAGAGTAAAAGTAGTTCCTGCTAATGCGGAATGCATACTGCCTGAAGATTCCGAATCCCAAGGAGAGGATTTCATGAGCGCGGTGTACAAAAGTAAGTTCTTTTGGGGATCGCTGATCAATAAATAATTTGCATAAGGTTCGTATTCTCTTTTGAGACTGGAGAGAGCTTGTTCTCCTACTATATTCGTAGCGAGCCAGAAACCCCAGGTCAAAAGGCCTAAACCTTGGTGCCAGTCCAAAAGGGAACGACGTAATTCGACACGTTCCTTTTCTTTACGTAAATCTTTTTGTTCAACGGTATTTATGGGAGAAGTTTCCTGGTTATAAAACTTAGGAGAATATCTGGAATAATCAGGAGTTAAAGGGTTAACCTCCGACCATCCGGAAAAATCGTTATAAACATACGGAGAAGATTGTAACACAGTGCTCGTACAGAAAAGAAAAACAACCGAGAAAAATATTCTCTTTTCAAAAGTCATATTCGATTCATAAAACGAATTGAAAAAAAGGAAATCATTATTTAGAGGAACTGACAAAAAGCAATAAGCGACCTGATTTTAGGAACAAACGAAACGGTCTAAAATTCGGATCGTTTATATGAGGATTTTGAGAATGCGGATCTATCTTATCTTTTATTTTGGACTTTTCTCAAAACTTCGGTGACAGCCTGGGTGTAACCGTCATATACCCCCTTGTCGTAATCGGATAAGGACTTATAACTCAGCCCGGAGAACTCTTTTAGAAGTTTGGAAAGTTCTTCTTCGATTATATTTTTGCGAATGTATACTGTTTCGAAATGGTTCGGATGCATAAAGTTTATCCGTAAAATTCTGATCTAAGCCTATGGCCGATTTCTCTCTGGTGGCTTATTAGAAACTTAGGATATTCCATTTTCAACCAATTTATTGCCTCTCTGTATCTAACGTATTCTTTTTCCATCCGTTTGAATTCCGGGCTATGAATTGAATTTTGGCCGTTTTTGATCCGAGTCGGAAGAATATGGTGTAGGATTTCGTGATGGACAACATGTTCTAACACGTAAAGCGGAACCTCTTTATGGTCCAGGATAGGACTGATACGTATATTCATATTCCGTTTTTCGTAACTACCTAATCTTCTTTTTCCGAGTCGATCTGCCCAGCCGATGGAGAGCAGTTTTGCATCCATTTTGGGAAAATAAAAAGAGGAAATTTTTTCCAAAATCGCCTTCAGATTGTATACGGCTCCGACTTCTTTTAATTTTTTGAAATTGCCAGTTCCGGACTCAGGGAGAGAATTTAGGAATTCTGCGACTTCCTCTTTCCATATCTGTTTTGGTTTGAGTCCTAATATTTTCGAAATAAGTAATTGAACAAAGGATAGTATTATTTCTTCCCTCGCTTCCATTAAAGAAGTATGAAATTTGACGGTTAATAGCCCGTTATGATAAGATACCGAATGATTTCCGTTCTTATAGGGATAAAATTTGATTTCTACGGATCGGACCCGGCTTTCCTTGAAACGTTTGGATCTTAACTTTAAAGAATCCCAGACGGAAACTAGAAGTTCTTCCCAGTTCCTTTCAGGAACGAGATCAGGAGCCGAAAAACTCTCTAATTCTTTTTCTTGCATCCGATTCATTTTGGTTCCGAGAGGTTTGGGACGAAGAAGGATTCGGTACTTCTTCTTTTTTGATGATAAAACTTTTATCCAATACTTTTTCAGGCGCTTTGATCTCTTCAATAAACCTGGAAACTCGATTGAAATATTGTGAATTTTTCTGTTGGGAAATTTGAGGGTAGGTGAGCACTAATTTCTTTTTAGCCCTTGTGATACCCACGTAGAACAATCTTCTTTCTTCTTCTAAGTTTTTCTCTCCTCTTCCCGAAGGAAAAGAACCTTCTGAAACATTCAATAGTATCACCGTATCAAATTCTAATCCTTTAGAAGAATGGACAGTAGATAAAACCAGTCTTTCGTCTTCTTCCTCAGGAGAAATTTTATCCAGGCTACGGCTTGGTCCTTCTAAGCTCATATCTACTAAGAATTCGTGTAAGGTCTCATATTTTTGGGAAAGTGTCAAAAATGCATTCAGATCCTCTAATCTTCTTTTGAAATCGTCGTATTTTTTTTCGAGTAGAGGAGAGTAGTAGTCTATATAGTTTCCTAAAAGTTTTCGTAAATCTTTCTCGGGATCGCTGATTAGATGATTCAATTCTTTTAAATGGGATGCTGTTGCACCTTTCGATTCGGATATGATCTTTTCAAGATTTCCTCCGGATCTTTCCAAATCCGTTAGAATGGATCTTGCCTTTGCCGCTCCAATCCCTGGAAGGAGTAACAAAACTCTAAGCCAAGAAACAGAGTCGGTTTTATTTTCCTTAATTTTTAGAAGAGATAGATAGTCCTTCGCATGCGCGCTTTCTACGAATTTTTTTCCGCCGAATTTTAAGAATGGAATATTTCTCCGAGAGAGGACTAATTCCAATTGGTTCGAGTTCCATCCGGATCTAAATAGGACGGCTATGTCTTTTAGTGGGATCCCATCTTCTCTTCTTTCTAAGATCAGATCAGCAATCCCTTCCGCTTCTTCTAATTCGTCAGCGTATCCAACCAGTGTCGGTTTTTGGAAGTCTTCATTCTTGGTGTATAGGTACTTTTCGTATTTTTCCCTAAAATTGGAAAGAACCACATTTGCAAGATTTAGAATGGATGGAGTACTTCTGTAATTTCTTTCTAAGTAGATAGTTTTTGTCTTAGGGAATAGTTTCGGAAAATTGAATATTCCGTTTACATCAGCTCCGCGGAAAGAATACACACTCTGCGCGTCGTCTCCGACCACCAAAATGTTCTCATGGTCCAATGCGAGTAGGCATGCAATATGAGCCTGGATCTGATTCGTATCCTGAAACTCGTCCACCATGATGTATTTGTATTGTTCGCCGATCTTTTTTCGGACAGTTTCATTTTTGTTCAGAAGATCTCTTGTATAAACTAGCAGGTCATCATAATCTAATAGAGATCTTTGTTTTTTGTAATCGGCATATTCTTCGAATATTTTGCGAATTGCGGATTCTTGCTCCAAAAATTTAGGATATTCCGCTTCCAATAATTCTTCTAAGGTTTTTACACGATTGATAATAGAAGAATGAAGTGAGATCAAGGTATCATTCGATGGGAACCTAGACTTCTGTTTTGCATATTCTCCTTCCGTCCTCAAGAGTTGGAATATATCGGAAGTGTCAGATTCATCTAAAACGGAAAACTGAGAGGAGAAACCTAAGACAGGTGCGTATTTTCTGAGAATATGGCTTCCGAAAGAATGAAAAGTGCCGCCATGGACTTTCGCACATCGTTTATCCAAAAGAGAGACCGCTCTGGACAACATTTCTCTGGAAGCTTTTCGGGTGAATGTAAGGAGTAAGATATTTTCGGCAGGGACGCCTGATTCGACTAATTTGGAAAGTCTGTGGACGATTGTTTTTGTTTTTCCCGTTCCGGCGCCGGCGATCACTAAAACCGGGCCGTTTAGGGTCTCGATAGCTTCCTTTTGTTTTTCGTTAAGTGACTCTAAGGACGCCATTATAGAGATCAGTGGTGGTGATGTCCCCCCTCACCGTGAACATGCCCATGGCTCACTTCCTCGTCGGTTGCAGTTCTGATATTTACGATCTGGACATCAAAAATCAGATCCACTCCTGCTAAAGGATGGTTTCCGTCCACGATTACAGACTCTCCCTTGATATCTGTAATAGTATAAACAGTATCCGGTTCGTCGGTTTGGAACATCATTCCAACGCTCAATTCTTCCCCTTCTGGGAATTGGCTTTTAGGTACATCGAAAACTAATTCGGGATTTTTTTGACCGTAAGCCAAATCTGCGGAAACAGAGATTATTTTTTTGTCTCCGGCAATCATATTTTTGATTTCGTCTTCTAGACCGGCGATGATCTGTCCGGTCCCTTCCAGATAAGAAAGAGGGTGGCTTCCTTGAGAAGAATCGATTTCGTTTCCTTCTTTATCTGTTAATTTATAGTGAAAAGTCACTACTCTTGGGTTCATTTATTGCTCCAACCGGCTAAGGCCCTGGACGGGTTAAGAGAGGGAAGTTCCGGCACGTGATTTAAGTTAGTATATTCTTGGAAGATCCTAGGACAATCAGATTTTTGAGACTAATTCAAAAGTCGTAGGAAATTTCGACTCCGAAATTCTCCACGTCCTTAATAAACTGTTCTACTCGATTGGCCAAAAAGAACCAAGAATCTCGATGAACGATATCGTTTAGAAAATTCAGGAACCGATTTGTGTTCCTAAGAGCGAATTCTCTATCTTGGGTGTAATTTAGAAGAACCGTATATGCCAAAGACTTTAGAACTTTATCATTTTCAGCTAATTCGAAATACCCAGGTAGATTAGGCTCGAATAAACTGAGCCTGGTTTTGGCATTCCCTTCGGTTACATATAAATTATAATCTGCTGAATTAGGAACTCTGTCGGCTGAGTATACTTTCATATTGGATAACTCCTCTAGAAACCAGAGGAAAATGTGGTTCCCATTAAGAAACATACCCGCAAAAAGTCAACGGGAAAGAATACTTTTGGCATTTCTAAGTCACAAAACACGCTTTAGTTTAGCGTTGTTTTGAGAATGTTTTAGGAAACCTTCCTCAAATAATCTGTTGGACGGAACATTCTTTGCACGTCCAATCAGCTACCCTCCAGCAAGCTAGCAATACTAAAAGTATAACATCCAATATTACTAGTTGAAAATAATTTTTTGCTAATATACTTTTTAGTTTTGTTCCGTTCCGATTCTTGTAGCGGCCAAATAACCTTCTAACATGGCTCTTTTAGCGTCAATGCCCGAAGCGTCTTTTGCTCCGCCGATCAGATAGGACGGAATAGAACTTCTTTCCTTGCTAAAAGTTTCATATAGAGAAGAATCGCTTGTCTGTCCGGCGCAGAGAATGATAGAATCGCATTCTAAAGTTTTTGCTCCTTCTTTTTTGGTTTCTATCACAAGACCTTTATCCGTTACTTCTTTGTAGGTAAGAGAAGAATGGAAATCCACTCCTTTGGATTGTAACTCTTGCAGAAGCGCCCAAGAAGTTGTGGCACCAAGACCTGCTCCTACTTTTCCATTTCTTCTTAATATAGAAACTTTTCTAGGAACAGTCTCGGGTTGGATCACTGCCTGAGTATAAGAGTTCACATTATATTTTTCGAAATAGGTGGAAATGTCCGGATCCTTTTCTTCCGTTAGTTTATGGGCCACGTCCACACCGATTCCTCCGCCGCCAATGATGGCAACATTGGAACCCGGCTTGAATGTTCCATTCAAGAATTCCACATAACTTGCATGAGGTTTTTTTTCTAAACCAGGAAGATTCGGGTTTCTAGGAAGAACTCCTGTTGCAAAGATCACCGCATCCGGTTTAAGATCGTCTAACATTTTTAGATCCGCTTTTGTGCCGAGACGAATATCCACTTTTAAACGAGGCAGTTCGTTTTTGAAATAACGGATCGTTTCAAAAAATTCGAATTTACCCGGGATGGCGGCAGCCAGATTTAATTGGCCTCCTAACTTCCCGGAAGCTTCTAAAAGAATTACTTCATGTCCGCGTAACGCAGCAACTCTTGCGGATTCCATTCCACCCGGACCGGAACCGACTACTACCACTCTTTGTCTTTTTGCCTGAGGAAGTGATTTCCAGTCCAACTCTCTGTTCGCAGAAGGATTTACCAAACAAGAAACCATTTCCTCTTTAAAAGTATGATCCAGACAGGCCTGGTTACAAGCCACACACGTATTCACTCTTTCTGTTTGGTTTTCTTTGATCTTATTTACGATTTCTGCATCTGCTAAGAATGGTCTTGCCATACTTACTATGTCCGCTTCTCCCGCATTCAATACCTGGATGATCGTCTCAGGCATATTGATCCTGTTGGATGCTATGATCGGAATTCCCGGAACTGCCGTTTTTATTTTTCCCGCGATCTTTGCCCAAGCTCCCCTTGGAACTAATTGAGAGATCGTAGGAATACGTGACTCATGCCAACCGATACCGATATTGAGTGCGTCGGCTCCTGCTTCTTTTAATTCTTTTGCTAGAGTGATTACTTCTTCGAAAGTAGGGTTACCTGGGATCAAATCGATACCCGACATTCTTACTATGACTGGGAAACCGGGCCCTACCTGTTTGCGGACTTCTTTCATGGTTTCGATCGCAAATCTTCTTCGGTTTTCAGGCGATCCGCCGAATTCGTCTGATCTTTTATTCGTGACTTCCGAGAAAAACTGGTTAACTAGATATCCTTCGGAGGCCATAACTTCGACCGCTCTGAAACCTACTTGTTTTGCGCGTAATGCGGAAGATCCAAAATCGTGGATGGTTCTCCAGGCATCTTCCGTAGAAAGTTCTTTAGGTATGAATCGATTGATAGGCGCGCGTAACGCAGATGGGGCCACTAGTTCTCTGTGGTAGGCGTATCTTCCCGCATGGAATAATTGAGCGCAAAAAATTCCCATCGGTCTCAGAACTGAGGCTACTTTTTCAAGTTCTTTGCAGTCTTCTTCCTTTTGAAAATCGAAAAATATATTGGAGCCTTTACCTTCCGCATTCACCGAAATTCCTCCGGTGGTTATCAATCCAACTCCTCCTTCGAATCTTTTCCCATAGAATGCAGCCATTCTATCCGCGGTATGGGGCATTCCTTCCAAACCCAAGTGCATGGATCCCATGATAATACGATTAGGAATAGTTTCGGCTCCGATCTGTATCGGGCGAAAGATTGGGGAAATATCTAAAGAAGACATTCGCAGTCCGCCTTTCTTTTTATTTGAGTAGAACAGTCGTTCTACTGAGAAAGGATTTTAACTGAATTTGGAAAAGGCAACGGTTTTTCTAGAAAATTTTAAAATAGATACCGAACATGATTCGGCAGATATTTTAATTCATAGAAAAACGATTCAGAGCGGAGATATAAGCTTGAGAACAAGCCTCAATAATATCAGTGGAACTTGCTTTTCCTACGACTCTTTCTCCATGTTTTTCTAAAGTGACGGAAGCTTCTGCCAGAGCGTCTTGTCCTTCTGTTACAGGAGAGATCACGAGCTTAATGAGTTCCACATCCGAAATAGTTGCCTTCTGGATTGCTTTAAAAATAGAATCAACAGGTCCGTCTCCGGTTGCAGATTCTTCTTTTAGATTTCCTTCGATGGAAAGTCGGATACTTGCGGTAGGAGTGCTCTTAGTTCCGGTAGTTACATGAAAACTTTCTAATACATATTTATCTTTGGAAGATTTTCTGGATTCGTCCGCGAATAACGCGCGAATATCTTCGTCAAAAATTTCCTTTTTACGATCTGCGATCTCTAAAAATCTTTGGTACGCAGCTTCTAATTCTTCCGGATGAGGGCTGAATCCTAAACGAACGATCCTGTCTTTGAAACCGGCTCTTCCGCTATGCCTTCCTAAAACCATACGATTAGAATGGATGCCCACACTTTCAGGAGTCATGATTTCATAAGTCTCTCTATTTTTCAAAACTCCGTCTTGGTGGATCCCGGATTCATGAGCAAAAGCATTTGCACCTACAATCGCCTTATTAGGTTGTACTACCATTCCGGTGATCGTTTTTACTAGATAAGAAGCCTTTGCGATCTCTTCGGTATTAATTCTAGTTTCTATCCCGAATTTATCCTTACGTGTACGAAGTGCCATGACCACTTCTTCCATTGCAGTGTTGCCGGCTCTTTCTCCGATTCCATTTACGGTACATTCCACCTGTCTTGCACCGTTTTGGATGGCTGCCAAACTATTAGAAGTAGCAAGTCCTAGATCGTTATGGCAATGAGCGGAGAAGATTGCCTTATCACTTCCTTTTACATTTTGGATCAGGAATTTGAATAATTCTCCATATTCGTATGGTGTTGTATATCCTACAGTGTCTGGAATATTGATCGTAGTAGCACCAGCTTCAATTACTGCTTCACAAAGTTCTCGTAGGAACTCTGGCTCGGAACGAGTAGCATCTTCCGGAGAAAATTCCACATCGTCTACATGGTCTCTGCAAATCTTGACTGCTTCCACAGCCATTTTCAAAACCTCGGATGGTTCCTTGCCCAGTTTGAATTTCATGTGAATGGGAGAAGATGCTATGAATGTATGAATTCTTCTTTTTTTAGCAGGGATAATTGCTTTTGCTGCGGCTTCTAGATCCGGACGAACCGCTCTTGCGAGTGCGGCGATGATTGGACCTTCGATCTCTCTGGAAATTCTTTGGACTGCTTGGAATTGGACCGGAGAAGAAACCGGGAAACCTGCTTCGATCACATCCACATTCATTTTGGCGAGTTGGAGTGCGATCTCTATCTTCTCATTCTCGCTCATTGCCGCACCCGGGCATTGTTCTCCGTCACGGAGAGTGGTATCGAAAATCCGAACAAAATCCAAATTTGAGTTCATATGCTTGGAAAACTTCCCTAACTCCAAAATTATAGTCTGAATCGGGCCGTAAACCTAATAAATAAGCGGTTTTGGCTTTCGGAGATTAGACCAAATTATGGACGGGAACACTCTCAGTTTCTTTGGAGCCAGCTTAAAAGCAGAAGACTGTTCTGTTACAGCCAAACTATACTCGGATCTTTTCGGTGGGGAAGTCCAGGTGTCGAACACAGGTCATGCGGAACTTCTATTTTTAGAAAACCAAAGAGTGATCTTTAGCAAAGAAACAGAAGAATGTCCAGTTTCTCCCGGAACCCTAGTCTGGAAGATTGCAAAGGGCCAGGTCGCATCTTTCGAAATGCAACTTATAAGCGCGGGATTTGAGAAGGAATCTGAAGGCGGTAAATATTCTTCTTATCTAGACCCGTTGAAAAACCGGATCTGGTTGTACTGGTATTAAAAACCTCCGCGTCTTTGTGACTCTGCGTGAGATTTAAACTCCTAAAATTGGCACGCAGAAACGCGGAGCCGCAGAGAGGATACGGTTTTGATTTTTAACCTTAATTACTCTGTGCTCTCTTGATCTCTGTGCGAAACCTATTAACCCGGATAGGGTTGGATTTCTTCTTTCCCTTCTTTCAAGGCCGCCTCAGCCATTTTGTGGGCATCTTCTCCCAGATACTTTTCAATCCAGTAGTGAGCTAGATATATGATAGGAGTGATCCCAATTGCTATGAAGATCTTATAGCCGAAATTGGTATAGGAGATCGAGTTCAAAGTTTGGAAATCGTAGGTTCCCCAGTAGGCAACAAAGATTACGACATAAGAGTCCAAAAGTTGCGAGAAGATTGTGGAGCCGGTAGCTCTTAGCCAAAGAAGTTTATTTTTGGTCTTTTTGCGGATCAAATGGAAGACTTGGATATCCACAAGTTGCCCGATCAGGTAAGCCACGATGGAACCTGTGATCACTTGCCCTGTATTAAAGAATACTACCTGAAAGGAGTGATCGTCCACAGGAGAATTTCCTGCCGCTGGAATGGCCATGTCCAATTGAAGAAGAAAGAATGCCAAAACGATCATTACCATTCCGACTAGGGTTAGGTATCTGACACCTCTTCTTCCATAATACTCATTCAAAAGGTCCGTTACGATAAACGTGATGGGGAAGGGAATGACTCCCAAGGTCATGGTCAATGCCTTACTGCCAACCGCAACTTGGAACCATTTAGAGCCAGTCACCTCTGCCATCAAAAGGAAGGTTATGAAGATGGAACCTAAAACGAAAAAAAGTTTGAAAGGTCGGTGGAACTGCATCTGAGGAAAAATCTTGCGAATTCAGTCTCTGTCAATCAAAGAACAGACAATACTTCCACAAACGTTTGACAGACAGACTACCTATAAATCACTGGAAGACAGTCGGTGCTTTATTTTTGGCCCCCGCGATTCGATAAATATATAGAGCTCAAATGAATCCAAACGATGAACCTTACACCCCTGAGGACTTAATCCGCCCAGTCCCTTACCAAGCAAAGAAACAGTCTCTCTGGCAAACAAGCCTAGTGAGCCTGACCTGGTTTTTACTTTCCGGAATTTCTTTTTATTTAGGACTCCAAGCCTTAAAGGCGGATCCTAAACCTGCGTCTGCCCAAGCTGGGACAGAACAGGTAGCATTCCAAAATACTACTCTTAAATCGGACCTTGCTCCTACGGACGGGGCTTGGGAATCTTGGAAGAAATGGTGGAATTCCGATAACTCTTCTTCCGAGTCGGATGGTACTTCCAATTCTGTAAGTAATTCCGAACCGGAGTCTGAAGACGATCCTGCTTTTAGAGCTTCTACTTGGTTCTCAGACTACGAAGCGATGAAACGTACCGTTCATCTATACAACGAGATCCATCCTTTTATCTATGGATTCAAAGGTAGAGAAACAAATAACGGAGATCTTTATTCTCTATGGGGTTCCGCTCAAAAGCATGCTCGTGTTGCGGAGCTTAAATCTCTAAATCCTAGGGTTAAGATCATTCCTACGATCTTCCGCTGGGAAAATAAGAATGAGAAGATCGCAGAAAACATCGGCCTAAACGGACGTAATGATATCAGAGACAAACATATCCAGAACATTCTATATGAAGTAGACACTTACGGTTTCGATGGGATCGATATAGACTACGAAGGTATGAGCTGTGAGAAAAAAGAGAAGTTCGAGGAGTTCATCGTTCTTCTTGCGAAAGAGATCCACAAACGTGGTAAACTTCTTTCCGTTGCTGTTCACCCTAAGACCGCAGCTAAAAAAGCGAGCCTTAAAGCATGTAAGGGTCTGAAAGAAAAGATTAATATGGATTTTGCCGAGAATTGGAGAGGTCCGATGACCCACGATTATGCATTCTTAGCAAAACATGCGGACAGAGTAAAGGTGATGGCTTACGAACTTCATCCTCGCAAGTATAGAAACCCTGGACCTGGACCTCAAGCTCCAAACGTTTGGATCAGGAATATCATCACTTACGCAAAAGAAAGAGTTCCGGCTAAAAAATTGTATATGGCGATCCCGACTTACGGATACGATTGGGCTTTAAATTGTAACGCAAAGATCAAGTCTGTATATTGGTCCGATGCGTTAAAACGCCAACAACTTGGTGTAACCAAACAACCTACAAATATCAGCCAAGTTTTGGCGGATAATAAGAACTCAGGTTCTTGGACAAATCTTTCCAAGTTCAGCTGGGTACACGAAGGTAAAACATACGAAGACCCAAGTATTTGGTACAAATCGGAAGGTTGCGATCGTGTGGCGTTTTTCATGAACAGAAAAGCGTTCGAAGAGAAAATGACTCTATTAAGATCTTATGATATAGGCGGATTCTCTTTCTGGCAGTTATTATCTGATAACGATCCAGGAATCAACGATTATCTCGAATTGCTTGTGACTAACAAACTTCCGCCTGTTCCTAAGGCTAAAAAACAACTCGAAATCCCGAATCCTGACGTAAAACAGGCTCCTCCGGAAGAAGGTCAGGAAGAAGCCAAGAATAAGCAGGATCTTGTCAAAAAATAAGACCACAATCATCACGGAAGATCCTTCTCTCGCAGCTAAAATACTGAAAGAGGGAGGGATCGTTCTATTTCCTACCGAGACCGTTTATGGTCTTGGGGCGGATTCCAGAAATCTCTCTTCTTGTTTAGAAATTTATAAAATTAAAGATCGACCTGCGGATAATCCTCTTATCGTTCATTTGGGAAACCCGGCGCTTATCCCGGATATAGGAGAAGTCCCGGAGAGTGCAAAAATCTTGATCAGACAATGTATGCCTGGTCCTTTGAGCTTAGTTTTAAAAAAGATCGATAAGACGGTTTTTTCCACCGGGCTTTCTACAATAGCTGTAAGGGTTCCTTCTCATCCAAAAGCATTGGAGATGCTTTCCTATTTCGGCGGACCGGTCTCGGCTCCTTCTGCAAATCTTTCCGGCCAACCTTCTATCACAAGATTGGATGATGCGATCTCGGAATTTGACGGGTTAGTCGATCTGATCTTAAAAGGTCCGGAACCTGATATAGGTTTGGAATCTACGGTTGTGGATTTTTCAGTTTCTCCGCCGAAACTACTTCGCCCCGGATATTTTGGATGGCTAGAATTACAAAAATATGTCCCGGATCTAGAAGATTATAGTCGCTTGAAAGAAGGAGAAGCTCCTTCGAGTCCCGGTCAGAAATATAGACATTATGCGCCTAAGGCAAAAGTTATCTTTACGGAGAACCAAACCCCGGACAGAGAGTCGGCGGCGATCGGGATCGGTTTGACTCGCGGTTGGAAATTTGCTTTGGATCTTAGAAACAACTCTGAGTATATGAAAAATTTATATTCTTTCTTTAGAGATTGTGATCGATTGGGGATCTCCAAAATTTACTGCTTTCCGCCTGCAAATGCTTCCGGCAAAGAAGCGTTGCTCAATCGTATTATGAAGGCGCAAGAGATATAGGAGCCGCAGAGAGTTTTGGCAAAAACCCGGCTTACAAATTTCCTCTGCGCTTTAGCGCCTCTGCGTGCCAAATGCAGCTATATGTTCGAAAGTTCCTGTGCGATTTCGGACAGATGTAGGACTTCCAACGGGTTCGGTTTCTTCTCCGTATTCAATTTAGAGAAAAGAGAAAACTTGGAAAACTGCATTCCGGGTTTTAAATCTTGGACTAAATCCTTCCAACTATAGGTTCCTGGCAGATAACGCACATCAATCTTTTTAGATTTAAGCTCCGCTTTCAGATCATGCAATATATCCAGAAAGGAATCGCAGGAATCCAAAAATCCTGATTTGCGGAAAGTTTCTCCAGAAAAAATGCGACCTTCTCCATAACTTTTTTCTAATTCTTGGAAACTGGTTTTTCTAGACTCGATGACCCTGTTATAGAATAGATCCCTGGATCTCAAAACTTCTTTTCTTAAGAATTGTTCCGATTTAGGAGAGAGTTTTCCGTATTCGGAAAGAATATCTCTATGCGGATAAAATCCTATCCTTTCCTTTTGGACCCCGAATTTATCGTACAGTTTTTTTAACTCGAATCTCATCATGACCGCTCCTATGGAGCCTACGATAGAATAAGGCGTTCCATGGATTTTTTGGGTTGCACAAGACAGATAATAACCTCCGGAAGCGGCTACATTCAGTACGTACGTGATGACAGGTTTTTTTTCCGCGAGTTTTTTGATCTCTCTATACAATAGTTCCGAAACAAGTGCGCTTCCTCCAGGAGAGTTCATCTCCAAAACGACTGCGGCGACTTTAGGATCTTCTTTTAAATCCTTAAAAATTTCTTGGTAGTATCTGAATGAAACTTGCCTGGATCTAAAATCTTCTTCTCTTCCTAAGTCCGGAAGAATATTTCCTTGTACCGGAAGAACTGCAACAATCGGGACCGACTTGGAGACAATCGAAAAATTGGATTTTTTATGATATAGTCTGAAACCTTTGGCGCTTAGTTTTTTATATTTAGGCTTATCCGTTTCCTTCTCTTTTTTATAATTTTCGAATAGATAGTTTTCTTCGAAGTCGTCTTCTTCCATAAAATCGGTGATAAATCCGATCTTTTTCAATTTTTCGGAACTGAGTATCGGCTCTTCTAAAACTTTCAGATCTAAATTCGAGGACTTCTTAAATCCTTCCGAAAGTAGATCTTTATAATCGTTCAGCAACGCTTCCAAGTTTTTTCGGGCAGGCGCTGAGAAGGAAGTTCTTTGGAAAGTTTCTCCGAACGATTTGAATGCACCGCTTGCATAAGCTTCTACGCTCACACCGAACTTTTTAGCGGCTCCACCGAAAAAATAAGGCTCAGCGGAAGGAAGTATGGGAAAAAATTCGGATGCGGAAGAGGAGTATCTATATTTGCACTGAGAAAGTAATAATAGCGCCTTGGTCCCGCCGCCTAAACAAAATCCTGAAGTCTCGATTCCTTTTTCGTTCAAGGTTTGGATCGCTTTGCTGATATTCCAAACTTCTCCAAATCCGTATTCCGGATTGGAAATATAGAAAGAAACTTTTTTCAAACCCGGGACTTTAGTTAATGCCTTCAACCCTAATAAAAAATCCACCAAGAACGGATCTTCCTCTTTCGGGACAAGTAGTCTGACGAAGAAAGATTTTTTATCAAAGGAGAATGAAGAAGGAATTTCCAAATAGAAATGATCTCCCTTTCGGATAGTCCAGGACAATATCCTAAATCCTTGGAACAAAATCCGAATCGGTAAAAATAGAAGAGAGAACAGAATTCTAAACATTGGAAATTCCTTTTGGCGACCAAAGTAAAACGGTCATTTATTCCGGAAAACGTAAAATTGCGGAAGGAAAACCGCTTTTCAGCCTGGCTTTCCGGAAATTATCTGAAACCTAAGAGAGGGTTATTCGTTTGGATCATATCCGCATCCGAGGAGCTCGGGAGCATAATCTTAAAAATATCAATGTGGATATTCCACGAGATAAACTCGTGGTGATCACCGGACTTTCAGGTTCGGGCAAATCTTCTCTTGCTTTCGATACCATATATGCGGAAGGACAAAGAAGATACGTGGAAAGTCTCTCCGCATACGCTCGACAATTTTTGGGTCAGATGGAAAAACCGGACCTGGATCTGATCGAAGGACTTTCTCCTGCAATTTCTATAGAGCAGAAGACCACACATCGTAACCCCAGATCCACTGTAGGAACTGTTACGGAGATCTATGATTATCTTCGTCTTCTTTATGCGAGAGTAGGAAAACCGCATTGTCCTATTTGTGGAACTCCAATCCAGTCTCTCTCCATTGACCAGATCACCGAAAGGATACTGAATTTTCCGGAAGGAACTAAGATCCAAATTTTGGCTCCGATAGTTTCCGGTAAAAAGGGAGAACATAAAGATGTTCTGGAAAAGATCAGAAAAGACGGATTTAACAGAATCCGCCTGAACGGTGAGATCAAAACTTTAGACGAGGAGATCGTTCTTAAAAAAAGTTTTAAGGCAACGATTGAGATCGTAGTGGATCGTCTTGTGATCAAAGATGGGATACGTTCTCGTTTGACCGACTCGGTCGAAACCGCTCTCAAACAATCCGAAGGAATCCTACTCTTGGACGATGGGAAGAAAGATCATACATTCTCCCAAAAACTTTCATGTCCGAATCACCCGGAAGAATCTTTACCCGAACTTTCTCCTAGATTGTTTTCATTCAATTCTCCGTTCGGAGCATGTGAGACCTGCGACGGCTTAGGGAGCCTTTTAGAATTCGACGAAGATCTATTAATTACGGATCCGGAACTTTCTCTGGTAGAAGGTTGTATCGAAGCATGGGCAGGGGCCAAGAGTAATAGTTACTGGTTTTTAACCACCGTTCACTCTTTGGCTAAAAAATTGAAATTCGATTATAATATTCCTTGGAAAGATCTTCCTAAAAAGGTAAGGGATACGATCCTTTATGGGGATAAAAATCTTAAAATAGATTACGATTTTAGAAATGAAAAATCTCACTATGAGTTTAGTAGAGAATTTGAAGGTGTGATCCCGAACTTAAAAAGAAGATATAAAGAAGGTTCGGAAGCAAGACGTCAGCAGTTGGAAGGATACATGACCAATCATAATTGTCCTTCCTGCGAAGGAAAACGTCTTAAACCTGTGAGCCTGCATGTGGAAGTAAACGGTCTTACCATAGATAAATTCTCCGCCTTTAGCGTGGAGAAGGGCTTAGAATTCGTAAAATCGATGAAGCCTAAAGGAAGCGAAGAAGTGATCGCAAGACCTATTCTGAAGGAAATCCAACAAAGGCTTACTTTTTTGAATGATGTAGGCGTTGGTTACCTAAGTTTAGAACGTTCTGCCGGAACTCTTTCCGGAGGCGAAGCACAGAGGATCCGACTTGCCACTCAGATAGGATCTAGACTGCAAGGTGTATTATATATTTTAGATGAACCTTCTATCGGTTTGCACCAGAGAGATAATACGAAACTAGTCAATACCCTGAAAGATCTGAGAGATCTTGGGAATACAGTTTTAGTCGTCGAACATGACCAGGAAACCATGGAAGAAGCTGATTGGCTCATAGACATGGGTCCAGGAGCTGGCGTTCATGGAGGAACCATCGTTTGTTCCGGAACTCCGGAAGAAGTTTCCAAAAATAAGAACTCGCTTACTGGTAAGTTTTTGTCCGGAAAAGAATTTATTCCGGTCCCTAAAACTGTCAGACCTGGGAACGGTAAAAAACTCAAGATAGTAAATGCAAAAGAGAATAATCTCAAAAATGTAAGTGTGGAAATTCCATTAGGAAAACTGATCGTAGTGACAGGAGTTTCCGGCTCGGGCAAGTCCACTCTGATAAACGATATCTTATACAATGCGGCGGCTCATAAAGTAATGAAGATGAGAACCGTTTGGGGAAAACACGAAAAGATCACCGGTCTGGAAGAAATAGATAAGATCATCAATATTGATCAGTCTCCGATCGGAAGGACTCCAAGATCCAATCCTGCGACTTATACGGGGCTTTTTACAGTTGTTCGTGATATGTTCGCGCAATTAGAAGAATCCAAACTCAGAGGATATTCTCCGGGGAGATTCAGCTTTAACGTTAGCGGGGGAAGATGTGAGACCTGCGAAGGGGACGGTATCTTAAAAATAGAGATGCACTTCCTTCCTGACGTATATGTGACCTGCGATGTTTGTAAGGGAAAACGTTATAACCAAGAAACATTAGAAGTCCGTTATAAGGGTAAGAATATTTTCGAGATCCTGGAAATGACTGTAGAGGATTCAATTCCTTTTTTCGAGAATATTCCCGCATTAAAAAGAAAACTCGAAACTTTGGACGAAGTGGGCCTAGGTTATATCAAACTAGGACAACCAGCAACAACGTTCTCAGGTGGAGAGGCCCAAAGGATCAAGCTTGCGACCGAATTGTCCAAAAGACCAACGGGAAAAACGTTATATATCCTGGACGAACCTACTACCGGTCTGCATTTCGAGGACGTTAGACATTTAATGACCGTATTGCATACACTTGTGGATCGTGGAAATTCTATGATAGTTATCGAGCATAATCTGGATGTGATCAAACAAGCTGATTGGATCATCGATTTAGGGCCGGAAGGAGGAGATGGAGGCGGAAAGATCATCGCCGAAGGAACTCCTACAGAGGTCGCAAAGGTCAAAGAATCGTTCACAGGACAATATCTGAAAAAAGTTTTAGGAAATTCAGGGAAGAAGGCGGGTTAAATTTTTCTCAGATGATGAAAGAACTAAGAGAAATACTTTCTTCCTTTCCGCCGGGAGAATTCAGATCCGTTTACAAGTCCGTTTTGCCTGATATTGCAAAGGCAGGGTTATTGAATGCCTTAAAAGACGGAGGGTTCAGAGCATTTCACGAAAAGTTAATATTCTTACCCTCTTTTCCCCATGGGATCGGAGTGGGGGTAGGATTGATGGCCCAGACCAATGTGGCCGGAAAGATCCTCAAATTAGTGATCGGTTCCGAAGAAGGAGCCTCTAAAAATGAAGAAGCCAAAAATTTAGCGTTAGAACTACAGGATCGATTAGTAAACGGTTTTGGAATTTTGGGACTGGGAGTAAGCGAACCAGGATGGATGGGAAAGCTCACCAATCTCAAATCTACTGCAAAAATACTCCCAAACGGAGAAATAGAATTAAATTTTCATAAAGGATTCGTGACCAACGGAGCGGACGCGGAAGGTTACTTAGTAGTAGCCAAGGAAGAAGATCTGAATCGTTTCGGTGTATTTTTTATTCCAAGAGATTTCCCTGGTTTAAAAATCGAAGAAGTGTATCTGGACGTAGCTAGAGAAGCGACTCATTGTAAGATCACCGGTGAAAATTTCAAACTGCCTTCTCATTATCATTTTATAGAGGATTATTCCAAATTAGGTTCTGATATACATCTTTCCGAAATGTTGTCTGCCGCAGTTCTATTTTGTGGGGCCATCCGTAAAATAGTTTCAGACTTAAGCCAAGGAAGCGAATCCAGGGAAAGATTTGCAGTTTTAGGAAAACTCTGGGACTTAAGTGGGCTTCTATACGGAAAATGCCTGGAACTTTCTGATAAGAAAGACAAGGATCCGAACTATAAAATAGAAGAGGACCATCCGTATGGGTATGAAGCGATCCTAGATGAATGTATATCTATTTTAGAATCCATTCCGAATTTTGAATATAAAAAAGAATATCCTGATCTGGGATTATTCTGCACAATCCATCCGGCGAGAAGTCCTGTTTATATCAAGAATAGGTTAAAACAATCCAAAAGTTGGAGAAAGTTCGGCAAAGAAACGATGTAGGAGATCCTACACGTTACACGCAATACCCTTGCGCAAATTTTCAGTGATGGTGCGCTGGATGATCGTGAGTATGGTGATGATGTCCCCATTCTTCCGAATCTATTTCATGTAGTGTTTTCGCAATAATTCCGTCAATTACATGGGTGGTGGAAGCGTCTTCTAATTGCAGATAGATCTGCTCGAACTTCCATTCTCCTCTCAAAAGTTCATAAGCTTCCTTCAGGATTTTTTTAGGATCCGAGTCCTTAACGATCTGAACCCTGAAAGCGCAAGCGTGGATCCCTTTAGTTAGGGTCCAGGTATGAGCAGAAAGAAGAGATTCGACCCCTTTGATATGCAATAGATCCTTTCTCAAATGGTCCCATTCATCAAAAGTGGGAGAGGATTCCAGAAGGATCAAAAGACTTTCCTTTAAGATGATAACTGCCGCTCTTAATATAAAAATAGAAAGAACCAAACTAATTAGCGGATCTATCCAACTCCAAGCAAATATGCGGATCAGGATTGCGCCTACTAAAACGGCAACCGTACCGAATAGATCGTTCAGAACATGAAGGTAAGCTGTTCTAAGATTAATATTATCTGCGGAAATCCTTTTTAATAACCAGACGGAGATCAGATTTAGACCGATCGTTCCTAAACTGAAAACCAACATGGAGTCAGTACCAATTTCTTCCTGATGACGAAATCTTTGGACGGCTTCGTATATGATAAAAACTGAAATCCCAGAGATCAGAATGGAATTTAAGAATGCTGCAAAAACTTCTACCCTAAAGAATCCGAAGTTCATTTTTGCATTCGGTTTTTTGTCTGAGACTAAAACCGCAAATATACTTAACAAAAATGCGAACGAGTCCGAGATCACATGTCCTGCATCCGCAAGAAGCGCCAAACTTTTGCTTTGAGCGGAACCGAATATTTCCCAGGAGAAGGTCATGATTGAAAGAAAGAACGCGAAAACTAAACTACGTAATGCGTCCTTTCTTATGGGACGAAGGATCGCCTGTCTCCCAAAAGGTTCGAAATTAGAAGATGAGTGAAGATTTTTTTCCAAAGTCGAAAGAAGCCTTAGTGACTCTTGCCGCTTTGTGGTTCTAAAACGATATCCACTCTTCTATTCAAGGAACGATTTTCAGGAGTATCGTTTGAAACGATAGGTTGGTGTTCTCCATAACCTGCTACAGAGAAGTTCCTTGCATCCAGATTTTTGCTCTCTAATAAGAAGCGAACTACAGAAAGAGCTCTCTCAGTAGACAACTGCCAGTTATCGTTAAATTTTTTAGTCCGTATTGGAATATTATCCGTATGACCTTCTACAATGATGAGGTTTCCCGGATACTTGACCAAAATTTCCTTAATTTTATCCAATGCGGGAAAGATCTGTTTTTTCAGGTCCGCGGAACCGGAATCGAAAGAGATCTGATCGTCTATATTGATGACTAGTCTATTATGAAAACGTTTTACTCGGATCTGTCCTTTCGCGATCTCTCCGGAAAGTTTGGATTCTAATTCGTTTGCCTGCTCTGCCAAACGATTTAATTCTCTTTTTTGATCCTCGTTTAAGTTCTTGAGCTTGGAAAGATTATCCTCTAATTCTCTGATCCTAGCTTCCAGACCGGCAATTTTGGATTCGTATTCTCTTTTGAGCTCATCCATTTTACGGATACAGTTCAATCTTTCTTTTTCCAACTCGGACTTTAATTCGGAGATCAGTTCCTGGTATTTTTTGGACTGCTTTTCATTCTCTTCGATCAGCTCTTTTTCTTTATTTCCGCTCTTTGTTTTTAGAAGTGCGATCTGATTTTCAAGGGCACGGATCAGCTCCGCCGCAAGCTCCTTGTCCTTTTCTCGGAAGGACTTTTCGCCCGCGAGTTGCTCTTCTAAATTCTGGATCCTGGCATCCAGGCTTAGTTTTTCCTTTTTAGCGTTTTCGGTCTCGTTTCTGTAACGAAGTCTAAGCGAATCTAATTCGATCCTGAGAGTCGCGTTCTCATTATATAGTTTATTGTATTCCCAAGGGAAATAAAATGCGTCCGAGAATATCGGTAGGGAAAAGAAGAATAGAAGAACGGTAATAAGTCGGAAAAGAAAAGGTTTCATAGTCAAATCAGGAAAACTAGGTTCTATTCTAAGGCTACAAGTCCCCAGTCAAATGAAAAACTCTTGTACTAAAAATCAGGAAATTCATTGAACCGATAAATTCCATCAGGATTCTGTCATAGGGGGAAGTACGCAAAAATGGACGAAACAAATAGCACTAAGGAAACTTCTTCCCTGAAGGCAAATCCACAATCTGCGGATTGGATGGGGTCTTTTCTCGAAAAGATAGAAAATAAGGACAATAAGTTCCTACTCGCTTTCACTTCTTCCAATCACCCGGCGGATATTGCCGAAGTTCTGGAAAAGCTGGATATTGACGAAGCATTCTACGTATTTAAGCTCTGCGATTCCGAACAGCAGTCCGAGATCTTAGTCGAGTTTGACGAGGATTTGCAGGCGGATTTGATCTCTCGCCTGAATATGAAGGAGATCTCTCCTATCGTCGAAAATCTAGAACCTGACGATGTTACTAATCTGATCTCCGAGATCCCTAAGCATAAGGCCGAGGAAATCCTGAATTCCTTGGATCGGGAAGATTCGTCTCAGATCCGAAAACAACTGAATTTTAGGGAATACACTGCTGGTCGTTTGATGACGACCGAGTTTGCCTCTGCCTATGAGACAGACACTGTCAGAAAAGCGATCATCAAATTGAGAAGGGTCGCTAAAGAGACGGATGATATCTATCTTTTATACGTTACCGATGCGGAGAATCACCTAAAAGGATTTATCAGACTCAAAGACCTATTTCTTGCTCCGCTGAATCAAAAGGCGAGTAAACTCGTAAAAGAGGAAGTGTTCTCCATTCACTACGATACCGATCAGGAAGAAGTAGCTAGAATTTTCCGAAAATACGACTTAGTTTCGGCTGCAGTTGTAGACGATCTGGATCGGATTATCGGCAGGATCACTGTAGACGATATCTTGGATATCGTTCAGGAAGAAGCTTCTGAGGACATCTTGAGGATGGGGGGAGTTTCAGAAGAGGAAAGATTGAACACCTCTATCTGGGATTCTATCCGAAGAAGATTAACCTGGCTTGTGATCAATTTGGGAACTGCAGTGGTGGCTGCTTCTACAGTTGCGTTATTCCAAGATACGATCCAATCTTTCGTATTGCTTGCGAGTCTTATGCCGATCGTTGCTGGCATGGGGGGAAATGCGGGTACCCAATCCATCACAGTGGTGGTCCGAAATATCGCCACCGGCGATTTAAGCCAGTCAAACTGGACTGTAGGTTTCAGGAAAGAAGGTATCATAGGCATAATTAATGGGCTTACGATCGGAGCGATCACAGGACTTGCCGTATTTTTTTATACGGGAAAACTTGCACTTGCGATTGTTATCTTTTTTGCAATGTTAGCGAATCTAATCGTTGCAGCTATCGTAGGAGCTTGTATCCCTATGTTACTAAAGGTGCTTGGGATAGATCCTGCAATTGCGTCTTCCATATTTGTAACAACTACCACGGACGTGTTCGGCTTTTTCTGTTTCCTAGGGCTTGCCACACTGTTCTTGCAATATTTGGTATAGTTGGAACATTTCGGATAAAATTATAAATTTCCTTGGGTAGGAGAGGCCAATGTTTCGTGTTTCGGTTTTCCGAACTTTTTTAGCCGTTTTTGCGGTTCTATATTGTTTATCATTTATTTCTTGTATTAGTACAGGAGGAACTACCTCCCAAACACCGGAGACTCCTAAAGGAGAAGTCCTACCTAATCCGGCTGGAGAAAATGAAGATGTCATCGACGAAAATGGAAACTCAGTGAAGATCACAACTACAGATCCTGTTTCTTTCCAGAGTCAGTCTAAAGACAGCGCCGAATATTTCAGAGTACATATCACTAGCGACTCTTATCAGGTCCGTCAGATCAGAGGATCAAAATACATCCGCAGAAAAGTGGATAAAGGCGGGGATGCGCTTATCAGCGAAGAATTAGTAAAGTATAATAGGATCAATTTTAACGACGACGGAATTATCTTAGTGATCTTAAACGGAAATACCGGCGCTGTCGAAACAATCCGCTTTAATACTAGAGTTCCTAGGATCAATAACCTTGCTAAGATTATCCAGAATGATGTGACTCGATGGTCCATGGAACATTCGGAAGAGAAGCCTGTAGTGACTAAGTATCAAATTCATTACACAATCAAACTAGAAAATAAATCAAATACAACCAGAGATACAGTTAAGGAAGAGCTCCGCGGCGAGGTAAAGAAGAGGTAATTTTTTCTTTACAATCCGCACACCGGTGGGTACACTCGTTTTCAACTTGAAAGCAGAAGAAACGGTTTGAATCTCTAAATCACTTCTGTTAGTAAGTTGGAAGCGAGTGTATCCGAGAGGGACTTCTTCCTCTTTTCCTACTTCCTCAACCACTCCGATCTTCTCTCTCCACTTAGCAACTAACGCATCAAGTCCAAATACTTTTAAGTTTCTGTAGAAGCAGAACTCATTCAGATATAGTTGGGAGTATTCTGGGCGTATGTATACGTAGGAGGAGAACGCCTGTTTGGCTATGTTTCGAGAAATAAGGGCATATAAAGAGTTTAGATCCGAATATTAAAACCATTTTTTTGTCAGCCACCTCGATAATTTTGAGTTTAGAGAAGAGTTCCCTTGCTTGCAAAGTAAGGAATAGATTATATTAGGGTTTTATACTACATGAGATTGTCCAGGTCGACATTTTTTGCGCATACGATCTTAGTAGATATTCATAATCTAAACGGTTGCCTGTATCGCCATAGACAACCATCGATTACCGATGGAATTAACGCCACGATAGGTAATCAATCTTAAATTACGAATTGCCTATTGGAGAATCCGGACCAAATTAAATTAGAAGAATTGAAATTCAGGCAAACTATCTACGAGCAGGTTATACATCTGTAATAGCAATGTTCAAAAAACGTTACTATGGGTTTGCGAAGAGATAACTAAAGAAAAATTGGTGAGTTTTGTTGAAGAAAGTTTAATATTTTCTAATAAACAATTTTAACTGTAATTATGACCAGTACCTATTTAAAAGGTTCCCTTAGGTGATAGGTTTTTCATAAAAAATAAATTTGTAGCAAATGCTCCAGTTACTAGATTTATTCCATATTTATAAAATTTTTTGACATATTTGACTCTGATTTGGGTATTAGATATCGGAGCTAATAACGTAAGTCGTTTATTAAAAAGTCTTACGTTATTGACTCAAGTTCCTTGAGGGATAAATATGCGACTTAATAAAAAAATTTCAATCGCTGTCATCATAGCTACGTCATCTTTCTTTCTAATCGCCTGGAATCCTTTAAAACCAATTTTAAACTATTTTACATCTGTATTTTCCAGTGGAGAGACAAGTATTCCACTTCCTTTGCCGAATATCCAAATTGGGATAACAGGTAAGCCAAGTTTTTCTCTGAGTATCCAAGTTCCGCCGGGAGCAGGAGATTTAGTTCCTTCTATTACAATAGATTATACTGGAGGAAATACTCAGTCTATCTTGGGAAGCGGCTGGAATTTAGGAGGATTTCCTAGAATTTTAAAAAATCCTAATTTAGGAGTCCACTTTGGGACAACCGACGGTTATAGCTCCAGTGTTTTGGGAGAATTGGTTGAGACAAGCACGAGCGGTGTGTACCGATCCAAGATGGAATCTTTCTATAAGATTAAATTGGATGGAAACGTTTGGGTTTTCCAAGATAAATCTGGAATTACTTATGAGTATGGAAGAAACGATAGCAGCGGTTCGGAATCCATTGTTCTAAGTAACAGCGTAACGATTACTTCCTATTTAGATAAGGTCAGGGACTCTTTTGGTAACGGGTATGATATCGTATATAACTCGGATTCAGCTATTTCAGATGAGCCTCTTCCCAAAGAAATCAAATATGCCAGAGGAAATGGGAGGATAGTTTTTTCTTATAAGGATCGTTCAAGTGATTTTCGGGAGCAGATTTTTTATCTTACAAAAGCTGTTTTTAGAAAAAAGCTTTTAGATAAAATAGATGTGTATGCCAAAGATTCGAGTGGTTCGGAACAGCTAATTGAAACATATAATTTTAGTTATGAGATTACTGATCTGGGACCTATTTTATCTTCTTATGAAAGAGAGAATTATAAACCAATTAATTTCTCCTATTTAGAAAGATCAACTCAGGCCGATCTATTTAATTCGAACGGAAAGAACTATAATGTTTCTTACCAAGCAATCAATCCAAATGTTCAATCTAGCTGCGCTGCTACACAATCTGCTTGTTTATGTTCTGCTAGTGCTGCTTGCATGGCAGCAACAGTAGGCGCAGCTGGAATTTTATGTGCGCAAGGGATCGCTTCTTTTCAAGATGTTTGCACTAACGGGGTTACTTCTACATTCGTTACTCCCGCCGATACAGATGGAGATGGCATTCCTGAATTAGTAAAAGTAACAGGAACTATGACTAATCAGAAGTTTTCAATCTCCAAGCTGTCTGATTGGGAAAATGTCAATAGCAGTCCAATTTCTGCCAATACCAATACTATCGGGAGTCACATAGGAATTACTAGTATAGGAAGAATATTGCCTGGAGATTTTAACGGCGACGGAAAGAGCGATTTTTTAATTCTGAAAAATAACGGAGAGGCTTTAAAAGTTTATTACGGGCCAGATTTTATTTCAGCGTCTTACTCAAATGTGTCTGCTCAAAATCTAGGATCTTCAAATTCCAAGCATTTTATAACTGATGTGAATGGAGATGGAAAAACTGATTTTATCCAAGTAGATAAAAATAACGATTTCCTAGTATATGCTTCGACAGGATCAGGATTTCAAAAAATCCAAACGTTAACTATTTCTACGTATGGAACTTCCTTCCATCAGTTTGTAGATTTAGATCGAAATGGTGTACCGGATTTCATACGAATTAACGATTCAAATTCTCAAGAGCTAATTGTAACGTTTCTGGATTTTAAGAATGGACTACTTCAAGAAATAGAAACAAATAAAATTACTCGGCCCGATTTTGGCAAATATGGAGATCAATTCCTTTCAGATTTAAATGGAGATGGATATTTAGACTTTGCTTTTTTCTCAATGCCTGGAAGCCAGGGGAGTATATCGTATTATCCATTTACAGGAAGAATTTTCCAAACAAATGGAGCAAGTCCTCTTCAAACTATAAATGTTAATGGAGCATTTGCTAATAAAGAGCCTGGTTCAAGCACTAGTAAAGTTTATGTGGAAGTAGATCTTTCTGGAGATGGAGTAAAAGACAGAATTTCTTATGATAACACAGATATTTTCAATCCGTTTTTTAACGTGGAAATTTATGATTTGACGAATTCCAAATATTTAACGGCTTTCAAATTGTATTGGAACCAGGACGTTTCCAAAGATTTAAATGGAGATAGTGTTTTAGACACTCTCAGAGCTGATGTAACAAGCGAACAGCGGACCGATTCGAACGGATTAATAACAACCGTTAATACATCTAAATTCATAGTTACCATTGCTAATGCAAGTCCCTACGATGTAGCTATAGACTTGGATTCTTATATACCTTCTACTTCCAGCAGTGGTGATTCGAGTTCTATTTCTTACTTTAATTGGATGAACAGAAAAGATTTTATAGATCTTAATGGAGATGGTAAAGCTGATTTCTTGAGATATGATGCATCTAATGGCGTTTTGGCAGTTTCGTATGCCAGATTAGATTCGAATGGTTATATAACATATTCTCTAGATGGCGAAGATAGTTGGACAACAGGTGGATATTTTCAAGCGTTAGATACAAATGGTGACGGGAAGCCTGAATTTTTAGGACTAAAGGGGAATAAAGTCAATTTTCAGACTTCGGTTACAAGTAGTGCTCCAGGAATACTAACTACTGCTTGGCGTAGTTTTCCATACGAATCTAATTTAGAACTACATTATATTAGATTTAACCAAGCCCTTCCAAGTGGGCTCCTTTCAAAAATTGAAAATGGAGCTTATTCTTCGCAGGGAAATTTAGAATTAAATTTAGAATACCAACTTGCGAAAAACCATCCCGGAGCAATCCAACCAAATTTGTATAACTCTGCAAGTCCTCAATTTGTTCCCTTTGGAGGTGCAGATTATCTAACTACGAAATTAGTTCAGAAAACGGGAAATACCATTTTAAGCTCAGGAAGTTATACTTACTCTTTTGCTAGATTTTATTTGGGAGGTTTTCGAAATTCTTCGTATATCGGCTTTCAGAAAATGACTCAAAACGATTCCATTTTGAATCAAACAATTAAAGTCGAATACAATCCAAGTTTCATAGAGATGTCTGGAAAGCCTACATATCAGCGAATCGAGACAAACGGTATTCCTATTTCGGAATCTACGTGGAGTTACAATAAATCTATATCAAACTTTGGTAGCATTCTTGTTTTATCTGGTGACGCTTCCGAGGTAAAATATCAGGGTGGAAATGCTCTTTCTTCCTCATTAATTTCGAAAACTTATGATTCGTATGGAAACGTTTTAAATAAAGTAACTTCCATTAATGGTACATTATTAGCAGAAAAGACAACGTATTTGAATGATTGGAGCCAAAGTATAATAGGAAAACCGATTGAGATTCAGGTATTGAAAGATGGAGAATTACTATCTGACAAAAAACTTAATTATTCAGGACGATCCTTATCTGAAGTTCACGAGT
Source organism: Leptospira licerasiae serovar Varillal str. VAR 010 (assembly GCF_000244755.1). Taxonomy (NCBI): domain Bacteria; kingdom Pseudomonadati; phylum Spirochaetota; class Leptospiria; order Leptospirales; family Leptospiraceae; genus Leptospira; species Leptospira licerasiae. The sequence goes on along the minus strand of NZ_AHOO02000006.1, from coordinate 155,858 downwards.
TAATTTCCGAAGGAGTATGGCGGAGTCAGTTTATTCAAGCTTACGATGAATATGGAAATCCTACCTCGGTTTTAGACTCTAATGGAAACACAAACTCCATAGAATATGATTCTGTAGTACATAAATATCCACTTAAAACTACTAATTCGTTAGGACATATCTCTTTAAAACAATATGATTTAACGACCGGATTAGAACTTTCGACAACAAATTCTAATGGAGGAGTTTCGAAAACTGACTATGATACTTTTGGTCGTGCTGTTTTGAGTTACTTACCGGGGGAGTCAGATTGGTCGGAAAAAGTGGAATATGAAAATACGGGAGATTTGGAAAATAAACTTGTACGAAAATCTTTTCGAAGAAATGGCGGTAGTAGCTGGGAGGAAGAGTCTAGTAATTTAATTTCCGGGGTATCAAAGAAACGGAGCAGTTTAGTAAATGGTTATGTTCTTGTGGAAGAAGTGTATTACAACCCCAAGGGACTAACGTTGAAGAAGGTAGACTCCTATTTGGAAGGATCGACACCATTCTCTTGGACGAATTATACTTACGATGCAGAAGGAAATCTAATTCTTTCGGAAAGAAATGACGGTCATTCTACTTCTATCTCGATCAATGGGTGGACCGCTACGACGAAAGAATTTAATAATGGGAATGCTATTCGAGAAAATATCGAAATCAAAAATGTTTTTGGACAGACGATATCCGTAACTCAGCAAGGAAAAACAATTCAATATAAATATGCATCAAACGGTAAAATTTCTCAACTCATAGATTCGGAGAATGGAATTACGTACATTCAGAACGATTTTGCAGGAAGACAGACGAAAGTTATTAGCCCGAATTCTGGTACGACCCAATTCGTATACGATTCGAATTCTGGAAATCTTAATAAACAGAGATTGGCCAGTGGCTCGGAAATTCAATACTCGTATGATGTCTTAGGAAGAGTATTGCAAGCGACTGGAGTAGGTCCTCAAGGAGAAACTGTTAATCAGATTTTCGAGTATGATAGCGCATCAGTTTCAAACGGAATAGGTCGCCTAACGAAAGTTACTGATTCTTTAGGAACAACTGAATTTGAATATGATATACGAGGAAACCAGATAGTAATTAAAAAGAATCTTGTTGATGAAAATTTAACACTTATCGTCAAAAGGAAATACAACTTACAAGGTCAGGTTGAAGAAATTACCTATCCGGATGGGAGCGTCGCTAAGAACCTATATTCCGAAGCCGGTTACCTTTCAGCAGTAACCTTGGACCCGGCCGACGGAAGCGGTACCGATTTTCCTGTCGTGCAATATGCTGGACCTATTGTAGAAAATGGTCTCTTGAAAATCCAAAGAATATTGGGAAATGGTGTAAATACGAATATCTATTATGATCCAGTTAAGAAAAATCTGGTCCGTATTCAAACAAGCAAAGATTCAAGTTCCTATCAAGATTTAAATTATACCTATGACAATTATGGTAACCATTCTTCAATAACCGATAGTTTAACTCCTACTCGGTCTCAAAGTTTCACTTATGATTCATTAAACCGCCTTACATCTGCAGTGGGTATTTATGGAATAGAAGAATATCAATACTCTGATTCTGGTAAATTACTGAAAAAAGGTAACTCGACTTATTCTTATTTAGATTCTTCTCATAAGAATGCAGTTACAGATGTATCTGGGGATTCGATTTCTTATCATTATACATATGATAGTGCTGGAAACGTTCTTAGTAAGAATGATGAAGAGTTTGCTTATAATCCTTTCCAAAAATTAGAACGAATAAACACCTCTAATGGAGAAACGATTAAATTTGATTACGATTTCACCGGGACACGTATTCGAAAAACAAGAAGCAGCGACGGAACAAAAACGATTACTTTAGGCGGTCTATACGAGGTAGTTTTAGCATCTGCAAAACCTCCACAGCATACATTATATTTTCGGGGAAATTCGGGAGATTTAGTTGGGCAATGGTCCAGACAAAATCCTGATCTAATTTCCTACGGAAATCAAGAACTCTTAGCTTCTTCAGGTATAGGAGCCACATGGAATACCTACTTATGGCAATCTAAAGATCTTACAATTCGAGGCATTAAGTATCTGCTTTTTGTTCCTGGAGCAAATATCGTGTTCTTGTACGTCACAATATTTTTGGGTGTTGGGTTTGCTTTACTTTCTTTTGGAGATGGACTTTGGAGGTTAACTATAAAATTCGTAATACCATTAATGCTCGTCTCGTTTTCAAATTGTTCTATTACTTTGCCCGGTAGTAGTGGCAATGCTCCTTGGACAATATTACCTTTTATAGAATCAGGAACAACAGGTGTTGGAAGTCCTTACGAACCCGGATCGGGCGCGGGAATGCCAGTAGCGGGATTTCTCTTTTTACATCCGGATCATTTAGGATCGATCGTAATGGCGACAGATGGATTAGGAAATAGAGTAACTGGGGGAGAGCAATCCGGAGCTTCGAATGTAAGTTATAAGCCATACGGAGAAATTCAAAGAGAAGATTCTTTTGGACCTGATGTTTTTAGATATAAATACACTGCCCAAGAAGAGGATAGAGAAACTGGACTCTATTATTATAAAGCGAGGTATTACGATCCGATAATAGGTCGCTTCTTACAAGCTGACTCTCTAATTGATAGCAGTCGACCGATGGGAATGGATCTTTATATGTATACGGAAGGAAACCCGATAAGTTATACAGATCCTAGCGGTCATAGCGTCTTTAGTAGCTGGTTAAGTAAAAACGGTCTCGGTTTTTTAAACTTTCAGCTAACATTGACCAATGCGTTACTTATATTAAACCCGGTAGGGATGTTGGCAAGTGCGATTGCAGTTGGCATGGCAGGAGCATCCGTGATAGCAATAGCCGGTGCAACGGCTCTAGGTTTAGGAATCGCCGCCTCTGTTATCGTTGGATCTACTATCGTTATGGGTTCGGCTGCATTGGCAATTATAAGTGTAGGATCTGCAGTCATTGGAGGTTCAGCAGTAATGATGGGCTTGTCAGCCGCTGCAATTGTTGGAGCGGCTGGCCTAGCAATCGGGGCGAGTGCGTTGGGATTCATCTCAGGTATTGCGGCAGCCGCTGTAATAGCAGGAGTTAGCGTAGTACTAATGGCCGGTGCTGTGGCTATGACGGCTGCAGGTGCCGCAATAATAGTTGGGTTAGCGGCGATAGCTGTTGCAGCGGTTTTGGTCTTTACTGCAGTAGTTTTAGCGATTGCCGCGGCTTTAGTCGCTATCGCTGTAATTCCTATTCTGGCTGCGACAGCATTAGCAGTTGGAGGTGCAGCGGTCATAGTCGGTGGGATGGCTATAGGTTCAATTCTTTCATTCTGGACTTTACAAGCTTACGTTGCAGGTGGGTTTAGTAAATCGAGCTTTAATAATATTCATTGGAATGAAAGAAGCGCCAGACAAGGTGCTTGTTATGCAGCTGCTGGGCAATTTGGAGGAATGCTGGCAGGAGCAGGTATTGTCGGTTATCCGATCGCAAGTGGAGCTATACCTTGGCTGGAGCCCGCATTGACTGGTTTAGGTTATGGGATGACATTAAGGAGCGCAATCATGGAAGATTGGAAATCGTTTGGAGCTGCAATGGTCGGATTTGCAATAAAAGCCTACAAGGACGTAACAATTCCTGTGGGATTAATTTTAGATTATGCAGAAGGTACTAGTAGAACTTGCGGAGGAATCGAGTGAATAATTGCAGATTTCTATTATTTTTACAAATTGCAGTTACTTTACTTAGTTGTATATCCTCTGGCGGTATTGCAGGACCTGGAAGAAGTTTTCCTATAGAAAATCAGAAAAATACTTTTTTAATTCTCAAAATAGAAGATTATGCTAAATCCGCTTTGGCTGATCAAAGCCAAATTAATAAAAATAGTCGCTCTTTCTTTTTTTACATACGATCAAAGGATTCTGATGCGACAGGCTGGGCCAAAGGCCTTTCATATCCAGTGAACCCTTCCCATGAATACTTTAGAAATAAAAACGATGGACTTTATAAAAACATAGTTTGGCAATTTTTTTCTAGTTTTAGAAGGGAGGAATTTTTATTTGGCTGTGAATATCAAATCCCTATGCCATCCGGAGTAAACGAGTTTACATTTATGATATTCGATTATGATAATAGAAAAAGAGGATATATACAGAAAAGTTTAGATTTACCTGAAAATCATTCTGTTAGAGTAAAAGTTTTTGTAGGTGAAGACCAACCTTCGGAAAATCTTCGAAAGCTAAAAGATTCTCAGAATTGGCCTTCATCTTACCGGTTCTTGGGTGAGCAAATAATTAATTTGGACTTTCAAATTGAAAAAACCTTTCAAGGAGAAGAAGACTCCTCTTGTTCTCAACATAAAGAATGATGGAAGAATAAATGAAAAAGATTAATATACTTATAATAACATTATTATATAGTTTTCTGGCAAATTGTATAGTTGTTGATACTTTAGGTCTTACTGATACTTACAAAGGTGACGTTGCAAAGAGAAGACTTTTAGATGCGGCGATGATTGGGGATTCCCTTACTGCGAGGGCTGCTTTTACAGCACAAGGTTATACAGGACAGGAATTAGAATCATATATAATTGCCGACGTGATATATGTATCTTTCATTGACGAAATGGTATTTAAGATCGACGAATCTAAATATTATAAAAAGGACGATATTGACGATTGTGCAAAAATACTTCAATCTCTCGGAGTCATTTTAGACTTTGATTCATTTACCACTTATGCAAGCAATGTAAATTGCAACTTAAGCCCAAACGATTTGTTAATCGATAAAAACATGGCCGAAAGTTCTAATAATCCTTCGAAAAATAAGTAATCTATTGGAACTTTAGCGTAACTTCCAAGTAAAATTTCTTGAAATATATTAGGAAATTTTTTAATGATCTGGAATGACAAAAATTTCTCCCATCTCTCAATTGTCTGAAACTTTAAACCAAAAGATATACATATACGAATGAAAGCGATTGTATATGAGAATTACGGATCAACTGAGGTTCTGAAACTTAAAGAGGTCTCCAAACCTGTTCCGAAAGAAAACGAAATTTTAGTAAAAGTTCAGGCAGCTTCCGTAAATGCTGCTGATTGGCGTATGATGAAGGCAGACCCTTTTTTGGTCCGCTTTTATGCCGGGCTTTTTAAACCCAAAAAGATTTCGATTTTAGGTGCAGATGTTGCCGGAACCGTAGAGGAGGTAGGGCGGAATATTACTAAGTTCCGTCCGGGTGACGAGGTTTTCGGAGATGTTTTTGCAAGCGGCTTTGGCGGATTTGCGGAATACAAATGTGGCAAAGAAGACGAGTTTGTATTAAAACCTTCTAATCTATCTTTCGAAGATGTAGCTGCACTGCCTTTGGCGGGAATGACCGCGTTACATTCTTTACGCGATTTTGGAAAGATACAAGCAAGACAAGCAGTACTGATCAATGGAGCATCGGGAGGGGTTGGAACCTTTGCGATCCAACTTGCTAAATATTTCCGAGCTAATGTTACAGCAGTTTGTAGCACTTCCAAAAAAGAACTGGCAATATCTTTAGGAGCTAATCACGTAATTGATTATACCAAAGAAGATTTTACAAAAAACGGAAAAAAATACGATCTAATCGTTGGCGTAAATGGATATCGTTCTCTTTCAGAATATAAGGCTTCCTTAAATCCGAAAGGTAGATATGTAATGGCTGGCGGAGGAACTGCTCAGCTGTTCCAAGCCTTACTTTTGGGACCGTTTGTGTCGTTAACAAGCGATCGAAAGATTATAGCCGCATCTTCTCAACCGAATCAAAAAGATCTTCTCTTTTTATCGGAGTTAATGAAATCCGATAAGATCAAGTCGGTAATCGACAGAAGATACACTTTGGAAGAGGTTCCGAAAGCGATCCGTTACGTTGAGGAAGGTCATGCCGGTGGTAAGGTGATCATAAAAGTAGAGTCCACCGATTGATCATAAAAAATTAATAATAAAAGGAACTGTGAATGAAAAAAATTTTGAAGATGATTGGAATTATAATTATCCTTTTGCCCGTATCGGGGATCGGATTTTTATATTTTAAATTTCCGAATGCGGAACCAGCTCCGGAAATTTCGGCGGGAAAAGATCCTAAGCGTGTACAAAGAGGTAAGTATCTCGCCAATCATGTGTCAGCTTGTATGGACTGCCATTCGATACGGGACTGGTCTAAATTTTCCGGTCCATTAATCCCGGAAACATTGGGAGAAGGTGGCGAAGTTTTTGATCAAAAGATTGGATTCCCAGGTGCTTTCGTTGCACCGAATATTACTCCAAGTGCATTAGCTCAATGGACAGATGGAGAAATTTTAAGAGCGATCTCAAGCGGAATTAATAAAGATGGGAATGCACTGTTTCCGGTTATGCCTCATCCGGCTTACGGCCAGATGGACCAAGAAGATCTAATTTCTATCATTGCTTATTTAAGAACCTTGGAACCGATCGAAAAGAAAAATCCCGATTCTAAACCTGATTTTCCCTTCAACTTGATTTTAAGAACGATACCTAGTCCTGCAAAATTCGGAAAACTACCGGAAAAACAAGATAAGATATCTTACGGAAAATATCTATTTGTTGCGGCGGCGTGCACAGAGTGTCACACAAAACAAGATAAAGGAAAGCCGATTGCAGGTATGGAACTTGCGGGAGGATTTGAATTTCCTTTAAGTAACGGAACTAAAATTATTTCAGCAAATCTAACTCCGGACAAGGAAACCGGATTGGGTAATTGGACAGAAGCTCAGTTTATCAAAAGATTTAAGAGCATGGAACTTCCTCAATATAAACCTCATTCTGTAAAAGAGGGAGAACTCCAAACAATTATGCCATGGACGATGTATGCGGGAATGACGGAAGAAGATTTGGCCGCCATATTCGCTTATTTGCAAACTGTGCCGGCTATTAAAAATAAAATTAATAACTAAGCTTACTTTGCCAAGAAGAAGGGAAGAATATATTCCCTTCTGAATATATTGTTTTTAACTTTTTGAAGGCTCAAAAATCCCTCTTTCAATGGTAATCCCAAGTCTCTGCAACATCGCAGGCATATCAAAACCTTCCCTTTGATAAGAGGATAGCACTTCTTTTTTTGCGTTAGAAATTGCTTCTTCATTTTCCCAAATTGCAACAGTTACAAATTGAAATTCGGCCGGACTTTTTTCGCGGATATATGCGGAATCTTGGATAAAACCTGGGAGGGTTTTAATTAGATTCCGATTTACTTTGACCCGACTGAAAAATTCTTCTTCCGCGTTTTTAGGAACTATAAATGTATCTATCAAAACTTTTTGCATTTTTGTTCTCCTTTTGGAGAGAAGATACTATATTTATAGAATTCGAAATTGTAAAAATTCAGGATTTTACCAATAGGGAGTAGAAAGTTTAAAAAACTGTTTAGGGGTCTCGTTTGTGAAAGTTTTGAAGTCCTTAATAAAATGCGCCTGGTCAAAATATCCGGCTTCTTGGGCCACTTCCGTTAAATTTGTCTCAAAAGAATAGGAATCTATAATATTCTTCATTCGCACCATATAGGAGAATTGTTTAGGGCTAGTCCCAATCAATTCTCTGAATTTTTTTTCATACGAATCTCTACTGATCGGCATTCCTTTCAATAGATCCCTGATCTTCAGAGTTCCTTTCGACTTTCTGATCCGAGTGATAGAATCCAATATTAGATTATTCTTTTTAGTCCCTATCCATTCCGAGACCAGAAAATTTTCCACAATAGAGATCCTTTCCGGATTCGTTTTTGATTTGGAAAGTTTTTCTTCCGTTTCAGACACTTTTTTAGGGGAGATCAGATGATCTAAAGACAGGTTCATTTCGAATAGGGTATGGATCGGTTCCTTGATAAAACTGGCAGCTCCACCTTCTCTAAAAATTACTAATAGAGTAGAGGCCTTTGGGGAATATTCGATCAATCTAGGAAAACGTCGTAAGCCTGTAATTCCGGAGCTTGGCAGAATACTTTCTCGATTTTCTTCCTTATGAGAAATACTTCCGTTGATCCTAAAGGAAATTACTAAAGAAGATCCGGGAAGGATTTTATTTTGCATTCCGTTTTCACTTTCAATGATCAGGAATTGGCGTATATACGGTTGTAAATTTTTACTAGGTAAAAATGTATCAACTTTCATGAGAGTGGGTTCTTGGTTCCTTTAGATTGTCTCTTCTTCTAAAACTCTCAAGCAGAAAATCGTATTTTCCTTACTTCCCAAACAAGACCGGAGATAAGCCCCAATCCGATTGCGGAAAATACCCAGTCCAATGGGATTCTATGAAAACCGAATAACCTAAGACTAAAGTCGAATTGGAAACTTGCTATCAATGCGGAAGTCGCTAAGAAAAAGATCCAGAACACGGTGGAATGTAAGGATCTCAAGATGGAGACAAATCCGCCTTTATGAGTTAGATTCGTTAGCATTAGGCTGAAGTTGGATGCTACAAGGAATATAAAACCGAAAGATCTGATCTCATTTTCGCTAATACCTTTTTCTTTCATCTTGAAATATAAAGTAATTAGCAAGACAAGCACGATCGCACCTTGCGCGAATGAAAGAAGAAATCGAGAGACGGTCATTAGACTAGAATTCTTCCTTCTAGGACTGGAATAACGATCACCTTTTTCCAAATCCAATGATTCGAAAACGATAGAACATGTAGGGTCTATAATTAACTCTAAGATTAAAATATGTGCAGGAAAGAAGAAGATTGGATCTCCCGTAAATGCAGGCAATAAAGACATTCCTATGATAGGGACATGAACGGATAGAATGTAAGAAATACTTTTTTGTATATTCTCATAGATCCTTCTTCCTAAAAATACGGACTTTACTATGGAGGAAAAATTATCATCCAACAACACGAGATCCGAAGCTTCTCTTGCTACATCTGTACCTCTTTTTCCCATAGAGATACCGATATGAGCCGCTTGGAGGGCAAGAGCGTCGTTTACTCCATCTCCTGTCATAGCGACAATTTCACCCTTTTTCTGAAATGCTCGTACTATCTTTAATTTCTGAGCTGGCTTTATCCTGGAAAAAATTCCTATGGTATCTAACTTGGAGGCTAACTCTTCTTCCGTAAGTTTTTCTAACTCGTCGCCGGTTATACTTTCCTTATGGTCCTCTAATCCGATCTTGGAAGCTACTGCCTTAGCGGTCCCTGCGTGATCGCCTGTGATGATAATAACCCTTATCCCTGCTTGGACACATTCGGAAACGGAAGAAGGTACTGATTCTCTGACAGGATCTTCCAATAAGATCAGACCCAAAAATTCGAATTCTAGATCGTGTTGATTTTCAGGAAGAGATGAATTTGTAATTTTGGATCTTGCTACTCCGATGGCTCGGTATCCTTGTAGCGAATAAGTTTCAGTGATTTTTTCCCAATATTCCGTTTTTTCCTTCGAAAAATGGCAAAGGTCGAATATTGCCTCCGGAGCTCCTTTTGTACCGATCACAAACGCTCCGGGTTCTTCCGAATTCCAAGCGTAACTAAGTGCGAGTAACTTTGGTGAAAGTGGATATTCTTTTTCTAATTTCCAATCGGCATGAAGATGTTCCGTATCGTACAGCAATTTAATCCCTAACTCTCGGATCGCTTTTTCCATAGGATCAAAAGGGTCTTTTTTGGAAGCAAGAATGGAGAATTCCAAAAGTATATGAAATTCTTCCGCGACTTCGGGAGTTTTAAATTCGAATAAAGAATTCTCTTGGGAAGAAACCAAACCTTTCACTTTCATTTGGTTTTCGGTTAAAGTACCAGTTTTATCTACGCATAAAACCGTCGCTGCCCCGAGCGATTCTATCGAATTCAGTTTTCTTGTCAAAACACCACTTTTGGAAATTCTCCACGCTCCTAATGAAAAAAATATACTTAGGACTACAGGAATTTCTTCCGGCAATACAGCCATTAAGAATGTAAGCGCTGCCAGGACTGCCTGCATCCAGTTTCCACTACGTATCCCAAGTCCGTATATTAAAAAAGCAGAAATTACTAAAGCTCCCAAAAAGAAGGACGTCGTAAATTTTTTCGCCTCCTTTTGGAGAGGGCTTTCCGATTCGGAAATTTCTCCCATTTCTTTTCCGATAGAACCGATGGAAGTAAGATCTCCGGTAAATAATACTTTAAAAATTCCTTCTCCGGAAACGATCTTTGTTCCGGAATATACCTTTTGGAATTCGGAATATGGACCTTGGCTGTTTAGATCCGTTTCTTCTTTTAATACAGGGATAGACTCTCCCGTTAAAAGAGATTCGTCAGAATGCAGATTTAATCCGTCTACCAAATATCCATCAGCCGGGACCTTGTCTCCTTCGGATAAATAGACCAAATCTCCAGGAACAAGTTGGGCGGAATCAATCTCTATCTTTTTTCCTTCTCGGATCACCTTTGCCTTTAAAGGGGAGAGTTTTCTGAGAGACTCCAAAGCTTTTTCGGACTTATTCTTTTGATAAATAGTGAGAGAAATAACTGCAATGACTGCTATGGAAAGTGTGATCGCTTCTTCCAAATCGCCGAGTAAAGCGTAGATAAAACCGCAGGCCAGCAGTAAGGCAAGCATCGGTTCTGCGAGAATAGAAAGACTGATCCGCCAGAAGGATGTTTTTTTGAGTTTGGATTCGTTCGGTCCGAATTTTTGAAGAAGTTCGGATGCTTCCTGAAAGCTTAAACCTTTGTAAAGGATCTCCGTTGCTTGGGGCATAGATATAGAATAGCTATGATCCGATTCTCTATGGCAAGATCTTTCTTACCATAGAGAATAATTACGGGAATCTAAGACTTTTTAGAGTGGGTCCGAGTATTCCAGCCGAATAGGGAGTAAATCGGACACCAACCTACGATCCCTGTTGCCAGGATAATGAAGCCTACTGCAAAAATCGCAAGTTTATACAAATCTTCTATATAAAATGCCCAGGTAATCAAGGAGGTTCCTAATACCACTCTGAATACCCTGTCCCAAAAGTTAGAATTTATAAATTTCATATTGAACACCTATTGACCATTTCTCTATCAGAAATATTCTTCCATTTTAAGTCTTTGTCAATAATTGGACGGATACAAATCCGTTTCGGCAAGCTGATAAATATCAAAAGTATCTGAATTTGGAAGCATTATGAAAATCGATCGTTATATTATAAAAACTATAATAAAGACATCTATAGAGTATATATCCATCATATCGTTAGGAATCATTCTCATCTTTTTGGATGAAAGTGAATTTTCAGGTTTGGATATCAAATATCTGATCCTGATTTTGGCAGGTTTTAAATCTTGCTATTTTTTTATTAAAGGTTTCAGAAGGATTACGGAATTTTCCGGGTTGGATCTAAAATATTATGAATTTTTGGTATTTATCGCGTTCAATATTAGTGTAATCGTTCTATCTTTCGGATTCGATTTCCTTTGTATTTATAAAACGGATACAAGTTCTTTTTCCGGAATTCCTCAGAACTTGGGATATTCTTCCTTATTTTTTAAATTCGTATATTTTAGCCTGATGATTTTCACCAATATCGGGATTATCAAAATTGTCCCGGAAAGTACAGAAGCGGAAGTTTTAGTGATTTTTGAAGCTATCCTATCTTTTATCACGATCATCTTTATTCTTTCCGATTTTTTAAGTTTGAAAGAATCTTTGAGCGGTTTTACTTCTAAGAAAGGCGATCTCGGCTAAGGATGTCCCAAAATTCATTTTTACAATTTCGATCCTTCTGAAATACATGTAAAAGCTTTATGAAAAAAATCCTGATCACCGGTGGGGCCGGATATATCGGTTCCCATATGAATAAATATCTGCACAAATTGGGGCTGGAGACCGTAGTATTCGATAATCTATCCAACGGTCATGAGAAAGCTGTTAAGTGGGGAAAGTTTTTCAAAGGAGATCTATTAAATAAATCGGATCTGGCTCGTGTATTTTCGGAACATGAATTCGAAGCGGTCATTCACTTCGCTGCGTTCGCATACGTGGGAGAGTCCGTTACCGATCCCCAAAAATACTATGTAAACAATGTAGTGGGCACATTACAACTTTTGGAAGCGATGAAGGAGCACGGAGTCAAATACTTCATATTCTCTTCGACCTGCGCTACTTACGGGGCTGTTACAGAAGTACCGATCTTAGAGACCACTCCTCAAAATCCGATCAATCCTTACGGACAATCCAAACTTATGATCGAAAAAATTTTGGCGGACTACTCACATGCGTACGATTTGAAATACGTAGCTCTTCGTTACTTTAATGCATCGGGTTCCGACTTGGATATAGGCGAGGAACATGATCCGGAGACACATCTTCTTCCTATCGTGATCGAAAAAGCATTAGGAAAAAGAGATTCACTTACGGTAAACGGAAACGATTATGATACCAAAGACGGTACTGCTGTTCGAGACTATATCCATGTTATGGATTTGGCCCAAGCCCATTATCTTGGATTGGAGTATCTAAAAAAAGGTGGAACTTCCGATTTTTTCAACTTAGGAACAGGACAAGGATTTTCTATTTTAGAAATTATTAAAACAGTGGAGAAGGTCTCGGGGGTCTCTATCCCATACAAGATCGGCCCTAGGAGAGAAGGGGATCCTGCTAAATTGATCGCAGATAACACTAAAGCCAAAAAGATTTTGGGTTGGGATCCTAAATTCGCAAAGATAGAGGATATAGTAACTAGCGCCTGGGAATTTCACAAAAACCATTCTCACTAAAAAGAAAAAGGCTTCTTTCCCAATGAGAGAAGAAGCCTGAAAGATCGGTAATAGTGATTAGAATTCTGCTGTTTCGTTCTCTTCAAGAATGGACCAAGCGCCAGTAATCTTGTTTAATTTGTATTTGTAAGTTAACTGTTTTCCACAGGTGCTTACACTTCTATTTAGATTACGTGTTCTTAATACCGTTCCATTCAACTTCAGATCGATGTCCAAGGCTGCTCCGAAACAATTCGAGTTGATCAGTTCTACTGTGAACTCATGTTCTGAACCTACACTCATTGCATTGTTTAGATTGATCTCAGGTCCTGTATAAACATCCGCTTCCGGATTTGTGGAGAAAAATTCCTGTCCATCCATTAAGAAACGTACCTTGTCGTCCACTTTTCCGAGTTTTGCAGTGAATACCTGAGGATTTTCGGAGTAGGTTGCCTCACAGTCTCTTTGGTCATACACTGTGGTATAGCTCATCTTAGCAACGGATCTATCTTTAAGATAGTTTAATGTATAAGCGATAGGAACTCCAGGGTTCGCTGCGGAATAATTAGCAGCTTCCGGGTTCGCTAAAAAATTGCGAATTGCTTGGTACATACTTCCTGGAGTTGCGGAATCGGCGGAGCTGATAGGAGCCAAGGCCAAACCTGCGTTTCCACCTCTTACGAAATATGCAATCCGGGTCCTGTCTAAAACTTGCTCATGAGTAACGGAAACTTCCCCACCGATCGGAGGAACGGGAGAAACCGCAGAAAGAATCCCTGGATCCCAGGCAACTTCCAAAGCGGTTTTAACTTGGAGTGCAGTGTATTCGGACTCCAACAGGAAATAAACCACTCTTCCGTAGGAAACTTTAGAAACATATAATGGAGGATTGTTTGCCGCGATCTGTCCTTCCGGATCTTGGAAGTTAGCCCCGTCCTTAAAGACCGAAGTGGATAGAATAGGATCTTCAAAATTTACGTCGTAGAATTTCTGAGCGAACTTCATCAAAATATAGTTCTTTTTCCCCAAATTATCGATCCCGAGGCTGACTTTTAAGCCGACATCCGAGAAACGAGCATCTAATCCAAGATTGAAAAGAAGATGATTTTCATTGTAAACTTGTTCTACGCTAAAAGAAGCATCTGCTGCAGTTCCTACAACATCTGTGGATAGAATGTCTTGGATCCCTTGTTGTATATTGGATGCACTTACTTGAGCTAATTCCTTAGAGTAGATCGCGTTCGGAGAAAGTTTCAAACCGGTAAGGAAAATTTTACCGCCGGATCTAGGAATGGTAACCGGAGTGTATCCTCCTGCCTCCAAAAACTTACCTTGTAATAACGCGCCTGGATAGATCACTTCGGATCCTTGGTTCAGAATGGCGCGATCCACAAGGCTTCTTACTTCGGATGCACCCCACTTGGTAGTCGTGCAAGAATAATGACCTGTTTTAGAATCCGGAACAGGGATACCTGCAGGAAAAGGAGTGATCGATTCCTTAGTGGAAGAAGAAAGAGCCTGTCCATAAGAAGGTTCCGTATATAATTCGCCTGCATCCGCAATTTTAAGCGCTCCCGGGCCTGATTCTTGCACTTGTTTTGAAGAGCCGGAGCCTGCTAAAAAGCCTAATAAACCGTTTAAGTTGGATTGATTTGGGGAACAACTCGCTAAGTATCCTGCCGTTAGAACAGCTGCAACCGACGGTTTGATCCAATTTTTCACTATCTTCATTCTTTTAAAATACCTTGTTTAATATTTCAGTGCCTACAGATTATCTGCCCAAATTTTTGTAGCAAGCGCTAAAATAAAATCATGATATTTTTATTTATTATTAAAACGTAATATATAAGAAGAATGAAAGACGTTATGTAAGTCTTCTTGGTATAAAGTAAGACATATGCGAAAATATAAGTAAGATTTAAGCGCTTATTTTTTGGAGCGGTCGGAGGAAAGGTTTGGAAAAAAGGAAAGAGGAAGGGAAGAAGGGAAGAAGGAAACCGACTTGCGGATCTTCTCTCTGCGAAACAGACAAAGAAGATCCGCGAAAGTATATTATTTTTTTATAAAGGTTAGAAAATGTTCCACTTCGTTTTTGGAACCTACTACGAATGTAGTTCTTTCATGTAACTCCTCCGGCTCCAGATCCAGGATCCTTTTACCTTCTACAGTTACAGCCATTCCTCCCGCTTGTTCTGCAATGAGAGCCATAGGCGCAACTTCGTATAAAAGTCTAAGTTTACCTTTAGGGTATTTGGAAGACTTAGTATCGTTAGGATACAGGAAGATCCCACCTTTTAAAAGGTTTCTGTGGAAGTCCGCCACAAGAGAACCGATGTAGCGCAGAGACTGAGGCTTACGTCCTCCTTCGATAGACTTAATGTTTCGGATATAGTTCTTCACTTCATCCGACCAATAGTCGTAGTTCCCTTCGTTGATGGAATATATACCGCCGGATTCAGGCATTTTCATTTCCGGATGAGAAAGAATAAATTCGCCACAGGACGGGTCTAATGTAAATCCGGAGACTCCTTTTCCGACACAAAGAACGAGCATTGTAGAAGAACCGTAAACGATATATCCTGCCGCTCTTTGTTTGGATCCTTTCTGTAAAAGATCTTCTTTAGTTCCGGGAGTTCCCTGAGGAGAAGTTCTTAAGTGAACTGAAAAAATAGTCCCGATGGAAACATTCGCATCTATATTAGAAGAACCGTCCAGAGGATCGATCGCGATCGTATACTTTCCGATCTTATAACCTGTGGGAATAGTGATAATGTCTTCTTGTTCTTCGCTTCCCATCACGCATAAGTGTCCGCAGCGGGTAAGTGTATGAGTAAAAATTTTGTCGGCGTATTCGTCCAGCTTCATGACTGTTTCGCCCTGGACATTCGTTTGGTCGGTGGCTCCTAGAATATTTTCCAAAAGACCTGCTTTTCTAACTTCTCTAGAAACTACTTTTGCGGCGTAAACAAGATGGCTCATGAGTGCCGTAAAATCCCCTGTTGCCTGGGGAAGTTTGAGTTGTTCCTCGATCAGATATTGGGAAAGACTCATTAATTGGGTAGGGTGGGCGCTCACAGCTTGTTCTCCTTTTGCTTTTTAGCTATACCGGATATAAAATCGCTCCTGGGCAGGTTGACAAGCCTGAAAAAATTGGATTTTAGAGGGATATCCGGTCGATATTCCTAAAAGAGATGGAAACATCGAATCAAAAGCAGCCTATTCCGGATGTGTTCGAAGAATTTACGAACCAGTTTCTACGTGACGTTAAAAATTCACTCAGCACTGAAATGGTCCTAACTCATTTTTATTTCCAGGACCTCTCCCAGTATTTTAAACTACTTGGAGAACAAAAGTCAGGTGAAATTTTAGAAGAACTAAAATCAGTCATCCAGGCCCATCTTCGTCCGTACGATAAATTGTACGTTTTAAATTCCAGGTCATTCTTAACTTTTTGTCCTGATTGTAGATTGGATATTGTAAAAAGTAGATTCGACGAAGTGATCTTTCAAGTAAACCATCTCATCATAGATTACGAAATTAAATTTCTTGAATTCACTGAACCTTTGGATTCCTTCCAACCGGTTTACGAAAAACTACTAAAAGCTCATTTTTAAAATTCCACGCAAAGTTTTTCTGTTAAATTAGCTCTCCGCGTCTTTGCGACTTTGAGTGATATTTAAAACACTAAAATTGGCACGCAGAGACGCGAAGCCGCAGAGGAAGTACTACTTGTTTGTGTACCTTCTCCTTTCTTTACCCTATTTCTCTGCGTAAAAATTAATTCGATGCGAATAAAAAACTCTCTCGAGAAAATGAACGGTTGTACCGTAAATTGAAACGTATTGGGGGAGAAGATGAAAGACAGAGCGAAACAATTTAAGGACACCTTAGAACGTTATATCAATTATCGCGGGATAGATATTATTCTAACCTTAAAAGACGGAACCGTAATCGAACTGGATAAAAATAGAAAAATGAAAGGGGACATCGTCATCAAGAACGGTGACTTCGGGATAGAAGCAGAAATTGAAATTTCTTCCATCCAAAAAGCGGATTTTTTTGCAGCTTAAACCACTCTTTAGTTCTTGTCCGACCTAATTTTTTAGACTACAATTCTTCCCCGCGAGCGGGAGGAATTATGGAAGCAATAGGATTGATCTTCTTAGCCGGTTTTACCGGAACCATTTGTATGTCTCTCTCCATGTGGTCCATTCATTATGCTGGATCAGTCAATGCAGATATGATCCGAGCGGTGGGAAGTTTTTTCACAAAGGATATGAATCGAGCATTAATCCCTGGGATAATTGCTCATATCCTCGTGGGGCTTATTTTTGCATTTCCCTACGCTTTTCTGATCAATCTGGCTCCTCATATTTTGATCGCTTCGATTGTGACTGGAGGAGCGTTAGGATTCTTCCACGGATATTTGGTAGGCTTCCTATTAGTGGTTTTAGTTGCCAGAAACCACCCGTTGGAACAGTTTAGAGAAGCAGGGATCAGCGTTGCTGCCGCTCACGTTTTCGGGCATTTGATTTACGGGGTGGGTATTGGGGTCATACTTGGTTTGTACGGGTATGCCTGGACATCCATTTTGACCATATAAGGTCATTTTGGAGTTTTCTCTTCTTTTAGCCTGAAAAACGCCCGAATGACCTTGACTTCCTACCCGGTCAACAGAAATTAGTAAATACGGGGTATTTTGTCCCCAGACTCCGGACCTCTGTCGTTTCAGTGGTCGGTATCGTTTTTTGCGATATTGTTTATCCGGTCCTAAAACAATCCAAACAGGAGAACTCCACCGAATGGTAGGAATCATTGTAAAGGAAGGCGAGTCCATCGAATCCGCTCTCAAACGTTTTAAGAGAGATTGCGCTAACGCCGGAATCATGAGCGAGATCAAAAGACGTGAATTCTACGAAAAGCCTAGCATCAAAAAGAAAAAGGCTTTAGAATCCGCAAAACGCAAATTAGAAAAGAAAAAACGTCTCTTCTCTCGTAAAGACCGCGGTTAATCCTCGGTCTTAGGTTCCTAAGAGAAATAGGGGAACGGGCATGTCCCTGCAATTAAAAATTAATACCGACCTGAAAGAGGCTATGAAAGCAAAACAGGAGCCTCTTCTCTCCACCTTACGCCTGCTTAAGGCTGATATCCAATACGAGCTTACGAAAAACGGAGCCCATGAATTAAGCGATGAACAGATCATTGTCTTGATCAAACGTGGTTACGCAAAACGTATTGATGCAATCCAAATGTATGAAAAAGCGAATCGTAATGATCTCGCGGATAAAGAAAAGGGTGAAGCTGAAATCTTAAAATCATATCTTCCGCCTGATGTGCCCGAAGATCAAATCATCGCCGCTGTAGAAAAATTTGTCATAGAACTCGGAGCTTCCGGTCCCAAAGACATAGGAAAGGTTATGGGAAGAGTAATGGCTGAATTTAAAGGCGCAAACATAGACGGATCAAAGGTTTCTGCGATCGTAAAATCTAAACTTTCCTAAGCGGGTATACCTTGCAGTTCCAAAGGGAATTTATCGACCGTATTCGTAGGGAAGTTCCCATTGAAAGTTATATCAGTCGATTTGTACCCTTACAAAAAAGAGGGAGGAATATGGTGGGTCTATGTCCATTCCACCAGGAAAAATCCCCTTCTTTTAATGTTTCCGTAGATAAACAATTCTATCATTGTTTCGGATGTAAGGCCTCCGGAGATCTATTCCAGTTCGTGATGAGTTACGAAAGAGTGGATTTCCAAAGAGCGAAAGAAATTCTTTCCGAGTATTCGGGCATTCCGATCCAGGAAAAAGCGAAAGAAGAAGTAGAAAGAACTGAAACTTTATACAAAGTAAATAAGAAGGCTCTTAATTTTTTCCAAGAAAATCTGCGTGGACCACAAGGACTTGCGGCTCGAGAATATTTGAATTCTCGAGGCCTTGGCGAAGAGATCCAGAAATCTTTCCAATTAGGTTATGCTCCGGGTGGATTCAATCATCTAACCGGAAAAGTTTTTAACACAAAAGAAGAGATAAAGGCCGCTCTAGAAGTGGGCCTGATCCGCGAATCCGAAAAGGGAAAAGAGCCTTACGATTTTTTCAGAGACAGGATCATGTTCCCTGTTTTCGATCTTTCCGGCAGAGTAATCGCGTTTTCAGGAAGGATTTTAGGCCCGGGAAAAGAGTCTAAATATGTGAACAGTCCTGCTTCTTCCATATTCGATAAAGGAAGAACATTTTATCATCTTCACCAGGCAAAAGAATCCATCCAAAAGTCCAGGACCTCGATTTTAGTGGAGGGATATCTGGATGTGATCGGTCTCGTAGATAAGGGACTGGAAAACACTGTAGCGTGTATGGGAACCGCTGTGACTGAAAATCATATCCGTACCATGAAAAAATTCTCAGACAAATTCCTTCTGGTTTTGGACGGAGATTCTGCGGGTAGAAAGGGGGCGCTTCATGCAGCCGAACTTTGCCTGAAAGAAGGTCTGGATTGTTTTGTTATACTATTACCGGAAGGAAAGGATCCTTTCGATATTTCCAAAGAATTGAACCGCCAAGAATTGCATAAACTTTTGGAAAACCAAATCCCAGCTTCTTCTTTTGTTGTGGAAGAACTTTTGGATAAGGCGGATTCTCGCGCTCTTCCAGAAAAGAAAAGAAGGGCATTGGACAATCTATACCAATTTCTGAAAGGTTTCAATCGAGACTCCGACAAGGAGTTTTTCTTAAGTCTCGGGGCAAGAAGGCTCGGGATCAGTATGGATGCAGTTTTACGAGATTATAAGGGTGGGGGAGCCAAGTTTGCCTCTCCAGGGTCCGATAATAATAAGGATAAATCCGCCAAACGTGTATCAGGCCCGAATCCAGCGGAAAAATGCGAAAGAGAGATCATTGCCTTACTCGTGAAGGCTAATCATTTATTCCGTTTTTCCGAAGAATTATCCGGGTTGGAATTCTTGGACTCTAAAAGCGCGTTTTTATGGGACTTTATATATACGAGATACGCAAGCGAAGAAGAAGTTTCTCCCGCTTCCGTTATTTCTTCGGAGATCCCGAACGAATTTAAGGAATCCATAGCCCCATTTCTGATCTCAGAAGCGGATATGAGTCCTGAAGATTCCGTGAAGGTATTTAAAGGATTATTAAATCAACAGAAACTTTTCGTGATCGATAAGAGAATGGAAGAGTTGGATTCGGGTTCACCTTTGGATGATCCCGAACATTTTACAAAACTGGCATATTATAAGACCGAGAAAGCAAAATTATTGGAATTTATCCGTAATGAAAACTCGGGTGTAAGATAGGGGACCGCAGAATGGAAAATCTACAAAGCATGCCGGAAGTGCAGAAGATCATCGCGATAGGAAAAGCAAACAGCGAAATTTCCTACGACGAGATCAACGAGATACTTCCGGACAAGATCTTAAACTCGGAGAAGATCGACGACGTATTCACTCTTCTTCATGAGATGGGAATAGAGATCGTAGAAGAATATACTAGAAAATCTTTGGAGCCGGCTACTTCTATCCTGCCCAAAGACGATCCTGCTCTTCCGGTAAAACCTGCCCGCAAAAAGAAAGAGACTGCCTCTTCCGCAGGCGGTTCCGAAGATCCGATCCGTCTTTATTTGAAAGAGATCGGAAAGGTAAATTTGATCTCCGGAGAAACGGAAGTATTTCTCGCTAAGAAGATAGAAAAAGGCGAGAAGATCATTGAAGAAACCATCTTAGGGTCATCCATCCTTAGAGCGAACTTCATTAAACTCCTTCCTAAGATCCGCAGTAAAAAGACTAAGGTGTATGATCTTGTCAGAGTAGACAAGATGTATGCGATGAACGCGGAAGAAGCGAAGAAGTTGGAAGAACTTTTCTTCAAAAACATCTCCGTTATCCAAGAACAGGAAAAAGTTTTACAAGAAGCTCAGTCCAGGATCCGCAAATATTCCGAGAACTCTAAAAAATACAAAGAGTTCAAAGAGAAGATAGATATATCCAAGGGTATCATAGACACCGCAGTTCGCGAGCTCGGAGTTTCCCAGAAAGAGATCCAAAAAATTTCCCAAAAGATCAAATCTATGGTCTTTAGGATCAAAGAGATCGATCGCCATTTCTTAAAGATCAAAGCTCAATACGGTTACGACGTTAAGGATATCAAAGCATTCAACCGTTTCATCGAGAAGAATGAAAAGTTAGAAGATATTGAGAAGATGATGGGAGTCTCTATCGACGAGGTTCGCGAGGTCATCAAAGATATTCGTAACAACGAACGTAAACTTCGTCGTATGGAGCAGGAAGCAGGTTCTTCCGTCCAAGAGATCAAGGACTGGGGCGAAAAGATCATCAAAGGTGAGAGAGAGATCGCTCAAGCCAAAAAGGAGCTCGTAAAAGCAAACTTAAGACTTGTGGTTTCCATCGCAAAACGTTATGCGAACCGAGGAATGCATTTCTTCGACTTGATCCAAGAAGGAAATATCGGTCTCATCAAGGCTGTGGACAAATTCGAGTATAAGAAAGGATATAAATTTTCCACTTATGCTACTTGGTGGATCCGCCAGGCGATTACCCGCGCGATCTCAGACCAAGCAAGAACGATCCGTGTTCCGGTCCACATGATCGAACAAGTGAATAAGGTGATCCGTGAGACTCGTTTATTCGTCCAAGAATTCGGTCGCGATCCTTCCAACGAAGAAATCGCGGAACGTCTAGGTTGGCCTGTCCAAAAAGTAAAAGCGGTTAAAAACGTAGCAAGAGAACCAATCTCTTTAGAGATCCCGGTCGGTTCCGAAGAAGATTCGGAACTAGGTGATTTTATCGAAGACAAGGACGTGGAATCTCCGGTGAACTCTGCAGCTTCCAGCATTCTCGCAGAGCAGATCAGACAGGTTCTTCATACTCTTCCTGCAAGGGAACAGAAAGTGATCCGTATGCGTTTCGGTTTGGATGACGGTTATCCTCAGACATTGGAAGAGGTAGGTTATCAGTTCAAGGTAACCAGGGAGAGGATCCGTCAGATCGAGGCAAAGGCTCTCAGACGACTGCGTCACCCATCTCGTTCTAAAAAACTGAGAGATTACATCGATTAAGAGGCACAGAGTTTAAGAAGACGCTAAGGGTTTTTGCACGCAGAGCCGCAAAGTCGCGGAGTAAGTTAGCCAAAATAAAAACCCTCTGCGTCTCTCTTAGAACTCTGCGGCTTACTTACCGTCGTAAGTAGCTCTCAGAGATTCTATTAACCCCAAAGCTTCTGCTTCTTTTTCCTTTCTTTGTGCTTCTTTCCAGCCGAGTAATTTAGCCAAAACTTGTGAAACTGGTGCCGCAAGTTTTGCCGCTAATTTCAGATCCAAGAACTGGATACGGAACCTTCTCGCAAGAACGTCCGTAACTGTGAGTGCAAATTCTTCCTTAACAAACCACTCCACTTCTTCTTGGAAGTATTCCAGACCTGCAATAAGTTTAGTCGGCTTTTTACCTAGGATGATGAAAACTTCTCCACCGTAAAAGTTTTGGAGACGTTTTGCTGATATCTCGCTGACCTTATACATTTTTTGGATCTCTTTGTATAAGTCTTCCGAATATCCCACTTTTCCAGGAAAAGAGTATTTTGCTGTCCTGCTGGAGCCATACTCTTCCAGTCCGCCTTCTTTC
Source organism: Leptospira licerasiae serovar Varillal str. VAR 010 (assembly GCF_000244755.1). Classification (NCBI taxonomy): domain Bacteria; kingdom Pseudomonadati; phylum Spirochaetota; class Leptospiria; order Leptospirales; family Leptospiraceae; genus Leptospira; species Leptospira licerasiae. The sequence goes on along the minus strand of NZ_AHOO02000006.1, from coordinate 133,491 downwards.
AAGACTCGATCGATCAAGTCCTCCGCCATCTTTCTATACGTGGACCATTTTCCTCCTCCCATTGTAATAAGTCCGGAGGAAGAAACTAAGATGACTTCTTCTCTTGAAATACTTTTCGTATCTTGGTTCCCTTCCGGAGAAATGAGAGGGCGAATGCCGGAAAATACAGAGATGATCTCTTTTCTTTGTAAAGGTGAGGCTAAATAATCGGAGCCGGTTTGTAGTAGGAACTCCACTTCGGATTCCAAAGGAAGAGGATCTTGAGTCACTTCATGGATAGGAGTGTCGGTGGTCCCTAAGATCACATGGTCTTCCCAAGGGATGATGAATACCACTCGTCCATCCTTTGTTTTAGGAATGATGAGAGCGGTATTACAAGGAATGGTCTCTTTTTTGAAGACCAAATGAATACCTTGGCTAGGAGAAAGCACACGATATGTTCTTGGATCATCTTTAAGTCGAATATCATCCACCCAAGGTCCGGTCGCGTTCACTACAACTTTTGCTTTTACGTTATAGGTTTCTCCGCTGATAAGATCTTTTACTTTTCCACCTACAATTTTGCCGTCCTTCTTCTGGAAAGATAGAAGTTCCGTTTGGCTCAGTACCAGAGCTCCTTCTTTGGATGCCGCTCGAGCCAGGTTCACATTCAGTCTTGCGTCGTTGAACTGAGAATCGTAATATAAGATCCCGCCTGTCAGACCTTTGGATTGGAGAGCCGGAAAATCTTTTTCCACTTCTTCCTTAGAAACCCTTTTGTGTGAAGGAAGATTTCCTTTCCAAGCCAGGATATCGTACATAGTCATTCCGATGCTGTAATACGGTTTTTCGTAAAGTTTGTATGTGGGAAGAATGAATGGCAATGGTTTGACCAAGTGAGGCGCGTTTTCCAGAAGTCTTTGCCTTTCTGTGAGCGCCTCATGGATAAGTTTGAAATGGAATTGAGCGAGGTAACGTACCCCACCGTGGATTAGCTTGGTGGAACGAGAAGATGTCCCGGAAGAAAAATCTGATTTTTCTAAAAGAGCAACCTTAAGGCCTCTTAGGCTTGCGTCCAGGGCAGCCCCGGCTCCAGTGGCTCCTCCCCCTAAAACCAAGAGGTCGAATTCTTCTTCTTTTAATTTTTCAAACCGGCTTTTGCGATCGTGTTTTTGCATGTACAAGGTCTTCCTGCTTTACAGGGTGATTTCGCCGGGTGAAATTGCAATAAAAGAGCCAAATGGAACCTAAAAAACAAATCGAATTGATACGACGCGGGACGGTCGACCTGATCAGCGAGGAGGAACTTACCTCCAAACTTACCAAAAAAAAGTCCTTAAAAATCAAAGCCGGTTTCGATCCGACAGCCCCGGACCTTCACCTGGGACATTTCGTTTTACTTAGAAAATTAAGGCATTTCCAGGACCTGGGTCATGAGGTGAATTTCCTTTTGGGGGATTTTACTGCAATGATCGGAGATCCTACAGGAAAATCCGAAACCAGAAAAAGACTCTCCAAAGAAGAAGTTCTCAAAAACTCAGAAACCTACCAAAGCCAAGTTTTTAAGGTTTTGGATAAGGAAAAGACTAAGATCGTTTATAATTCCCGTTGGTGTTCTGGGATGAACTTCGAGGATGTTCTGGTTCTTACCTCCAAATACAGCGTGGCCCAAATTTTAGAAAGGGACGATTTCAGCAAAAGATACAAGGGTGGTCAACCCATCTCCCTGATTGAATTTTTATATCCTCTAGTCCAAGGTTATGACTCCGTAGAAATGGAAGCTGACGTGGAATTGGGTGGAACAGACCAAAAATTCAACCTTTTAGTAGGTAGAGAATTACAGAGAGAATACGGAAAAGAGGCGCAATGTGTGATCACTCTTCCTCTTTTGGTTGGTCTGGACGGGGTCAAAAAGATGTCCAAGTCCCTCGGAAATTACGTAGGGATTACGGAAGAGCCAATCGACATGTTCGGGAAACTAATGTCGATCTCGGACGAACTGATGTGGAATTATTTCGAATTGCTTACGGATCTTCCTATGGAATCCGTTACAGAACGTAAAAAAGGGATCCAATCCGGAGAACTTCATCCTAAAGAGGTCAAAACCGAGCTTGCAAAATTAATAATGGACCAATTTTCTCCTCCGGATACAAATTCGGAAGCGATCGAAGAATGGAATAAAGTCCATAATCCGAAAGCAAGAGCTATTCCTGAAAATATTCCGGAAACAAAATTAGGTCCCGAATTTTTCCAGGAATCCGAAACTCCGCAGTTGATCTGGGTTCTCGCCAAACTAGGATTTGTTCCTTCTACCTCCGAAGCGAGAAGGCTCATCAAGTCCGGGGGGATTTATGTCGACGAGGAGAAACTTTCGGACGAAAAATTTACCGTAAGTAAAAACGCAGAATACTTGATTCGCCAAGGCAAAAAAGGAAAATTCATCCGTCTGGTCAGTTGACCGAAATCAGAACATGCTCAGCGAAGAAGAATCCACAGTACTTTCCAAGACGATCAAGGAAATCCAGGACAACGAAGTAGAATCCGAAGTCCTGGAAAAAAAATTTCGTCAGATCCGGATCGGTTCCTCCGTATTCTTTTTTCTGATCTTGAGCGTCACCACTGTTTTTGCTTTGGCAAGAAGGTTGGATTCTCTCCAAAACACAGTCCAAAAACAGAATGAAGTTATCTCAGTTCTTTCGGAAGATATCACAAGTTTAAGGTTGGAAGAACAACAAAGAGAAGAGGAAGTCCTTCGTTTTAAATCTTCCATCTTGGATGACGTTCCTGACGGCGATCTAAGCGAAGAAGTGAATAAAAACTTAAATTCCTTACAAGCTATCATTCCTAAACCCGGAACTGGTAAGAATATTAGCCGGGGAAATCCGAATTTCAAAGAAATCTCCCTTACTTTTGATTTGGGTACAGGAGAAGATCTACAAATACTTTACGAATTTATGATGAGGTTTCCGATCAAGGTGACCTTATTCGTTTCGAACGAAAATCCTGCTAAAAAGGGCGGATCCTTATTTTCCAAAACCAATTTGGTCTATCTTAAAAAATTAGCCGCTTTGGACGGAAGGGTAGTTTTCGGGAATCATACTTGGAGCCATTTCAATCTACCTAGAAGTTTAAAGGAATCCTCTCTTAGAAAGAGAGCGCTTTTGAGCTACGTTGCGGATGAGATTCCGGATTTTAATCTTCTTTTAGAAGAGCTTACTTCTGTAGAGGATAAATTCAGAACTATTACCGGGCTTACTCTTACTAAGTATTATAGATTGCCCTACGGTGCGGTGGATCAGATCATCTTGGATGTATATGCCACCCAAGGTTATGAAAACCATATTTTCTGGAGCAATAATACGGTGGGTTCTTTGGATGTACCTGACTTCGTCTATAAAAAATACATCACTAAAAAAGATTCGGCGACCGGTAAAACGAAACTAGTACAAAATCCTCATTATAAAACTAAAGAAGAGATGCTGGATTTTCTATATCGCTGGGAAGCTTCCGATAAAAATGGAATGAACGGTGCAATTATTTTAATGCACTTAGGTTCTCCAAGACAATCCGAAAAGCTGATTTATATTCTTCCTGATTTTATCCAGGCAATGCTAAACAAGGGTTATAAATTCGTAACCATTCCGGAAATATTGAACGAAAAGCAGGATTGATTTCCCGCTTTTCGTTTTGATCTTACTTCTTCTTTTTACCTTTATTATTCGTTAAAATCCTATCAGGCTCGCTCGAAAATTCAGGGCTTGGGAAATAGACCGTACTAGGTTTTACGACCTGTTTTTTACCGAAAATCCTTTCTATTCTCCCATAAAACCAAGTTTGAAAATTATAAAGGTGAAGATAGAATACGGGCACCATGATCAAGGTGATGATACTTGCGAACGCAAGTCCCCAACCAAAAGCGAGTGCCATAGGTACTAAGAACGGATCGTAACCGCCGATCCCGTATGCAGTCGGCAAAAGTCCGAGCACAGTGGTAACAGTAGTTAAGGTTACCGCTCTTAATCTTAGATTTCCAGTATCTACTAAAATTTCCTTAATATTCTTGTTCGGATTTTCTCTTCTTAATGTGTTTGCAAAATCAACAAGCACGATGGAGTCGTTTACCACAACTCCTGCAAGTCCTACAATCCCAAGCATCGCCAAGAATCCGAAATATTCTCCATGGCTTACGAATGCCAGGATTACTCCAATAAAGGAGAAGGGGATAGCGCTTCCGATCACAAGAGGCTGCATTAAAGATCCGAATTGGGAAGCGATGATGATGTACATGATAAGAAGTGCCATCAAGAACAGAAATCCCAAGGAGCCCATGGACTCTTCCGTATCCTTATTCTCGCCACCGAAACGAACTATATAACCGGGATACTTATCTATGATCTTTTCTTGTTCCGCTAATTTTTTAGCGGAAGCATTTGCTTCGCTTGAATTAGCCTGTTTTCCGCCGGCCAAGTTTGCTGTGACCGTCACCAAACGTTTCCCATCCAAGTGATTGATATTGGAAACACCTGGAAGTCTTTGCATCGTTACTAAACGGGACACCGGGATCATTTTTCCGATGGAGTTGGAAACATATACATGATTTAAACTTTCCACCGACTTTCTATAGGATTCAGGAAATCTTACTTTTACCTCTACTTCTTCGTCCGTCCTTTTGATCTTGGTGGCGACAGTTCCTTGGAATGCAGTATTGATTGCTTGGGCGACTTTGAATACGGAGACTCCGGCGGTAGAAGCAAGAGATTCGCTGACTCGAATACGTACTTCGTCCTTACCTTCGTTGAAGTCGTCAGCAATATCCGTGACTCCTTTCACTTTTCCTAATATACCTTTGTATTCCGCGGCGATTTTGAGAAGAGTGTCGTAACTATCTCCTCTAATCTCGATCGCAACCGGTTTTCCTACAGGAGGTCCTCCGGATACTTTTTCGTATTCTAATGAGACTAGTTTGCCTCTAAGAGATTCGAATTCTTCTGGGATAACGACAGGTTCGGGCACATCACAAGGATTTTTGATTTCTGCGGCTTCTTTCTGGATCTTTTCCTCTTCAATTTTACGGGAAGTTTCGTTAAGCAACCAGAGAGTTTTTCTTCTGAGTTTTTGGATGATATCGTCGGTTTTATGGCATTTTTTGCGGTTCTCTTCTGCAGTTAAATATGCCATTACCATTCCGTAATGTTTTCCTCTTTTAGTAAAAGGATCATTCGGATTTGCCTGGATGATCCCTACTCGAGTTGCATAATTCTCCAAATCTTCTTGAGGTACTTTAGCGATCTCTTTTTCGATCACTTCTAAATAACGATAAGTTTCATTCAAACTAGCACCGGTTTTAGCGGTGACCTTTACATAGAACTGGTCTACGGAACCGGGGAATAATTTAAACTTGGAGAATAGGATCTGGATGATAAAACTTGCGATCAATAACGAGACTAGACCAATAGTCATCTTCCAAGGATTATTTAATGCGAATTTAAGAGCAGGAACATATTTCGTGTTCCTAAATTTAGAAAACCATCCTGACTCTTCTTTGATCTCTCCCGCTTTTACTCCACCTTTATTGATATCATACAAGTGGTTTGGAAGAATGAAGAATGCTTCCGCCAATGAAGCGCAGAGCGCGATAATCACAACAAGCGGAATGCTGAATACGAATTTACCGAAAATTCCCGGCATGAATAGGAGTGGAGCAAACGCAGCAATCGTTGTAGTAACTGTTGCTGTCACTGGGGAAACCACTTCTAAGGTTCCTTTTAAGGTTGCCTCGTATGGAGGAAGTCCTTCCTCTATATATCGATAAACGTTTTCACAAATGATGATCGCATCATCCACAAGGATACCTACGACCAGGACTAGTCCGAACATTGAGATCAAATTCAAAGTCAGACCGAATTGATCCATGATGAAGAATGTGGCACCGAAAGAGACCGGAATACCAAGAGCGGTCATAAGTGCCACTCTCCATCCCAAGAAGAAGAATAAAGATCCGGTAACTAGGATCATCCCGAATGTAGCGTTTGAAATTAGGACATTTAATCTACGCCGAATGTATTTAGAAAGATCGTTTACGAATGCATACTGGAACTCGGGAGAACCTTTGCGGAATTTTTCCACGGTTGATTTTACATTATCTACTACTTTGATCGCATCCGCACTTTGCCTTTTTAGGACTGTAAGAGCTACGGTCTTAGTGCCGTTTACGTTCTCTATATATTCCGCTTCTCTTAAACCTTCCGTTACCCTAGCAATGTCCTGGATACGGATCGCATTTCCGATCTCGTTCCCCCTAACATGTACTTTGGAGATCTCTTCTGGGGTATCGAATTCTCCGATCGTCCTTAGTATGATCTCTTTATCCAGGCCAGTGACATTTCCACCCGGGACGTTTACGTTACGGTTTCTCAATGCGCCGATCACATCTTGACCGGTGAGATAAAAACCGAATAGGCTATTCGGAAGAATATCCACTTGCATTTCGGTCTCTCTCCAGCCTCTGCGCGAGACCTTCGCTACTCCCGAAATATCCAAAAGCGCTTGTTCTACGATCTTTGCCTGCGCACGTAATTTTTTCTCGGCCTCGACAGATCCATCATCTTCTTTTAATGTGATGGAGACTTCGATCACTGGTGTTCTTGCAGTTGTGATCTCGGTTACGATCGGATCTTCCACTTCTTCCGGAAGATCCTCTACGCGGTCAATGGCGGATTTAATATCATCCACCACTTTTTGGGTATCCTTTGTATCAGGATCCAATGTGATCACGATCCCGGATCTACCTTCGATAGAAGCGGATCTATATTCTTTGATCCCATCCACTTCTTTGATCGCTTTTTCCAGAGGGTTCGTGACTAACTTTTCCACCTCTTGCGGAGAAGCACCCAGATATAGAGTAGATATAGAGACTATATCAAAATTGATATTTGGAAACGCTTCTCTATTCATTTTAACCGCAAGAAAACTTCCTGCAAAGATGATTAGGACTGTGAGTAGATTTACGAAGATACTTTTCGAGAGGAAATATTCGATGATACTTTTCATAGGGGCTTCCGCTTAAGTGTTTAGGGAGAAGTTCTTTTAGTCCAGGATAGGACCGGTCAGTTCCATGGAGTCGTTGAAGCCAAACATTTTTGTGCTCTTCAATCTATCTACGTATAAGACTCCGTTTAGGTGATCGCATTCATGTTGGTATACGATTGCGGAATATCCTTCGATGATTTCATCGTGGATGCTTCCTTTTTCATCCATCCATTTCATTTGGATCTTATTGGGTCTTTCCACATAACCCCTCATACCCGGAACGGAAAGACAACCTTCCCAGTTACCGTCTAGTGAGTCTGTGACCGGTTTGATCTCAGGATTGATCAAAATTCTTTCCGGAACTCGTGAAGGACTATCATCTTCCGGGTCGGATCCGACTACTACGATCTTCTTCATGATACCGATCTGAGGTGCGGCAAGGCCTACGCCGTCCGCATGTCTCATTGTATCAAACATGTCCCGGATCAACTTTTTGAATTCTTTGGTTCCCAATTCGTCCGGATGAACAGTTTCGCTGGTCTTTCTTAGAAGTGGATCGCCGATTTTGAGAATTTTACGCACTGACATTTTCAGAACCTTGTCCTAGAGCTATCTTTCACCGGTTTTTGCCCACCAGATTTTAAGAATGGTTCTAGGATTTTAGACAGCAGCCAACCGGTCGGTTCTAAAAATCTTGGATTTTGAGCTTCCCATCTAAAGACCGAAGTTCCGACGGAAAAATTTTGTAATATTTCCGCTTGGGTAGCTAAAGGACCAACAGTTCTGGGAAGTAGGATACCCACCGGACATTTTGCCTTTTGGGAATAGAGATCTTCCTTTTCTAATCCGTTCCATAACTTTTCTAAGCCGAATGGGTCCCAGAAGAACTTAGGGATTTGGGTCAAATTCCTTAAAAACCAATCCGTTTTTTCCAAAATAGATGTGGAGTATCCGGATACAGGCAGAGGGTTTGGGAAAATCAAAAATGCAGAAAGTATTTTGTCGTTACTTTGGGTGAGAAGCGGCCAGATCAATCTCGCGGAAAATCCTTCCGCAATTAGAATTTGTTTCTTCTTTCTTTTATCTAAAAAATCCAGAATATCCGTATTCGAAAATCCGCTGAATTTTTCAGGACCTTCCGCTACAGTAAGATAATAATCGGAAGAAAGTTCCGGGCTAAAGGACCTATCAAAAGAATGTAAGGGGTCCCGAAGCCAAAGCACCTCGTCTTTTTTGGGATTTCCCCGGCTGGTAAAAGTCCAATGATTCTCTCGCATTAGTCTTGACAGTGATTCGGAAAGGAAACTATCTATTAGGTTCGGCGTTGGTGTGTGGAGACGAGGGGAATCGAACCCCCGACCTTTTGAATGCCATTCAAATGCTCTCCCAACTGAGCTACATCCCCTCTGATTCCAATATGGTCTCCTTGGGTGCACTGTCAATATATATTATTTTAGGAGCAAACGGATGAGCGATTCCGTCGAGGAACTACAGAAAAAAATAAAAATCCAAAACGATATCATCAAAGGTTATGAGAAAGTTTTGAGATTGAATGAACAGGAATTGGAAAATGCGGATGAGATCATTCGTATGTATGAGACGATCATCCAATACTCCGGACAAGAATTAAAGGATGTTAAAGAAGCTTTTGATGCAACTTCAGTTGTGACTAACTTATCCAGAGATGAATTAATTTCCGCAATGAATCGGATCAAAGAACTTGAACTCGCCAACAGAAAACTAAGGGAAGAGTCCCTTAAATTCCAATCCTAATTTCCGACCTTGACCCAGATAAAAAAACAGGAGACCCTACTCAAAAGTCGCAGTGACGGTTCCTTCTTTTTAGAAGAAGGTTTAGGGGTCTCCTCCATCTTCGACAGTTTTTTGAGAGAGGCAATCGCACTCACTCATGCTGACTTAGGCGGTATATTTTCCACAACAGAGTCCGCAAACATAAGACAAATATCTGGGCGTAATGAAAGAGAACTGATCGAAGCTGCGCATTGGGCATTCTCTCAATCCGGAAAAGATCTACTTTTAGAAAGAGGTAAAACACCTCCTTGGGCAAAATCGCCCAGTAGTTACCCACTTTTAGTGGTTCGATTAAAAGTGGACGATCTTGACGCGAGTCTTAAAGCGAATCGTGCGAGTTACGCAGTTTTAGTTTTGCAAGGTAAAACTACCGCGGATCGTTTTTCTAAAACTGATTTTGAACTTCTTCGTACTACTTGTAAAACAGTAGGAAGATTATTAAAAGAATCTCATGTATCCGGAGATGCTTCCTTAGTCACTCTCTCCTTACTTGCTACCACTCAGTTGGTATTAGAAGCAGCACAAGCAAAAAGACAATCGGAACGTTTCGACTTCTTACTTACGGAAGTGATCCGTGTTTCAGGACTGATCAATTCTTCCTTAGATCTTTCTCAATTATTAGAAGCGATCATGCTTTCTTCCAAGACGGTATTCAGGACGGAAGCCTGTAGCGTTCTTCTTTTGGACGAATCGAAAGAGTATCTGTATTTCCACACAGTTCTGGGAGAAAAGAGCGAAGCTGTCACTAAGATGCAAGTTCCGGTAGGAAAGGGGGTTGCGGGTCTAGTCGTCAGAGAACGTAAACCGATGATCATCAACGACGCTCAGAATGATGATCGGGTTTATAAGGAAGTAGATAAGGCTTCCCAATTTACTACTCGAAACATCATGGCTGCACCTTTAGTCGCAAACGATGAGGTCATAGGTGTAATTGAGGCGATCAACACAGTAGATAGAGAAAAGTTTACGGGAGAAGATCTGGAACTTTTTTTAAGTTTTTCCGGTACTTCCGCCTTAGCCATCCAAAAGACCGGGCTTCTTCAGAACCTAGAGAATGCAAACAAGGATCTTCGCAAAAAAGTTTCCGAGTTAGAGTCCTTATTCGATCTATCGCAAGCGGTTAGTCTTTCTACGAACAGGTTGGGGTTAGTCCGAAAGTCCATCCGATTGATTATCCGCGAGTTGGATGCAAGTGTTGCTGGAATTTTTTTATACAGTCTTTCCAAAGAGAACTATATCAACTGCGCGTATTACGATGGGAAAACGGAAAAAATAGATAGGGTTATAGAGGAAGAAATTTCGGGAACCCAGATCCTATCCAGTGTTAGGGAAGGTCTTCCCGTCCTTAAAAGAGATATTTTGGACCAACCTTTCCGTCATGAGCTGGATAGAAGATTTTTAAAAGGTTCATACATTATCGTTCCGTTATTCTTGTCCAGCGGGGAACCTTACGGGGCCTTGACTGTGGCGGATAGAAAGGATAAACTTTCTTACCAGGACTCGGATTTCCGATTATTACAGACCATGGCTTCCCAGTTCACAAAGGGATTCGAAGCTTTCCGTTTGAGAAACGAAATGTTGGAAAAAAAAGCGATCCAACAGGAGATGGAAATTACCCGGAAGATCCAACAGAATATTCTTCCCTCGGAAAAAGTATTTCATTCCAATTTTGATCTAGGGATTCTTTCCGTCCCGGCCAAGGATGTATCGGGCGATTTTTACGATTATTACCAGTACAGCGACGGTCAATATTCCTTTTTGATCGCAGATGTTTCCGGAAAAAGTCTTCCTGCTGCGCTGTTTATGGCGATGAGTTCTTCCATCATCAGAACTCTAGCCAGAAATCATGACCTAAGTCCCGAAGAAATTTTAAGACAAGGAAATGAGCTGATTTTCGAAGATTCCCATTTTGGAATGTTCGTCACCGCATTCTTCATTCATTATAATCCTTCTTTGTTTACGATCGAATACGCTTCTGCAGGCCATAACGACCAGGTCTGGATCAAAGAAGACGGATCCTATGAGTTATTAAAAGGACAGGGACCTCCTCTAGGAGTGATCCCTACTGCAAAATATAAGGGTGGAAATTTTACGGTCAAACCAGGGGATATTTTCGTTCTCTATACGGACGGTGCGGTAGAAGAAAAAGACGCGCAAGGAAATGAGTTCGGTCTGGAAAGAATGATCGAAGAGATCAAATCCAGAAGACATCTTCCTGCCCAAAAAATTGTGGAAGAATTGTACGCAACTATCCGCTCTTTCTCCTTTGGAAAAGAACCTTTCGACGATTTCACTGTACTTCTATTGAAGTACAATAATGATTTTCAATTTTTCAGGACTTTCGACGCGAATACCGGACAAATTCCTATCTTCCGAGAATTTATATACGATGCGATCAAGGTAAGAAATCTGCCTGATTTTTTGAGAGACGATATTCTTTTGGCAGGGGATGAGGCGGCTACTAATATCGTGATGCACGGTTATAAGGATACTCTGCTCAGAAATCCGAAATTCGATTGTAAAATTCGGTTCACTGAAGATTCTATCACGATCGTGCTGACTGATTCCGGAAAAGGATTCGACAGAACGAATGTGAAAGACCCGTCCATAGAGGAAAACCTCTCCGGAAAAAGAAAAGGCGGATTCGGTGTGTATCTGATAGAGACATTGATGGACGTGGTGGATTATAAAATGGAAGAGGGAAGAAACATTCTTACTCTTCAAAAATTTTTCCGCTAACGATGGGGGCAAAATGGAACTGACGGTAGAAATAAAAGGGAACTCTAGAGTGATCCACCTGATTGGAAATATGGACGTTCACAATACCCATAGGGTAGAACAGGCGTTCATGGATCATATCAGAAAGGCAACAGAGCCCAATATCGTCTTAGATATGTCCAACGTGGAGTTTGTATCTTCTGCAGGCTTAAGAGTTATAGTAGGTTCCTTAAGAGTTTGTAAGGAAAGAGAGATCCAACTCAAACTAGCAGCTTTGCGCCCGGCAGTTCGTAAGGTTTTCGAGATTATAGATATGGATTCCTTATTTAAGATCTATGATACTGTAGATTCTAGCCTTCAATAAATCCTTTTACCGAACCGCGGTTTTTAGCTTTCCTCCCTGGCCTTTCTCTAAAAACTGTGTACCGTATGTCGGAACAAACGTACTCTATAGATAATCCGTTTCAATCTTCTGAATCTTCGGAATCCCAACCCGTCTCCAGTATTTACGACGATGCCAATACAATGGGCAAAGAGTTATTGGAAAAACCTCTGCAAGGAGGAGGAACGGATAGGATCCTAGTACAACATTCTAAAGGAAGAATGACTGTTTGGGAAAGGATCAAAGTCCTTACCAATTCAGAGCCCAATATTCTCTACCAAAACTGGGGAAAAAATTTAGACGGGGCTTCCTTAATTACAGGTATTTTAAATATTAACGGAAGGGACGTAGCGATCTACGGACATGACTTCACTCTTAGAGCGGGGTCCATGGATGCTACTAACGGAAACAAACTCGCAAGGCTTATCTACATGGCAGGGGAACATGGAATTCCTCTGATCGGAATGAACGACTCGGCAGGCGCATATGTTCCTGCCGGAGTGGGTGGTCTCGACGGATATTCCGAAGCGTTTACCGCGCTCAGAAAGATCAGCGGTGTGGTCCCAAGCTTAATGCTCATGTTCGGATTTAATGCGGGTGGTGGAGCTTATCTTCCAAGACAAGGTTCTTTCATGATCCAACCGGAAAATACCTTCTTTGGATTGACCGGACCTGGAGTTGTTAAATCCGTTTTAGGAGAGGATATCAGCGCAGACGATCTGGGTGGACCAAAAGTCCATGGACAGAGCGGGGTAGTTGACTTGGTCACTAACGATGAGTTAGGAGCTTTAAGAACTGCACTTAGACTTTTATCTTATATTCCTGATAATAATTCAAGTGCTGCGCCATTCCATCCTACCTCTGATCCTACCGATAGATTTATCTACGAAGAAGAGATCTTATTCAAAAAGACATTCAATTCTCCTACGGGGATGAATACTCCATTCGATATCACATTATATATCCAGAATATTTGTGATCATGGACAATATTTCGAGATCCAACCGCAAAGATCCAGAAATCTTGTCACCGCTTTCGGTAGATTGGGTGGACACGTAGTTGGTTTCGTTGCGAATAACTCCGCAGTATCTTCCGGGCAGATTGATATCGGTGCTGCAAGAAAGGGCACCAGATTTATCCGTTTCTGTAATGTATATAACATTCCTTTAATATTTTTAGAGGATACCACCGGGTTCTTACCCGGAAAAGAACAGGAACAGAACGGAATCGTCCTGGAAGGAAGAAAACTGTTGGATTCGATCATCGATATCCGCACTCCAAGATTGACTCTAATCATCCGAAACGCATTCGGCGGAGCATACGCAAGTTTTAACTCTTACCACACTGGTGCGGATATGGTATTTGCACTTCCGACCGCAAGGATTGCGGTAATGGGTCCTGCCGGTAAAGACTACGTCTATAAAGACGAGATCACTGCGATCCAAAAGGAATATAAGGAAAATCTAAAGAATGGCGTATCGGAAAAAGATGCCGCTGCGACTAGGGATAAAAAGCTTCAACTTCTCTCTCAAAAATATGAGAAAGAGCTAATGAATCCTAAGGAAGCGTTATCTTTAGGTTCCGTTTCCAGGATCGTTCTTCCGGGAACTACCAGAAACATACTCTTCAAAAATTTAGATTATTTAATCCGACACTACAAACCCGGACCGATGTCCGGACCTCAAAGGGAATTCGAGTAAAAACAAATGATCGACTACCAAAATCGACGTATTACATTTCGCGAATCTACTTCTCCTTGGATCCATTCTTTCTCTTTAGAAACGATCAAATGTCTGATCGTTTGCCGTGGCCCAGTTCGAAAAGAGGCAATGGAAATTTTCGACCAGATCGGAGTAAGAGAATACGGTATCTTACTTTCCGAAAAAGATTCGGTCGTTTATCCGATGGCACTCGCTCCGGAACTTAGAGATTTCAGATTTCCTTCTAATATCCATAGAGTTCCTGATTATATGGGAGCCGGCGCGGAAGAAAAAGCCGCTAGAATTAAACAAATCATCCAAATTGCAAAAGATAACGGGTATACTCATATCTTTGCCGGTTATGGATTTATGGCAGAAGATTCCGAATTCATCGAGGCAATCGAAGAGAGCGGAGTCACCTTTATGGGTCCTTCGTCTCATGTAGCTCACCAAGCAGGCTCAAAAGATGAGGCGAAAAAACTTGCTCGTAAACTGAACGTTTCCGTGACACCGGGCGTAGACACCATCTCTGCAACTTGTCTTCTTAAAAAAGCAAAGGACGAAAAAGCGTTAGTTGCCCTTGCCAAAGAAAAAGGATTAAACTTTTCGTATAATTCTTCTATTTCGTTGGAAGAAAACGCAGAAGCGTTACTGTATGCAGGTTACGAAAAGATCGTAGAATTAGTAACCATTCCGGAATTGCAGGCTCAGGCAGAAATTGAAGCTGCAGAGATCTGGAAAAAATACCCAAGCAATCGTATTCGTTTCAAATACGTAGGCGGTGGCGGTGGAAAAGGCCAAAGGGTAGTTTCCAAACCGGAAGAAGTAAAAACAGCAGTACAAGAAATATTATCTGAATCTAAAGTGACAGCTCCGGGTTCCAATAGGAACTTTTTGATAGAATTGAATATCGAAAAGACCAGACACAACGAGATCCAGTTGATCGGTAACGGAGAATGGTGTTTGGCTTTAGGTGGAAGGGATTGTTCCGTGCAGATGCATGAACAAAAACTTCTGGAGATCTCTCTTACTCAAGAACTTCTGCAGAACGAGATTGCAATCCTTGAAAAAACTTCACCTAAAAAAGCGGAGATCATGAAGGCGGATCTTCAGGTTCTCAAAGAAATGGAAGAACAATCCGAAAGATTCGGACAGGCAGTCGCTTTAAATAGCGTTTCCACCTTCGAGTTGATCGTAGAAGGGACCAACCACTTCTTCATGGAGATGAACACAAGGATCCAGGTAGAGCATAGAGTTACCGAAATGGTATACTCTTTGAAGTTTACCAATCCAGAGAACAAATCCGAATTTTTTATCGTAGATAGTTTGATCGAGGCGATGGCACTTTTAGCCCTCCACGGAAAAAGACTGCCTAAACCGGAACGTGTAGTCAGAAATATTTCCGGCGCGGAAGTCCGTATCAATGCTACAAATAAAGCGATCCAACCTCACGCAGGCGGGGTGATCTTAAGCTGGTCCAAACCTTTACCGGAAGAGATCAGGGACGACCAAGGGATTTCCGTCAGAAATCCGGATACTGGTCTATTCGTTCATTATAAAGTAGCGGGTGCTTACGATTCTAATATCGCTCTTCTAATCACTTACGGAACTAGTAGAGAAGATAATCTTCGCAGGCTCGGAAATATCTTAAGAAAAACCGAACTTAGAGGGCAAGATCTACAAACAAACTTACTTGTTCATTACGGATTGATCCATTGGATCTTAGGAAAAGATCCTTTATTCAAACCTTCCACTGCGTTTATGATTTCTTATCTTGCTGCGGTTGGCGCCCTAGAAAGCCTAGGCAAGGATATAGATCTGGAAGTTGCTTGGACTAAAGTTCTTTCTAATGCACCGGCAGAGGGAAAAAAGGTCCTTTCCAGAAAACTGACACTGATAACTAGACCTCTGGGAGAAATACTCGCAGACGCTCATGTTTTAGCGGGATTCTTAGGATATCATGAGAATGTTTCTTGGAAGTTTGAAAAAGACCAAGTAGTTTGGTTACGAAATCCGATCCATATTCTTTCCGACCTATACTATTATCTGCATATGGAGGGAGAATTACACCAATCTCCTTCCGAGCAGATCTGGGACCATGACCAGAAAATCCTTCAATCTGCATTAGCATTTTATGATGAATTAGAAAGGCTGACCGGTAAAAAAGCGGATTCCGCAGATTGGGATTCGGTTCTGGCTGCTAAAGCGCCTGCTGGCGTAGATGCAGGTATTTGGACCAAGGCGATTGCTTCCCACAAAGGGTTCCAGATCGGATTAGAACTATTAAAACTTATTCCGAACCTTGGAAACAAATCAGGTTTCTACAAGTTAGGAGTGGATGAGAACTTAGAGCCGGTCATCCCGGAAGAATTTAAGAAAGCGGATACAAGAGACGCGTTCATTAAATTTTTGGCGCCTGCTCCTAAAGCAAGCTCGGACGAGATCGTTTCTCCAATGGGAGGAATGTTCTATTCTAAGGAAGCTCCGGATCTTCCTCCAATGGTGAATGAAGGCGAGCACTTTAAAGCGGGCCAACCTTTATTCATAGTGGAAGTAATGAAGATGTTTAATAAGATCACTGCTCCATTCTCTGGAACAGTTAAGGAAGTGATCTTGAAAGAAAGCGACGGAAAGATTATCCAAAAAGGACAAACTATCTTTAAGATCGTTCCGGACGAGATCATTAAGATCGAAACCCCGGAAGAGATCCAAGATAGAAAGAATAAGGTAACTTTCTCTCTACTTTAACTTAAACTTCTATGATTCTCGCTCGGTTTTTAACCGGCGAGGATCTCGGAAGGAACATCTGCTAAGGAAAGTATCTTTTCCGCTGCTCCTCTCTCTATCGCTTCTCTTGGCATACCGAATACGACAGAACTTGCTTCATCTTGAGCGATCGTTCTCCCGCCAGCCTTCCTGATCTCTAATAATCCTGCCGCTCCGTCTGCACCCATACCCGTTAATAAAAAAGCCTTTGCATTTCGACCAACATGTTTTGCAACGGAATGGAATAATACGTCCACGGATGGTCTATGACGATTTACTAATGGACCGTCCGTGATCTTTACGATGAATTGGGCCCCGCTTCCGACCACTTCCATATGTTTATTTCCTGGAGCAATGAGTGCAATACCTTCTTGGATGCGATCTCCATCCTTCGCTTCTTTTACGGTAATTTTGCACATTCTATCTAAACGATTTGCGAATGCTTCCGTAAATTTTTCAGGCATATGCTGCACAATCACTATCCCCGGACTATTAGCCGGGAGAGAAGTTAGAATTTCCTCCAAAGCGATCGTTCCACCTGTCGATGTTCCGATTGCAACGATCCTATCAGTAGTTGCGATTTTCGTAAAATCCAGTCCGTTCGTCTTGGAGGAAGGAGTGGAAATTTGATGTTTCAACTTGGATATGGAAGCGGAACGAACACACTCTCCTAGATAAACAGCAGAATCCTCTAAAAAATCTTTAAGTCCAATTTTGGGTTTAGTAACAATTCCGACCGCACCTTCCTTTAAGGCTATCCAAGCAGTTTCAGAAGACTCTTCCGCGAGAGAAGAACAAATCAAGACCGGAGTAGGGTGAGTGTGCATTATCTTTTTTAAAAAACTGATCCCGTCCATTCTAGGCATTTCAATATCTAGAACGATCACATCTGGCCATCTTTCCGACTTTCCGAGTTTTTCCAAGGCGAACACAGGATCGGGAGAGGACCCGATAACTTTTATATCCGAATTCATTTCCAAAACTTGTTTTAGTACGGACCGAACCACTGCGGAATCGTCGATAATATATACGTATATCATGCTATACTAATTTTTCGGATTTTCCATATATACTTCTCCATCCCAAAGTGAGAAATATATTTTTCGATGGGATTTTCCTCCGGTATTGGAAGCCGTTAGATCTATATTCGCTTTACGGACCAAATCCAAAACGGACTCCACATTTTTTTCGCCAATTTCCACTATTCTTTTAACTTCCTCCAATTTATCTTCTTCCGGTGAGAACATGGAAGCTCCACCGAAAATTTTGCATACGAATCTTCCCGGTCTTTCTCCCAATTTTTGGAATTGTTTTAAGAAAGTTTCCAATGCATCGTCCGCATATTTAGGATGAGGTTCCGAAATATGAGATGGTCGTCTGGGTAACATGATATGGGCCATTCCTCCTACCTTGGAATATGGATGCCAAAAACATAATGCGACACAGGACCCTAAAAGTGTTCTAATACGAGTTCCATTCTCACCCCAATAAAAACCACCCGGCTGTAAAAAAATATCCCTAACAATCTCCGGTTCCATATTTAGCCTACAGAAATTACGTTAGCCGCTTCCTCTCTGGTTTCCTCTAAAGCGGTCAATTCTTCTACGGTTAATAAACGAAGAAGATTTAGTAAAAGGATGAATCCGCTTGTTTGCCTTGCCATACCCGCTAAAAAATCCACACGTATTCTAGATCCGAACGTAGGAGGTGGTTCTATTTCGGAAGAAGGTATACTCAATACTTCGTATACCGCTTCAACGATCAGGCCAATATCCATCCTGGCTCCATTTACAGATTCCGGGACTTCCACTATCACAATACAGGTTCTTTTGTCCGGAGAATGTTTCTTTCTGAAAAACTTATCGCATACGTCCAGGACCGGGACCACATTTCCCCTTAGATTGATCACTCCCGGAATAAAAGAAGGCATCATCGGAACTGTTGTGACATGTGTATATTCTAAGATCTCTTTTACATTCAGAAGTCCGATCCCGAAAGTTTCTTCTCCGATCTTAAAGGTCAAATACTGGTTGTCTTCGAAAGCGCTCACTTACAATACCTCAGTACTTTTCAAACTTAGGTTTGTCCGGAATATTTACAGTTCTTACAGCCGCGATACTTTTGGAACCGTTACCGAAACTTTCTTTTCCCTGGGATTCTTTACTCAGCCTAAAGAATAATACGGATTCTCGGAGAGATTCCGCCTGGCTATTCATCTCTTCAGCGATCGCAGCCAGCTCCTCTGAGGCGGAAGCATTCTGTTGAGAGACTTGATCTAACTGTCCCATTGCTTTATTAATCTCGACTACCCCGGAGGCTTGCTCTTCACTCGAAGCAGTGATCTCTTGCACTAAATCTGCAGTTTTTCTAATATTCGGAACAATCTCGCTTATGAGTTTTCCTGCTTTTTCCGCAATTGCTACGGAAGATACTGCAAGACTAGAGATCTCATTCGCTGACTTTTGGCTCCTCTCCGCTAATTTTCTAACTTCGGACGCTACTACGGCGAATCCTCTTCCATGTTCTCCTGCTCTTGCCGCTTCAATCGCTGCATTCAAGGCAAGCAGGTTAGTCTGGTATGCGATGTCCTCGATGATGGAAATTTTTTCCGCAATCTGCTTCATCGCACTCACTGTTTCGGTTACAGATTTTCCTCCCTCTTCGGCATCTTTAGAAGATTGGCTTGCGATCTGTTCGGTTTGTTTGGAGTTACTAGCGTTTTGATCGATAGATGCAGTCATTTCTTCCAAAGAAGAAGTAGTCTCTTCCACAGAAGCAGCCTGTTGTGAAGCGCCTTGGCTAAGCGAATTTGCCGTAGAAGAAACCTCTCCGGCAGAACCCACTAAACTTCCGGCTTTCATGACGATATCCCCCATGATCTCGTTCAGTTTGTCTACAGTAGTGTTTCCATATTCTTTCAGTTTTCCGAATGTTCCAAAATATTCGTTTTCTATTTTAGAAGTCAGGTCGCCGTTCGCTAATCTCTCTAAAGCATCTACAACTTCATTTAATCCGGTTTCGCTTACTTGTAGGAAGGAATTGATACCTTCTCCTAAACTTCTAAAGAAACCGTCTTTTCCTTCTAATCTTACCCTAGTTTTAAAATCTCCCTTTGCCGCAGCGCCTACTATCTCTTCGATCTCTTTTTGGACTGCCAGTTCCGCTGTAACGTCGTACCATTCGACAACTGCTCCTAACCTTTGTCCTTCAGAGCTTAAAATAGGATTTGCGATCAGGTTGAAAGACCTTCCTCCGATTGTGATCGAAGATTCGTAGGTGTTATTCAAATTCGCGAGTATATTCCTTTGGTGGGCGGGATTCTTATGGTAAGAGTCGATATTCGAACCAAGTACGCTATGCAAATTAAAAGCACTTAATTGTTTTCTAATATCTCCTTCTCCGTTTTGGAACATCTTATATACTGCCTTATTCATATACTTGATGTTAAAGTCATTGTCGGCGATCATCACATTCGTAGATGCATTGTCCAAAGCGACTTTGATACGAGTTAACTCGTCATTTTCTAGTTTACGCGCTTCTGCGATTTTTTTCTGCTCGGTTACATCCGACCATTCTACGACCGCACCCAGTCTATCTCCGGATTCCGTCAAAATAGGATTGGCAATCAGATCGAAACTTCTTCCTCCGATCTCAATGCTAGATCGAAAAGTATTAGTGAAAGAGGCAAGTATTCCTCTTTGGTGAGCTGGATTCTTATGATATGAGTCTATATTCGAACCAAGCAATTTATTCAAATGGAAATTATTGAGTTGTTTTCTAATATCAGTTTCGCCTATTTCGAACATCTTTACGATCGCTTTGTTCATATATTTGATATTCAAATGAGTGTCAGCGATCATGATATTCGTACTAGTATTATCCAAAGCGACTTTGATACGGGTAAGCTCTTCATTCTCCTGGCGTCGGACCTCCAACATTTTCTTTTGTTCGGTTACATCCGACCATTCTACAACCGCACCTAGTCTATCTCCTGATTCCGTCAGAATAGGATTAGCAATCAGATCAAAACTTCTTCCTCCAATTTCAATACTAGAGCGGAAAGTCTGATTTAGATCTTTTAGTATATTTCGTTGGTGAGCCGGATTTTTATGATAGCTGTCGATATTCGAACCCAACAAAGATTCCATTCTAAATTGACTGAGTTGCTTTTTGATATCTTCCTCTGCATTTCCGAACATCTTACGAATGGATTTGTTCATATATGTGACCTTTAAATTCTGGTCCGCCATCATGATATTCGTAGTAACATTATCCAAAGCTGTCTTGATCCGAATAAATTCCTCCGAATCAGACTTACCATTAACAACAATACTTCCGGAAGAAAAAGGTTTTAGATAAATCGTTAGAGCGGGTAAGAGTAAGGTCCCAAAAATCGCAAACAGGAAATGATAATAAAGCGAGCTTTCCTTCTGGGCAGGAACGGAAATAGAAGATCTTGTTTTCTGCCAATCAGATCTCAATTGTTCAAGCTTTGGTAGTGAATTTTCTGAGACCTGATTTAGAAAATTTTCTCTCGTGTCTTTTGCCTGGATCCCTAAAATCCCTTTTGCAGCCAGGATACTTTCCTGAATGGATTCCATATCCTTTTGAAATTGATTTAAACCTTCAGGGTCTTTCAAACCGGAGGAGAATCCTTTTAGATCCGATACGATCTCGTTTTGGATCGTTTTCAAATTTTCTAATTTAGAATAAAACGATTCCTTACTTTGTCCGGGTAGAAATAGGGAATATAGAATAGATTCATAATCCTTAAGTTTTGAATCGACCGTTTCCGAAGAGACTGTAATTTTATCCGATGATCCTGTATTAAATCCATGATCATACAAATAACTCCAACCTGCTGATCCGAACGTTAGGAATATTCCTAACAACAACGACCACACAAGCACGCTCAATTTTAATTTACCCTGTCTCATACGATTTACCTATTCTATAAATTAATTATTTCATTTGTTGATACGCTCAGTTCAGTGAGCGAATGATCTATCTCTTAGATTAGTTCTTTGGATCTTCAAGAGGGAATGAAGCCCAGGCACATCCAGGATGAATGCGATCTTTCCCGTACCCAAAACGGAAGTCCCGCTAATACATTGAATTCCCTTAAAAATTTCATTCAATGGTTTGATCACTGATTGGATCTCGCCCAGCAGATCATTCACTAATATCCCGAAATTTCTACCGTCATGTTCTAAAACGAGTACGTTCTTTCTTCCCTCATCCGGATCAGGGAGACCTAAAAACCTTCCTAAGTGTAAGATAGGAAGAACTTCTCCTCTCAGATTAATGGAACCGGCAATCTCTTCTGGTCGAAGTTGGAGTTCAGACTCCATTGTCTCTCTAACCCAATCCATTGGGACTACGAAGTAAGAATCGCAAGATCTAACTAAAAATCCGTCTATAATTGCGAGTGTAAGAGGGAGGCGAATGGAAAATACGCAACCTTTTCCAAATTCGGATTGTACATTCACCGATCCCCTTAACGATTCTATATTTCGAAGTACGACATCCATTCCAACACCTCTGCCGGAAAGACTTGTGATGGATTCCGCCGTGGAAAATCCCGGCTGAAAAATAAGATTAAAAATTTCTTGTTCGTTTAATACTTGGGCAGGATCTATTAAACCTTTTTCGATCGCCTTCTGTCGGATCTTCTCATGATTGATCCCTTTACCGTCGTCTGAAATCTCGATCGAAATGCTCCCGGTGGAGTGAGAGGCTTGTATCTTTAATTTTCCTCTTTGGGATTTTCCAAGAGTTGTTCTTTCTTGGCTGGGTTCTATTCCATGATCTAAAGCATTTCTTAATATATGAACGATAGGATCGTTTATTTTTTCGATTACTGATCGGTCTAACTCCGTTTCTCCTCCTAAAATTTCGAAGTCCACTTCCTTTCCTAGTTCCAAGGAAATATCTCTTACGGTCCTTCTATACTTTTCGAAAAGTTCTCCGATAGGCACCATTCTAAGAGCCATTGCGGTTTCCCGTATCTCTCCCACTAGTCTGGATAATATTTCGGCGGATTCGTTCAAATCTGAGTCTTCCTTATCCGCAAGTAAACGTCCTAAACTTGCTTCTGAAATGATCAGCTCTCCGACAAGATTCACTAATTGGTCGACTTTTGCAGAGTCGATACGGATGAGTTTAGGAACGATTTGATTGGTTTGAGTTTTTTCTATGTCCGTCTTTTTGAAAGATGATTGCTCTTTAGAAGTTTCGGAAGGTTGAAAGGAAATTGTCGTTTGTAAGCGAAGTCCCTGTAATTCAAGAGCCTTAAAGTATTCTTGCTTTTCGCACGGGATCTCGTTTGAAATCGTATAAAATACTTCTTCTGAAGAATTCGGAGGAACAATTCTCAAAAAGGAGGAATCCTTTACGAAAGAAAAGACCGATTCTATATCCTTCTTCTCCGCAACTGATTTGAGTTGTACCTCGTAACCTAGATAACAATTTTCCGAATCCCAATTATTCCAATCGGGTAGTTTTGTTTTATATACGTATAAGTATTGGATCTCTCCGATGGTCCTAAGATATTTTAAAAAAGAGAATGGATCCATTCCGTCCCTAAAGATATTTTCGCCAGGAAAGAATGTGATCTGCCAGTTAGAGTTTACTGTTCCTTGTTTTTCCTGCTTATCTTTGCCCAGATCTGAATCATTTGCTGAGTCTTTTATTTCTTTTCTATCAGGAGTTTTACCTGTAAATCCTCGGGCCTCCTTTATAATTTTCGCCTGCTCCTCTTCTAATTCCGGATTTAAGTTTTTGCCCGGGATTGGATCCCCTACGATCCTTTTCAAATGGTCTATTGCTCTTAATAAAAAGTCGATCTTAGCTGGATCTAACTCAGTCTTTCCCGATCTTGCAAGGTCGAGTAGGGTTTCCAGCTCATGAGAACATTCTTCTATGGATTCATAACCGAACATTCCGGCAGTCCCTTTTACCGTGTGAACGGATCGGAACATGGAATGGATTGCTTCCTCGTCGAGTTCTCCTTTTTCCATACGTAAAAGATGTAATTCGGCCCCGGACAATAATTCCAGAGACTCCTGTATGAATGCTTCTTTGATCTCGGAAAGATCCATTATACCTTCTCCAGACCGTAAGAAAATTTAAAGGAAGAGGAATCCTTCTTAGAAATACGGATACGGTCCTGAAAAAATCCGATCAGACCATAAAGATCATAAAATTCTAATAAACAATTCGGATGGTTTATAATAGCAAGATCCCAGGATTTATGCAGTGAGTCTTTTTTGAGTAAAATTAAGGATTGAACGAAACTGGAATCCACCTTTTCCAGGGCAGACGTATCTATCTCCACCCGGATTGGATTTCTATCCAGAAGCGGCTGCAATTTGGACTTCCAATCGGAAGCATAATAAATAGAAGCCTCTCCAGAAAGATCCAAATGAAAGATCGGTCTGGAATTTTTTTGCCCGAGTTCAGATACTTTTATTTCCAAAGACATAAAATTTCCCGATTATACGAGTAAAACCTGTATCGTTTTTAAAAGTTCTTCCGGAGAAAACGGTTTAGTAAGCCAGGCTTTCGCACCTGCTTTTAAACCTTCATTTTTAAGTTCATCTTGGGATTCAGTGGTTAGCATGATGATCGGAACAAATTTATGATTCGAATCCTCTTTGATCGCCTTTACGAAAGATATGCCGTTCATGTTCGGCATATTCATGTCGCTTACTACTAGATCCACTTTACCTTCTTTCAACTTCTCCAATCCTTGGAGTCCGTCTTCTGCCTCTATTACGGAAAAGGAAGCTTGAGAAAGATGTAGGGTAAGTATCTTTCGAAACACGGCAGAATCATCCACGATTAAGATTTTTTTCATATTCTCCTTCTTGTCATTCTCACTGAATAGGTAATAATAATTCGCTCATCACACAAAGACGAACCTGTTCACCGGTGTGATCCTTAGCATTATGGATAAAGAATAGACCGTTATGTTTTCTGAGAATTTGATCAACCGCAGTGAGCCCTAAGCCTAAACCGAATTTTTCCAAGTGAGATACACTTTCTACCGGCGGATGAATACGGAAGAACGGCTGCAACACAAGATTCTCATGTTTTTCGTCGACACCTCCATAAGGTTTTTCATCTACGATATTTTTTACCACAACGCAAAAGTAACCTTGGTTAATGCTTGTAAACACTTCTAAAGAGGTTTTGGGGGCACAATACTTGTATGCATTCAAGATCACTTCTTCCAAAGCGAGAAGAAACAGATCCACTTCAATATCTAGTTCGACCTCCTTCTTAAGAATTGGTAAGGAAAGTCTAAGACCTTTCTTTTCTAAATACGGTTGGATGAACTCGGCGGAACGTTTGATTTTTTCCACAAGTTCCGAAGCCTTGATCTTTCTTTTCTGAAGATTTCGATTTATGATCTCTAATAGCTGAGTTAGGCCGTTCAGCAGATTTTTGGTGATTTCCTGATTTTCAATCACCAGATTCATCATACTTTTATTAATTAGATAATTATCTCCATCTTCCTTCATTTCAATTTTGATCATATCCAAAAGACTGATGATCGCTCCAATCCCGGACCCTTGAGAGAGGGAAGTCTGCAAAGAATGTATGGACGATTTTTCCCAGGATTCGTCTCCGGCTTTTCTTCTTGTTTCCTTATAGGTTAACCATTCGAGCTGATTTCTTAGTTTCAAACTTTCCGCTTCCAAGATCGCAGCTTCGCTCGCTTTCAAAAAACGATAGTCTACTGCCTTGTTTAGAGCTTTATGGAACTGGTCCGGAAGGATCGGTTTGATGATGTAATCGAATACTCCCAGCTTCATCACCTCGATCACTGTGTCTGTCGAGTCCAGAGCGGTTTGAACAAGTACAGTCGCATCCGGTTGGAATTCCTTCAGTCTTTGGATAAAAGTAGGGCCATCCATTACTGGCATCATGAGATCCACTATGTAAAAGGAATATTTATTGGTTTTAGCCATCTCCAGCGCTTCTTCTCCATTGGAAGCAGACTGGTATTGTATCCCGAACTCGTCGCAAAGAGCTTCGAGCATTAGGGTATTTTCCAACTTATCCTCAACTATAAGTATAGGGTCTCGGACAACGCTCTTTCTCTCTTGTTTGTTTTTGATCACTGAACTCGTAGAGTTAGTCATTGATTTGGTCCGCCAATTCTTCTAATACTAATTTTAATTCGTCCAAGGAAATTGGCTGTGATAGTACAAAGTCAAAATTCTCCTTGGAATATTTTTTTTCAAAATCCTGCGACTCTTCCGGAAGGATCAGAACTGTTTTCCAAATTTCAGATATATTTTCTTTCAAAGTAGAATTAGAATCTTGGAATAGAATGATCTTCTTATCCTTTCTAACCTCCTTGAACGATAACGGTTGGTTTTGCTTTTTGAAAAAATGAGTGAGAAGTTCCGCATTTTTTTGATTGGATAATTCTAATCGGATAAGGCAGAAATTTTTTAATTTTTCAGGATACGCTCCCGCAAAATTTTTTCTGGGTTTGGATTGTTTCGGACTCTGTTCAAGTATAGGAAGGTTCAGATAAAAAGTAGTTCCGATCCCTTGTTGGCTTTTAACTCGGATACTTCCTCCATGAGCCTCGACTAATTTTTGAACTATAGAAAGTCCGAGTCCCGTTCCTTCCGTGTCTCTGGATCTTGAATTTCTAATCTGATAGAATGCATCGAAAATTTTTTTCTGCTCGGAGTCTGGGATGCCGATCCCAGTATCAGTGATCTCTGCGACCCAATCTTTTCCTTCTCTCTTAATGGAAAGATAAATAGAACCTTGTTCCGCTGTGAATTTTACGGCGTTTCCGACCAAATTTAAAAAGATCTGTCGAATTCTTTTAGGATCTCCCCAGATCATGGATATAATTTCTTTGGGCTCATCCCAAACTAAATGTAGATGCTTTCTTATAAGTTCCGGTTCTAGGAATTCTACCACCTGTTCGAGTTCCTTCCTTAGATCCATTTCTGAAAAATAAAAAGAGGATTTTCCGGCGTTAAGTTTGGAAAGTTCTAGAATATCATTAATTAAACCTAATAAATGTAATCCTGATTTATGGATAAGGTCCAGATACCTCTTGTCGTTGGAATTTTCATCCTCTATCTTGATTAGTTTGGAAAGACCAATGATCGCATTCAGCGGAGTACGAAGTTCATGGCTCATATTGGCAAGAAAATCACTTTTAGCGGTACTTGCCGCTTCCGCCTTTTCTTTCTGAATAGAGAGTTCTTTTGTTCTTTTAACGACCGTTTCCTCTAGGTTTTCTTTATGAATCTTTAATTCCTCTAATATGGACATTCTTTCCAAATAGAAACCTAACAGGTCCACGAATGTCCTAAATGTAAACTGTTCATCCGGTCCTAATTCATGTTGAAAGAATTCCATTCCCAAAAATCCGAACCAATCTCCGGACATTCTGATCGGAAATAGAAGAATGGTGTCCGTTCTTCTACCTTGGTAAAATGTCTTTTCAGAATCTAGAAGCTCTGAAGTTCTAAACTCGATAATATCATTCCTGAGAAGATACGGTTTCCATCTTGCGAATTTACTGGAGAGCGAAATTTCCGGATGAGTTTCCATAAGAGTGGCGCTGGAATATGGACTTTTGATTTCCGCCTGTAAAGCCAATACATCCGGATTTGCGGTCTTTTTATATAGATAGATCCTTTCAGCTTCTACCAATACCAGAAAATGTTCGATCGCTCTTTCTATCGTAAAACTTTCATGTGTTGTATTCAATAAGATCTGAGAAGCCGCAGTGAGCCCCATTTCAGATCTAAGTCTTTTGGCGGTTAAGTCTTCTCTTCGGATCTTTTCACTGATATCTCTCTGGATAGATAATAAATTTGTAATATTTCCGTCTTGATCCTTAACCGGAGAGACTTTCCATTCGGAATGATATTTAGTTCCGTCTTTTTTATAATTGATCGTGGAAGAAGAGTAGGAGTCTCCTCGTAAGAGGCAATTTTTAAGATTTTGTAATATTCTTCTGTCGGTTTCTTTACCGAATAAAATTTTAGGAGAACCTCCGATCAGTTCCTCCGCTCTATATCCGGTCAGTTCGCAAAATGCGGGATTAACAAAAACAATAGAAGGTCCGTTCTCGTTTAATACCGCGTCTGTAACAAGAATTGCGTCCGACGTTTGGGAAACGATAATTTGAAAAAGTCCGGTTTCTGTGTCGAACTGCAGATCTTCCGCGACCATATAGGCCAGAGAATTTAAGCGAAAATAAACTTAATTCAACCATTTTAGCGGAAAATTCCACAAAAATGACTTATTTTAAGTCAAATCGATCAAATGCGTGCGATCTGAGACATAACGGGATTGTCGAAGTGACTACATCAAAAGATTTGCAGGCAATTTAAAGCTCATGGAATCCTCCCTCGAATCGGGGAAAAGATCCAAAACAGCTTTCGGGTAGAATTGAATGAGCTTAGAAATGATCTCGTCCACGAGGATCTGAGGAGTAGAAGCGCCTGCCGTGATCCCTAAAATTTTGATCTCGGAGTTAGCTATATAATCTTTATTTAATTCTTCTAAGGAACTTATTTTAAAGGAAGAAGGTTTTGATTTTTGAGCCAATTGTAGAAGCCTGAGAGAGTTGGAACTGTTATCCGCTCCAATCACCATCATCGCATCTATCGCATCCATCATGGACGAAACTGCTTCTTGTCTTTCAGTAGTTGCGTAACAAATATCATCCTTGGCAGGATGTTCTACGCTCGGGAATAATTCCGAAATCTTTTCTACCACAAGTTTGGTGTCAGCCACTGATAAAGTGGTCTGCATTAGATAGGTGATAGGTTTGTTTAAATCTAATCTTCCGACCAATTTTTGGACATCTTCCGGGGATTCTACAAGGAACATTTGGGCTTCTCCCATTGTACCGATTGCTTCGTCATGTCCTTGGTGGCCTATATAGATGATTTGGTGGGAGTCTTTATATCTGCGTGCTTTTCTGTGAACTCTGGTGACTAAGGGGCATGTGGCGTCTCCGATCTTCATTCCCCTACGTTTTGCTTCTTCTACAACTTCAGGAGAAACTCCATGAGCAGAGAAGACAACTGTGGAACCGTCCGGAGCTTCGCCCAATTCGTTAATGAACTTGATGCCTCTTTTTTTCATATCTTCCACGACCCTTCGGTTATGAACGATCTCTTTGCGGACATAGATCTGCTCCTCGGAATTGGATTGAACCTGTTCCACATAGGAAATTGCGTATTTGACACCGGCGCAGAAACCGCGGGGATTCGCTAGATAGATTTTTTCAAGCATCTGCTTTCAGACTGTTTGGGCTGCCTAATGACGCAAGCATTTTCGCATCCAGGATCCGCGCCAGAGATGCGGCGGGCGAAGTCCCGACGAAGTCGGGATGAGGGCCAGGCCCGAACCCGGAGCAGCTCGATCCTGAGCCAGCGAAGGAGGCGCCCGGACCATTTACAAGCGACATATACACTTAAGGAAGGAAGGAATTTTTTATCTATTTTTGGTAGAAAAAAGTATCTCTTCCAATTCCGGAATCCTCCCGATTTTCAAGGGGAAGAGGTCAAGGAAGACCTCTAGGAAAATCAAATTCTCTCTTAGGAGAGATTCGGATTCAAGGAGGAACCGAATGATTATTAACCACAATATCAGTGCCATCTTCGCTCATAGAACTTTGAAGTTCAATAGCGAAAGCATGAACAAAGACATCGAAAAGTTGTCTTCCGGTATGAGAATCAACCGTGCAGGTGATGATGCATCCGGTTTGGCCGTGTCTGAAAAAATGAGGACACAGGTCGGAGGTTTGCGCAGGGCGGAACAAAACACTGAAGACGGTATGTCTTTGATCCAAACAGCGGAAGGGTATCTGCAAGAAACCCATGAAGTTGTTCAAAGGATCCGCGTGCTTGCTGTGCAAGCTGCGAACGGTATTTATACCGAAGAAGACCGTCAACAAATACAAGTAGAAGTATCTCAGTTGGTCGACGAGATCGACAGGATTGCTTCTCAGGCTGAGTTCAACAAAATGAAACTCCTTACTGGAGCTTTCGCTCGTTTGAACCCAACCGCAAGTATGTGGTTCCATATGGGTGCTAACATGCACCAAAGAGAAAGAGTGTATATCGAAACGATGAACACTGCGGCTTTGGGATTAAGAAACCCGACCGTTCTGACTTTCATCTCTCTTTCTACGGCGGGAAAAGCGAACTCCGTAATTGGTCTCGCTGACGATGCTCTTAGATTAATTTCTAAACAAAGAGCAGACTTAGGAGCTTATTACAACCGTCTGGAACATGCTGCTAAGGGACTCATGAACGCTTATGAGAACATCCAAGCTGCTGAATCAAGAATTCGTGATACTGATATGGCTGAGCAAATGACCAGCTTTACCAGATATCAAATTCTGACTCAGGCTGCCACTGCGATGCTCGCTCAGGCGAACATGAAACCGCAAACCGTGCTCCAGCTATTGAAGTAATTCGATAGCTAACCTGCCGGCTTGACTTTAGTAGTATTCCGGCAGGGGAGCTGGCCTTAAGCTAATGTTGGTTCTTTCGACGGGACCACGGATTTATATTTATTATAAATCGCCGTACGACTCTGAAGCCTAACTTCTCGTAAGCGAAAGTTAGGCTTTTTTTTGCCTTCTTAGTTTTAGAAGAAATGATCAGAAAGTTTTATACCGAACTTTAATCTTTGCAAAACTCTAGTCCCCGCAAGTTTAATACCTAATACGAAATTTATCCGAATTGTAATCGAATACGAATCATAAAGATCAGTTTTAGAATGCGAAAGCGGAGGCCTTCACATTTTTGGAAGGGGAGAAGTATGACTCTTCTCTAAAAGGAAACTTCTGCATCGATGCGAAATTTATACTTACCGATTACACTCTTAGTTTATCTTTTATTGCTAATTTTTGGATTAGGAAGTTTTTCTCTCATCGATTGGGACGAAAATATTTACGGAGCAGCATCCAAGTCCATGCTGGAAACCGGAGAATATTTCAGGATCCAAGTTAACGGTCAGCCTTTTAGTGAAAAGCCTCCATTTTACTTTTGGCTAGCGAATCTATTCTATAAAGCATTCGGTCTTTCTGAATTTTCCACAAGGCTTCCTTCCGTTTTTAGCGGGATCTTGTCTTTTATGATCTTGGTCCGATTCGGAACAATTTTACATTCTAAAAAGTTCGGATATGTTTGGGCATTTTTATATTCAGCTTCTCTTTTGCCTCTTCTTCTTGCAAGAACAGCTTATATAGATCATTTATTCAATACATTCATTTTAGCATCCGTTCTTTCTTTGTATTTATATGAAACAAATGAGAAGGGGGACTTTCGTTCTAGGGCGATCTGGATCTTGTCTGCAGCATTCTTTGCTGGGATTGCAGTTTTGACAAAAGGCCCATTAGGATTGGCAATTCCACTTTTTATTTTTGCAGCAAATCGACTTTTAGATAAAAATTTTAAAATCAGGATTTTAGATTTTATACTGTTTGGATTCATTTCTGTAGTTGTTTTAAGTTTTTATTATCTCACAAATTTTATCTTTTATGGAAACGAGTTTATAGTTCAATTTTTCGATTTCCAGAAGAAACTTTTAACAAAGTCTTTAGAATCCCATACTGGACCTTGGTTCTATCATTTTATCGTAATGTTTATAGGGTTCTTCCCTTGGACTGCGCTCTTATTACCGGGCGTAAAAAACTGGAGAATTTTTGCCGATCCTAAAATTTCAAGAATTTCACGTTATTTTCTCATTTGGTTGGGAATAGTGCTACTGATCTTTTCGATCGTTCAAACCAAACTTCCTCATTATTCTTCTTCTATCTATTTTCCTTTATCCTTCTTTTCGTCTTATTTAATTTTAGAAAAATCGGAGATTTTAAAATCGACTTCTTTCTCACTTTCTTTCTTAGGAATCGGATTGATTGTAGGTTTAATATTTCTGCTTTTGCCTCAGATTTCAGAGTATTCTAGTTCTACAATGGGAATTAACAAGGCGTTGTTACCATCCTTCGATTTCTGGGATTCTAGTTCCGGATTAGTTCTCATTTTCGGAATTCTAATCGGTTTTGCAGGATTACAGTCATTCAAAAAAGGGAAGGAGAAAGGAAAGGATCTTTTTCTAGCCTCAACCTGGGCTTCCATGTTGGTCTTTGCGGGAGTTCTATCAACCACGATCACTCCTAAGATCATATCCTTTTTACAGGATGGAAATCTTCGACTGTATGATAAAGCGGAGAAATCGAGGAATCTGATCGTATATTATAAATATCTTTCTTTCTATCCTATGTTTTACAGAGAAAAAAAGATCCATACGATAGGAAGCTATAAGTTTAAAGACGAAACATTTCTGCTAGATTCCGAGGAAAAACTTTCAATCATCTGCAATCGAAACAGCGTATTGGAATTGGTATTAACATATCCACAAAGAAATTTTCAGGAAGTTTCCGCTGAAAATGGGATTGTACTTTTGGATTCTTCACCTAAATAAATGTAGAAGGAAAGTTCTGCGCGAAAATCGGCAGATGGAATAAGGAATCTACGTTCCAATTTTTTAGGAGCAAGATTTAGATTGTATGATTGGCTTTTTTGTGATATAGGAAAGGCGAGTTCTCCCACGGGCCACTCCCCACCACCCAAGATTCAGGGTGGGGGCGGTCCTTACCCGCGTAGGAGTTCCGACGAAAACTTAATTACTTCCGCTCGCGACCTTCTTTTCTCTATATGAGGATCGTTGAGAAGCAGCGGTAATCATTGTTTGACTCCAAATCGGAGTTTCCATTTCGGCTTGGATCAATCTCAATTCAAAATTGGTTCTTTGGATTTTAGAAACCGTGTGTAAGACAAGTCCGATCGCAATTTGGATCCAAGAAAACAACATTAAACCCATAGCAAGCACCGCCAAAGGAACATGATACACATATCTATATTTGATATAATCCAGAACTGGGGGAGTTCCAGCGACTAAGGATAGTATACCGGAGACCGCGGAAAAAAATCCGAAAAAGTGCATCGGTTTATAATCTTTAAAGATCCATAATATGTTTTTCACTACCTTGTATCCATCCCGGATGGTATTCAATTTGGAAAAACTTCCTTCAGGTCTATCTTTATACGGAACAGAGATCTCTTCCAATTTGAACCTTTTATCTAAAGCGTGTAATGTCATTTCTATCTCTATCTCGAAACCGGAAGATAGGATCGGATAATTTTTAACGAATCTACGAGAGAATACTCGATATCCACTCATTGGATCTTTCAGCTTGGTGCCGAATAGAAAATTAATTAGTGTAAGAACAAGTTTGTTACCAGTAGAATGGAATCTTCTCTTATTCTCCCTTCCGTAATCTCCCTCGCTCAAACGATCTCCCACAACCATGTCGAGATCTCTTTCCTTTAAGGTTTGGATCATAGAATGTATCTTTGATGCAGGGTAGGTCAGATCAGCATCACACATGATATAAATTTCCGCGTCGATCTTAGTGAATGCCGTTCGAACTGCATTCGCCTTTCCCTGTCTCGGTTCGAAAAGGACTTCTCCAAATATGGAATGCTCCACCAAAACCTTTTTGGAAATTTCCGAGGTCTTATCCTTGGAATTATTATCCACGATCACAAAATATGCATTCGGGATCTCTTTATAAAATTCCAAAACGGTTTTTTCTATGGTAAGTTCTTCATTATATGCAGGAAGGACCAATACAAGAGGGAAGGGTTTCATTCTAAGATTGAGTTCTTCTAAGTGTGAGTGAAGAATCATCCAGAATTCGGATCTTCTCTGTTACAGATCGATGAATCCTAACAATCTAAATTTGAAATCGTATGCAAGTTGTAACATTCCAAATATGGAATTCTAGTTTTCGCTTAGAACCTGATTTATGTACTAGCGATAGAATGAAAAGAAGCAAGATAATCTTCTTAGTTTCTATCTTTTTCGGGATACTTTTGCTCGGAAATCTGCTTACTTGGGCAATTTTTAGAGTGGATACTTTTCGATCTTCTGTCGATTGGGAAAAGTATTCTAATCCATATAAAAGAAATACCAAACTCAAACTCCAGAAGGCTGGAATTCATTTGCATACGAATCGGACCTGGTTCACCCCCGGTAGGAATTCGCCGGAAGAGATAGAAACGGTCTATGCGGCTAATGGCTACAAAATATTAGGCTTCACCGATTACGAAAGGATCACTCACCCCGATTCTCCAAAACTTGCTCAGATCAAAGGATATGAATGGGGAACCAATCTTAGAAAAAGGCATTTAAGTGTTTTAGGTCTGGAAGAAGCAAGTTATGATCTATTTCCTTTGTATGCGGATCCTGAAAATCTACAATGGGTAATCGATAAACTCCGATCTAAAAATGGATTTGTAGTAATTAACCACCCTCTCTTAAACGAATCCTTTCCTTTAAAACTTTTATCCCAACTAAAAGAATACGATGCATTAGAAGTTTTGAGCCCTTTCGGAGATATTCCTAAATTCTGGGATAAACTACTGAGCGAAAAACATCCTTCCTTCTGCATGTCCTCTGACGATCTACATTATCTACCTAGGGATGAATATTTAAGAGTTAGAACTTCCGGGATCCCGAATTGGCGGGACCTAAGTTCAGAAATATACAAACAAGAAGGGGAATCTTTGATGAGATATCTTCTTGTAAATACAGATAGTTTGGATGAGAAAGAGGTCCTTCGTTCCTTAAAAGAAGGAAATTATCTTTGCGTTCGCAAAATGGAAAGAAGTTTAGAAGAGCCAAAATTAGGTCCTTTAGGTTTAAATTCGGAAAGCGAGATCCATTTTAGTTTCGAAGATACTCCAATCAGCGTCGACTTTATTGGACAAAATTCTGAAATTCTTTCTCATACTTCCTACCAGAACAAAGGATATTACAAAATGAAACCCACTGATCTGTATGTAAGAGTCCAAATAATCTATCCGACTGCGATTATTTTGAGTAACCCATTCTTTCAGAAACTATAGATTTTTCTTGACTTTTCTCTAATTCGTAGAGTCAGATAAAGAAAGGTCATGGGTTTAGGATCTAAAAAGACAATCGGTTCCATATTAGCGATCGGATTTCTTCTACAAATCGCTTGTGTGTCCGTTTATAATCTTACCGGAAATTGTCCGGTGAGTATGTCCTATCTCGAAAAACAAAAGGAAACCTCCCAAGTTCCACCTTGTCATAAGTCCGAAAATTCCGCGCAAAAGAATAACTCCTCTTCCAATGAATGTTGCCCTAAAGAGAATGGCGTAGCCTCTTTAGATCTTTCCAAACTTTTGGACTGGGAAAAATTAGGATTACATAAAGTCCTAATCTTTTTATTCACTTCGGAATTGAATTCTCCGCAAATCGTGTTAGAAAACGTAATTCTGGACGATTCTTATATTCCGATCTCTTCATCACAATCCATTAGCTTAAGCACTCTTCAAGTTTTCCTCATTTAATCCGTATTTTCTCCCTTTTGATCTTTAGGAGGAAATATGAATCCGAGACTTATTGTCTTAATATCAATTTACACATTATTTTCGTCCGCAGCATACGCGGAAAAAAGGAACCTGGAAGAAATCTTAGATGTTTTAGTGAAAGAACACCCTGAGTCAAAATCTTTGGCTGGACTTTCCCAGGCTCACAAATCACATTCCGAAGCCACAGGTATATTACCGGATCCTAAAATAGGAGTGGCTTTCCGAAATTATCCCACTAGAGGCGGGTATTCCACTTCCGATCGGGCATTGGATACTCCTACGATGACAGGGATAGAATTGTCAGTGTCCCAAGAGTTTCCCTTTCCCGGAAAATTAAGTACCGAAAAAAGGATCTCCAAACTAATGCAAACCGAGTCGAACTTTGCCTATATAGCTGGAGTAAATCGGATCTTAGGGGATTTTTTCAGCAGATTGAACAAATACAAATATGCCGAAAAGAAAAAAGCAATTAATGAAAGAATATTGATCCTGCTCGGCGCTCAAAAGTCCATTAGCGAAAACTCATATTCTTATGGTGAGAACACTCTGTCCGGAGTTTTGAAGGCAACTGTTGCCAAAACGGAAGCAATCGAAAAGGAAACGGAATATTCCACTCAGTTGAAAGACCTTAAGTCCCAACTAGAATACTATCAGGTTTCCGATAAGATTACATTCTCCGATATATATTCGATCGATTTGGATTCGTTCTTAGAGAATAAGAACGAAGAATTAGAGACATTAGTCTCCGCACAAATTTCCTTGATCGAGGATTCTCCGGAATATAAGATACAGATGGAAGAGGAAAAACGTTTAAAAGAACAGGCAAAACTTACTAAATATTCTCTCGCGCCCCAAACAGAAGTGTTTTTCTCCTATATGAAGCGCAGATCCCAAACTTTCGCTCTGGACCAAGGCCCGTTGAACTATGGACTTATGGATACCACTGAATACCGAGGAGATCTTTTCAGCTTCGGAGTAAATATGAGGGTTCCTGTTTGGTCCGCTCTTAAATGGAATTCTATCACGGGAGAAACGGAACATCTGGCGGAAGTAGGTAAGGATTCCGTGGAAAAAACAAGAATACAAATGTTCTCTGAATTAAACCGGAATTTGGCCTATATTAAAGGTGTTTCGAACCAAATCCGTTTGGTAGAAAAACGGCTGATCCCTGAATTGGAAAAATCAGCAAGAGCAGGCTCCTTCCAATATGCTTCCGGAAAGGTGAATGTGCAGGATACTCTTCTTGCTCAAACGGAGATTCTAAATACCAAAATACGTTTAGAAGATCTGAAAGAGCGAAAGAACGAATCCATTCTAAATACGTTAAAACTCTTAAGTTTTATCTATAAAGACAACAAAACTCCGGAACATGTTAAACATAACTGAGGATGAAAAAATGAAGAAGTTACATTATATATTTTTAATTTTATTCCTGACCGCAGGAAATCTATTCGCTCATGAAGGAAAGGAAACATTCGTTCTGAGAGAGGTTGCCAAAATCCATTCTTCTATATATTCCGAGACTCCGGGAAGTATCGACGTTCAAAAGTTGGTCCAGCTCCTGAAAGAAAACGCGGATCACAAAAAAGATACTGAGAAATTTAAGAAAGCACTTCCGATCGTGGAAGAATTGGGTAAAACTACAGATATTGCGAGAAAAAGAGAATTATTCGAACGTTTATCCCAAGAATTAGAATCGATCGTAGGCCATCATGACAGATCCGGAGTATCTATTTTCTACTGCCCAATGCTTAAAAAGAAATGGTTGGCGTCCGGCAAGGAAATCAAAAACCCATACGATCCCAAAATGAAAAGTTGTGGAGAGATCATTCATGAAGCCAAGTGATCTTTTAACCTCTTCACCTTTAAGATGGATCGGAAAACTTCTAGCGATTCTAATATTTACAGTTTTGGTGATGGATTGTTCTTCTAAGAAAGACATCTATTATTGTCCGATGCATCCCCATTATACTTCGGATCGTCCCGGAACCTGTCCGATCTGTAACATGGATCTGGTTAAGAGAGAAGAATCTTCCGAGCATAAGGATCATACTAACGTGAACAATTCTTTGCAAGTAGCGGAGGCTACGGCAGGTGAAGATCATTCTTCTCATCTGCCCACACCCTCTTCCGAAAATAATTCCAAAGAGTTGATCCTTTCCTTTGAAAAACAACAGTCTATCGGGATCAAGACGGAATTGGTGAGCAGACGGAACCTGGTAAAAAAGATCAGTGCGTATTCTAGTGTTGCTTACGATCCGGAATTGTATTCTGCATTGAGTGAATACAAAGAAGCGATTCGTTCTTCCGAATTTCTTTCTCCTGAGATCATTCGAAATCTTCAATTGAGGCTTAGACAATTGGGCTTGGGTCTGGACCAGATACGTGTTTGGACATCCGGCGCAAGAGACCCATCCGAGTTGATATTAGGAGGTAAATCGGGCAGAGCGCATATCTATTCCCAGATCTATGAGTCCGATTTTACCACCGCCAAGGTTGGACTTCCTATAAAATTTAAAACGGATGTTTATCCCGAAAAGGAATTCATAGGAAAGATCAAAAGTATAGATGTGATCTTGGATAAAAACAACCGCACACTTAGATTAAGAAGCGAGGTCTCAGATCCGAACCAACTTTTAAAACCTCAGATGTTCGGAGACGCAGTGATAGAAGTTTCTCTTCCTAAAGTATTGTCCGTTCCGACTTCCGCAATTTTAGACACTGGAAAACAAAAGATTGCGTATGTTCAAACTGCACCTGACAGGTTCCAGGCGGTTTCCGTTCAGACAGGAAAAAATATAGATCCTTGGGTCGAAATTTTATCCGGTGTTCGGGAAGACCAAAGAGTTGTGACCGAATCCACATTCTTGATCGATTCGGAAGCTAAGATCAGATTCGGCTCTGATTCTCATGCACATTAAGGAAAAGAATATGATCCAATCCGTTATTCGTTTTTCCGCAGAAAACAAATTTTTAGTTTTACTCGTCACTCTGGCGATACTCGTCGCATCTTATGTTTCCATGAAAACAATCCCATTGGATGCGATCCCTGATCTTTCGGACACACAAGTGATCGTATACTCGCGTTGGGACAGAAGTCCGGATATCATGGAAGACCAGGTTACCTATCCGATCATCACTTCTCTTTTAGGCGCTCCTAATATCAAAGTTGTAAGAGGATTTTCAGATTTTGGTTTTTCCTATGTTTATGTGATTTTTCAAGACGGTACTGATATCTATTGGGCTAGATCCAGAGTATTGGAATATCTTTCCAGGATCCAACCTTCACTTCCGGCAGGTGTAAAAACCGAATTGGGTCCAGATGCGAGCGCCGTTGGTTGGGTCTACCAATATGCCTTAATCGACCAAACAGGGAATAATTCTCTCGTCGACCTGAGGACATACCAAGATTTTCAATTGCGTTATCTTTTGAATTCAGTTCCGGGAGTTTCCGAAGTCGCTGGGATCGGTGGGTTCAAAAAACAATACCAAATCACGATCCATCCGAATGCATTAAGATCTTATAATGTGGATTTTGAGACCGTTATACAAAAAGTAAGGGAAAGCAACCAGGAAACCGGTGGAAGATTGCTGGAAATTTCAGGTGCGGAGTATATGGTAAGAGGAAGAGGATATCTTTCTTCTCTGACAGATATAGAAAATATTCCGCTTTCTACGGATGCAAACGGAACTCCAGTGCTTCTCAAAAACGTAGCATCCGTCCAGTTCGGACCAGATATTCGCAGAGGGATTGCCGACTTGGATGGAGAAGGGGACGTAGTCGCCGGCACCATAGTCATGCGTCATGGAGAAAACGCACTCTCCGTTATCGAAAGGGTTAAAACCAAGTTAGAAGAAATTAAAAAAAATCTGCCTAAAGGCGCAGAGATCATCACCACTTATGATAGATCCGAACTTATTGAACACGCTATCAGCAATTTAAAATTCAAATTGGTAGAAGAGATGATCATTGTCTCCATAGTGATCCTGATCTTCTTATGGCATTTTCCTTCCGCAATTATTCCCATACTTACGATCCCGATTTCAGTGATCATCGCTTTCATTCCAATGAACCTATTGGATATAAATGCAAATATCATGTCATTAGCGGGAATGGCGATCTCTATCGGTGTGCTGGTAGACGGAGCGATCGTAGAAGTAGAGAATGCTTATAAAAAATTAGAAGAATGGGAAGCAGGAGGTAGAATTGGGGATTATCATGCGGTCCGATTAGAGGCATTATTAGAAGTGGGACCTTCCGTGTTCTTCTCTCTGCTTGTGATAGCTGTGGCGTTCTTTCCTATATTCACGCTTGTAGACCAAGAAGGTAGGCTATTTCGTCCACTAGCATATTCTAAAAATATAGCGATGGCAGTGGCAGCATTCTTGGCCATCACCTTGGACCCGGCTGTCAGAATGTTATTCACTAGAATGGAGCCGTTCCGATTTAAGAATGTATTTCTTTCTAAGATCGCAACTACGATGCTTGTCGGAAAATATTATCCGGAAGAAAAACATCCTGTAAGCAAAGTACTATTCCGATTTTACGAACCCGCCTGTCGTTATGTTTTGCATAGACCTAAAACGATCATCGCTTCCGCAGCGGCATTGGTGGTCTTAACGATTCCTGTCTATTTTAGTCTGGGTTCCGAGTTTATGCCGCAACTCTACGAGGAATCCTTTTTATATATGCCTACTACCTTACCTGGGATTTCCGTTGCAGAGGCAGAAAAACTCATGATAGCGATGGATAAAAAACTGAAAAGTTTTCCTGAAGTAAAACGAGTATTTGGAAAGGCAGGACGCTCCGATACTGCGACGGATCCGGCTCCATTCTCTATGATGGAAACTGTCATTCTTCTAAAACCCCAAGACCAATGGAGAAAGGCGGATCGATTTTTTTCCAATTGGCCAAGGATATTTCAATATCCGTTCCTCCCATTTGTATCGGAAAGGCTAACTAAAGATGAGTTAGTGGAGAAGATGAACAAGGAGATGCAATTTCCGGGAGCCACGAATGCTTGGACCATGCCGATCAAGACCAGGATAGACATGCTTAGCACAGGTATGAGAACTCCGATCGGAATTAAGATCTTAGGTTCTTCATTGGAAGAAATAGAATCCATAGGGATAAAAATAGAATCTCTTCTTAAAACGGACAAAAATGTTAGAAGCGTTTTCGCGGAAAGAACCGCCGGAGGATATTTCCTAGATCTGAATTTAAGAAGGGAAAAATTAGCAAGATATAATATATCCATAGAGACTGCACAACAGATCATAGTAGCAGCTATCGGAGGAGAACCGATTACCCAAACCATAGAGGGTAGAGAACGTTTTTCCGTCAATGTGCGCTATCCTCGTGAGCTTCGAGATTCTTTGGAGAAGATCAAAACGATACTTGTCCCTACAAAAGAATTCGGCCATATTCCAATTTCTGAAATTGCGAATATCGGAGCAAAAACCGGTCCTTCTATGATCCGGGACGAGAATGGGTTTTTGGCAGGTTATGTGTATGTTGATCCTTCCACATCCGATATCGGGGGTTTTGTAGATAAGGCTAAAAAGAAGGTATCCGAATCCATCCTTCTTCCTCCGGGGTATTCGATAGTTTGGAGCGGTCAATACGAAAATATGATACGTGTAAGAGAGAGGATGATGTACATTCTTCCTTTGACAATCTTCATTATATTTTTGTTATTGTACTTTAATACTAAATCTTATATAAAAACTTCGATCGTTCTACTTGCGGTGCCGTTTTCTTTGATAGGTGCGGTTGGACTTCTTTTCATCCTAGATTACCAGGTCTCAGTGGCAGTTTGGGTGGGAATGATCGCACTTATGGGACTGGATGCTGAAACCGGAGTATTTATGCTTTTGTATCTGGACCTTTCTTACGAGGACGCCAAGAAAAAAGGAAGACTGAGAACCAAAGAAGATCTAATTGAAGCGATCATACATGGCGCGGTACATAGGATACGACCTAAGATCATGACCGTTCTTGCAGCAATGATGGGACTTTTACCGATCATGTGGTCTGCCAGCACAGGTTCGGACGTTATGAAAAGAATCGCTGCCCCCATGGTAGGAGGACTGGTAACCAGTTTTATTCTGGAACTTTTAGTATATCCTCCTATATACATGCTTTGGAAGGAGGGAAGACTCGAAAATATCCTGCCTGTCCTTCCGCTAACGAAGAAGAAAAGAACGAAATCCATTTAAAACAATAGGGACCAAAAAAATGAACAATACTGCCAAAAAACTGATCATCGGAGCTGCGCTCTCCGGACTATTTCTATCCGGAGAAGTATTTTCCGAAAAACAGGAATCTGGTTCGGATAACGCAAAAGGAGAATGTCATGGGGTCAATTCCTGCAAAGGAAAAAGCGACTGTCATACAAACGGAAATTCCTGCTCAGGACAAAATTCCTGCAAGGGGAAGGGATGGATCTCCTTAACGAAAAAAGAATGCGATGCAAAAAAAGGGACTTTTAAAAAGTCTTAAATTTTAGGACATTTATCAATTCGCATTTCGTTAAATGTTAATATAAATTCTATCAATTTAATATTGACTATAGGACATGGTGCCCATAATCTTAGCGGGCACATATTAGGAGTTCGTATGAAAAAGACCTTAGCAACAATTCTTTTCTCCCTGATCCTGGTCGGTAATCTCTCTGCATTTACCGAGTTGGACAATCTACTCATCGCAGAAGCTACCACCCCGGATCTAAAAAAGATCGCAAAAGATTACTTTAATAAAAAGGCAAAAGACCATAAGGAGTTGGCTGAAAAATACAAATCCTTAGCCGGACTTTCTCATGGCGGAAAAGCTACTGCAGACGCCGCAGAAAAGAAAAAGTATGAAAAACTGTCGGAGCATTGTGAAAAAGAAGCTGCCGCTTACAAAGCGCAAGCCGACAAATTTTGATTTCCATTACACTCTTGTAATAAAAAAACCCGTCCTTTCCAGGACGGGTCTCTTCGAATTTTCAGAAAATCTGTTCTTTCTATCCGAATCTTTCACTCAGAAGTTTCACCACTTGTTCCGGCCTCATGTTTGCTTGGGCAAGCATAGCGACCCCACTTTTGGTTAAGATCTGATTTTTGGTATAGTCCACGATATGTTCTGCCATATCCGCGTCCCTTACTCGACTTTCTGCCGAAACCATATTGATATAGTTTGCCTGCAGACCTTCCGCCGTAATTTCCAAACGGTTATAATAAGCTCCTAGATCGGATCTTTGTTTGTTCACCTTTTGGATCGCGTTATCCAGAATACCGATCATCGCATTAGAAGAAGCGGGAGTAGACAAAGTCTGTTTTTTCCCGTTATTCTCCAATTGAAGAGCGCCGGCATTCATTGCATCCACGAAAATTTCCAGCTTCTCGTTTTGATTCGGTCCCACGTGCAATTGGATCGGATTTTTGGAATCCTTGGAGTAGGCCCCGCTCAATGGACGAATTTTATTGAACTCGGCGGATTTACCCAACCTGTCCACTTCTTCAATGAGTTGGTCTACTTCCAATTGAACTAGTTTACGATCGTCGTCCGAGTAAATCCCGTTGGAAGTTTGGATGGATAATTCTCTTAATCTTTGGAGAATATTATTCACTTGTTCCAAGTTCCCTTCGGTGACTTGGATAAAGGAAACTCCATCCATTACGTTTCTTTCTGCTTGAGCAAGACCACGGATCTGGGTACGCATCCTTTCGGAAACTGCAAATCCCAATGCATCATCACCGGCACGATTGATCCTCATACCGGTTGATAATTTTTCTGTGGTTTTGTCCAGCTCGTGATTGACTGTCTTCAGTACGTTATTCGTACGAAGAGCACTGATGTTGTGATTGATAATCATCAACAACCTCCCTGTAGCTAGAGTTCGGATCCGTCCGAACCATTGGCCGGGCTTTTAGGAGGGGAGAACCTCCCGGGCAACCCGGATATCCACTGCGAATTTCACTCCCTTATATATATGGGGAGATTTTTTTAGATTTTTTCCTAAAGACTAAAGCCGTTGCCGACGATAATCCAAAAGAGGGAAAATCTGCCCTCATCCTACCACTCACTTTAGTTGTTTCGCAACTTTTTTTCCGTTAAAACTGCTTTTCTTGCGGGAATTTTCAGAACTTTTTCGGATTCTGTCCCCTAAATTCAGGCCGAATCATGAAAATTTATACCAAAAAGGGAGACACCGGAAGCACATCCTTGGCATCTGGGACCAGGGTCTCCAAATCGGATCCCAGGGTAGAATTGTATGGAACAGCTGACGAGCTGAACTCCTCGATCGGAGTCGCAATTTCTTTCCTAACAAAAGATTCCAAATTAAAGAATTCCCTAGAAAGGATCCAAAATCTGCTTTTTGAATTAGGATCCGAACTTGCAGGATTCAAGAAGAAAGATGACTCTTCCTGTATCCTGGAAGAGGATATTTCCGAATTGGAACAAGAAATCGATCATTG
The DNA here is from genome assembly GCF_000244755.1 of Leptospira licerasiae serovar Varillal str. VAR 010. NCBI lineage: Bacteria > Pseudomonadati > Spirochaetota > Leptospiria > Leptospirales > Leptospiraceae > Leptospira > Leptospira licerasiae. The sequence goes on along the minus strand of NZ_AHOO02000006.1, from coordinate 90,172 downwards.
GCAGGAATCACTTCTTCCGCTGAAAAATTTTATTCTTCCCGGCGGGTCCTCATCTTCTTCTTTTCTCCATGTTGCCAGAACCTTGGCCAGAAGATTGGAAAGAGAATTGGTACGCTATAAAGAAGAAGGTCATGAGATCTTTCCAGAAAATCTACGTTTCTTAAACAGACTCTCCGATCATCTTTTCGTAGCGGCAAGATACGCAAATTTCGAATCTAAAATCCCGGAACCAGAATGGAAATCCAGAGCCAAAGGCAAATAACTCATCCTAGAGGTTTGTATGTTCTCTTCTTCGTGGAAATGTGGGAGAGATTTTCTTTTTACGGAATGAGAGCACTTCTTGTTCTATTTTTGACAAAAGAACTTTTAATGCAAGACGCGAAGGCGGGTAGAATATACGGATTTTATAATGGATTCGTGTATCTGACCCCCATACTAGGCGGTTTATTAGCGGACCGATTCTTAGGATATAAACGTTCCATCTTCTTAGGTGGAGTGCTCATGATGTTCGGTCATCTTTCCTTGGCATTCAACGGGATTTGGACATTCTATTTAGGACTAGGACTTCTGATTGCTGGAAACGGTTTTTTTAAACCTTGTATCTCTACAGTTGTCGGAAGAATTTACGAATTAGAAGGTAAACCTGAACTAAAAGATTCAGGTTTTACTATATTCTATTTCGGGATCAACCTAGGCGCGATCCTAGGCACCTGGGCATGCGCGAATCTTGCTGAGTACAAAGGTTGGCATTACGGATTCGGTATCGCTGCAATTGGAATGTTGATCGGCTTGATCATATTCGGTTTTTTAGGAAGAAGAGTGAATCCGGAAGCATTCTTGGCGAATGGAAACAGATCCAATTCGGAACCAGATACGGAAGATCCAAAACAAAGCAGAGAAAGAATTTTTGCGATTATGGTTTTCTCCGCCGTTACGATCACATTCTGGGCTTCCTACGAACAGATCGGTTCTTCTTTAAGCCTAATCATTGATAGATATGTCGACAGAAATATTTTAGGATGGGAAGTTCCTTCTGCGAATTACCAATCTCTCAATCCGTTTTTTGTGGTAAGTTTGGCTCTAGTGGTTTCTTGGATTTGGAAAAAATTCGAAGAAGCCGGAAGACATATTTCCACTGTGACCAAGTTTTGTTTGGGACTGATCGTTTTGGGAATAGGATATCTTCTTCTTTCCCTGGTCACTTACGGTTCTACTGAAAAATTTTCCTCCATTTGGATCATTCTTTCCATTTTACTTTTAACTATCGGAGAATTATTCCTATCACCTGTAGGCTTGTCCTTAGTCACAAAATTAGCTCCCGTAAAAGTCGCTTCAATGATGATGGGATTTTGGTTTTTGGCAAACTTCTTTGCTCACGTACTTGCAGGAGAATTGACTAGGTTCATGGGGGGAAGAGAATCCTTGTCAGGATTTTTCCTGATCTTTTTCTTTTTACCTACGATCACTGCTATCGGTCTATTTTCATTCCGTAAAAAACTAGAATCTTGGATGCATGGTGTAAAATGAGAATACGGATCTTAGTCGGTTGCCTTCTTCTTTTATTCTCCTTTTCTATATTTGCGGATCCATTTGAGGATTTGCTTAAATCGGATTGGGACAGATCCCAAACTCTTCTCATTAAAAACTCCGTTTTTCAAAAATTAGGACAAAGAGCGGGCAGCAAAGAAGTTTTGAAGATCACTAAAAATGTGATCCCTTGGGCAATCTTAGAAGGAGTAACCCCGGAAAAAACGGCAGAACTCATAGTAAATCTGGACTTTGCAGTCAAGGAAGGTCTCACTTTCGAAGAAGCAGAAGACGCGATTCCTGTTGTTTCCAAAAGAGAAATTTCCAAAGAAGACTTCAGTTATATAGGTTTATATTTTAAAGAAACCAAAAAAGCGGGGATTAGAGAAGAAGTCCGAAATCGTTTTGTTGAAGCCGCCATGGAAAAAAAATGGGACGGGTTTTCTGTGCTTGCAGGTGGAAGGGCTCTTATCGCAGGTAAGCTAGTTGATTTTCCGGAAAACCGTTTAGCTTCTAAAATCCTTACACAATTCCCCACAAAAGGTAGAAGTATCCCTTTTACAAAGACGGAAACTGCTTTTAAGGCAGTACTCGATTCTAAAATGGATGGGGCATCTTATATTCTTCTTTCTAATTTAAAAAAATTGCATGAAGGGGAGAAGGTATCAACTCCGCAAAAATTTGCATCCGCTCGCGCGGTAGAGACTTCTTTGGAAGAAGTAGGCGGGATCGTGATCGGAGATAGACCAAGAATTGAACCTTTGCCTGATCCTCCCTTAGTTCCAAATTTGCCCGAACCCGGAGAACCGACGGAACCGGATAAACCTACAAAAGAAAGTTGGGAGACTTTATCTTCTTCTACGCTGCAAAAAGTTGCGAAAGAATGGGTAGGAACTCCTTATAAATGGGCGAATGCAGCAAAAACCGGAACGGATTGTTCGGGATTTACTTTCAGGGTTTTGACGGACGGTCGTATTGGTGTTCCTGAAAAAATGGTGTCCCGTGCCTCCAGCGCTCAAACTAAAATGGGAACAGGAGTCTCTCATAACGAAATGAGATCTGGGGATCTAATTTTTTTCTCCGCTTCTCCAAATCAATCCAAGGTAACTCACGTAGGTATGGTCTTGAATGGAGAAGAATTTGCTCATGCATCTTCCACCCGTGGAGTAGTCATAGACAAGATCAGAATGAAATGGTGGATAGATCGTTTTGTGATGTCCCGGCGGGTATTTAAGAAAGTTGTGAATTGAGGCTGAGGCGCAGAGTATTAAGAGTCGCAGTTTTTTGGGCACGCAGAGGCGCTGAGACACAGAGGGTTTTTAGAAAAAATAAATAAAGAAGCTCCGCGTCTTCGCGGCTCTGCGTGAAAATAGCTCTGAGTCTCTTTTAAACTCTGCGTCTATTCTCCGAGATTCATCTCTTCCACAATACCAACTAACAATTGGGCTTTAAGGATCTGATCGGTGCTTGCGAGAATTTCCTGCTTCTTCTTAAAATTAAAATTTAGAATGGAAGAAATAAAATCCACCGGGAAAGGATGGGACCATAGATCATTCATTCGGAGGATCAATTCTTCTTTAGCTCCTTCGGAGAGTAGTATCCGTTTGGTGAGATATAAGATACGATCAAAGATCTCCATGAATAATTTATCTTCTATATACTTGGAATCGGGTTCTAATTTTTCAACCACACCGATACGAAAAGGTTCCATAGTATCGTAAGATTCTAATTTTGCGATTCCTTTGCCTTCGAGTAAAATATTGGATCTTCCATCAGGGAGAGGATCTCTTCGGACGATCGTGCCCCAACCAAAAATAGTTTCGATCTCAGGCTGAGGATTTTTTAAATTGCCAGGTTCCATTTTGATAGGTGCGATCGCCATTTCCTCGCCGGACTCGGAACAATAATCTAGCATCATCCTGTATCTAGGCTCAAAAATATGAAGAGGAAGGAATGTGCCTGGAAATAAGATGACTTCGGGAAGAGGAAAGATCGGAATTGTAATTCTTGACACCTAGGATTTATCCTAACCTGTTGAAGTGAAAACGCAAATCAAATTGTAAGACCGGTTTAAAATTGTACTACTTAGATAAAAAGCGATATTTGGAAGCTGCTTCTAAATTAAAAACCACTAAAATTATAGTCATCGGAGATCTCATTCTGGATGAGTATCTGATAGGAGAAGTGAACCGAATTTCTCCGGAAGCCCCGGTTCCTGTGGTTTGGGTCCGCAATGAAAAAACTACTTTAGGCGGAGCCGGGAATGTTGTAAAAAATCTTTCTCGCCTTGGAGTCCAATCATTTGTATTGGGTAGAGCGGGGAATGACCCTGCTGCAAAAACTTTGGATGATCTTCTTTCTTCCGAAAACACAAGCACTTCTAAAAATACGATTATCCGTTCTGAAAAAGTACCAACGATCCTAAAAACCAGAGTGATCGCTGGACACCAGCAAGTTTGCCGTATCGATAGAGAAGAAACATTTCCTTTAAGTGATGTGGAGGAAAAACAACTACTGGAAAGTTTTTCCAAGATCATACAAGAAGCGGACGCAGTCGTTCTTTCCGATTATGATAAGGGAACTTTAACTGCGAGCCTCATTCGTAAGACAATCGATATCGCAGTCCAACATAAAAAGATCGTAACTGTGGATCCGCAAGTGTCTCATTTTTTTCAATATACAAAAGCTACAGTCATGACCCCGAACCATCATGAGGCAGGAAAAGCTCTTGGAAAAAAATTAGAAACAAATTCTGAGGTGGAAGAAGCAGCTAAAAAGATCGCTGAAAATCTAAATTCTCCTTCTATGATGATCACTCGTGGTGAAAAAGGAATGAGCCTTTATATTTCTTCCGAATCTAAAACCTATCATATTCCTACGGTCGCCAAAGAAGTATTTGATGTGACCGGAGCAGGAGACACTGTGATCTCAGTTTACACTTCCTTTTTAGCGGCAGGACTTGGAGAATTAGAAGCAGCAATTGTTTCTAACGCTGCAGCTGGAGTTGTGGTCGGAAAACTAGGCGCAGAAACAGTTTCTTTAGAAGAACTTTTAGAGGCTCTGGAAAAAAGAGGAAGTTTTCAGTGAAGTCTTCTTTTTCTTTGTGTATAGAGAAAATCATTCCATTTGCGGAAGTGAAGAACATTTCTGAAAAGATACGCTCCAAACAAAAGATCGTTTTTACGAACGGTGTATTCGATCTGGTCCATAAAGGTCATTTGACTTATCTTTCTCAGGCTAGAGACTTGGGTGACGTTCTTTGGGTGGGGATCAATTCGGATTCCTCCGTAAAACGACTCAAAGGTCCGGAACGTCCCGTAAATCCGGAAGAAGATCGAGCCCTTCTTCTTTCCTGTCTTTCCTTTGTGGATTATATCAGCGTGTTTACGGAAGATACTCCTTTGGAACTGATCTCTCAGGTAGCCCCTCATATTCACGTAAAAGGGGGAGATTATGATCTAGAAGCTCTTCCCGAAACTCCACTTGTTCGCAAATTGGGCGGAGAAGTGAAAATTCTGCCCTTTGTTCCAGGATTTTCCAGCACGGATCTGATCCGACGCATTCGCCAAAAACCCTAGATTTACTTCTCAATTCCGCGAAATTCCGAGTTGGATTTTCCGAGACTGAAGAAAACTCTGTTCAGCAGGTAGGAGATCGGTTTGTCCAAAACTAAATTTATTTTCGTGACCGGAGGTGTTTGTTCCTCCCTTGGAAAGGGTGTATCCGCTGCAGCCCTTGGATGCCTATTAGAAAGTAGGGGCTATTCCGTTTCCCTGCAAAAAATGGATCCATATATCAATATTGATCCTGGAACAATGAGCCCGTACCAACACGGGGAAGTATACGTGACCGAGGACGGCGCGGAAACGGATTTAGATTTAGGTTATTATGAAAGATTTACCAAATCCAAGTTCACTCGTAAAAACTCCGTTTCTACGGGACAAATTTATAATACAGTAATCCAAAGAGAAAGAAAAGGGGATTATTTGGGAAGAACGGTCCAAGTCGTTCCTCATATCACAAACGAGATCCGAAATAGGATCTATACTCTCGCAAGAGAAAATGCAACTGACTTTGTGATCGTAGAGATTGGTGGAACAGTGGGGGACATTGAGTCCATCCCATTCTTAGAAGCAATCCGTCAGATGAGATATGAACATGGGCCTACTCAAGTTTTATTCATCCATGTTACTTTAGTTCCTACCATCACTGTAGCTGGTGAAGCAAAAACAAAACCTACCCAACACTCCGTTAAAGAACTTTTGGCACTCGGGATCCAACCTGATATTTTGATCTGCCGTGTGAATCAACCGATGCCTAAAGAAATGAAAGGAAAAATTTCCTCCTTCTGTAACGTAAAAGAAGAAAATGTGATCTCCGCTTCCGATATCAGCACTTCCATTTACGAAATCCCTAAAATGTACAAGGAAGAAAAATTGGACCAAGTAGTTCTAAAAACTTTAGGACTTGAACTTGGAAAATCCAATTTTACTGAATGGGAGAAGATCATAAAAAGTCTTCAATCCGCAAAACATACTGTGCAGATCGCAGTGGTCGGAAAGTATATTTCTCTTCATGATGCGTATCGTTCCGTTTATGAAAGTTTATCCCATGGCGGAATTGCAAACGAAGCAAACGTAGAATTTATCAAAGTAGATCCCGAAAAACTGGATAAAACAAATGTAAAAGATGTATTAAAATCCGCTCATGGTGTTTTAGTTCCGGGTGGATTCGGAGATAGAGGGATCGAAGGCAAAATAGCGGCGATCCAATATGCAAGAACCAAAGGGATCCCGTTTTTCGGAATTTGTTTGGGAATGCAATGTGCGGTGATCGAATACGCTAGAAACGTTCTTGGTCTAAAAGATGCAAACTCCACAGAGTTCAGGCCCGATTCTCCAGATCCAGTAATCTCTCTAATCGAAGAGCAGATGGATATTGATCAAATGGGTGGAACTATGCGTTTAGGATCTTATCCATGTAAGATCAAAAAGAACACATTAGCATTCAACGAATACAAACAAGAACTGATCTATGAGAGACATAGACATAGATTCGAGTTTACCAACAAATACAAACAAAGGTTCGAAGAGAAAGGAATGATCCTTTCAGGCATTTCTCCGGATGAAAACCTGATTGAAATCGTAGAAATTCCGGATCATCCTTGGTTTATAGGAGTTCAGTTCCATCCTGAATTCACCGGAAAACCTACAAAACCGCATCCATTGTTTGCCGGATTCATCCGCGCTGCGGTCAAATTTGCAAGGAAGGCATAATGAGCGATAAAACTGCCCAAGAAAGGGATTTTTTAAGCGGTAAGAAGATCGGAGGAAAAAATCCATTCTTCCTGATTGCCGGTCCTTGCGTGATGGAGAACAGAGACTTACTCGAAAAAGTCTGTGCAGAAATGTTAGAGATCACCACTGAACTCGGTATCCCTTACGTTTTTAAAAGTAGTTTCGACAAAGCAAACCGTTCTTCGGTTACTTCTTACCGAGGTCCTGGACTTACGGAAGGGATTAAACATCTAGAACATATTAAAAAGAAATTCAATGTTCCAGTTTTGACCGATATCCACGAGACCATTCAAGTAGGTCCTCTCAAAGATGTGATCGATATGTACCAAATCCCTGCATTCTTAAGCAGACAGACAGACTTGATCGCAGAGTCCGCTAAAACAGGAAAATGGGTGAATGTTAAAAAAGGGCAATTCTTAGCTCCTTCCGACTGTAGACATATCAAAACCAAGATCCAAGAATCCGGTTCCGAAAAGTATATGGTAACCGAAAGAGGTACCACATTCGGTTACGGAAATCTGGTGTTCGACGGCAGAACCGTCCCTATATTACATAGTTATGATATACCTGTCGTATTCGACGCTACTCATTCGGCACAATTGCCTGGAGCAGCCGGAAATATCACGGGTGGCCAAAGAGAATACATTCCGAGTATGACAAGGAGTGCGGTAGCGCTCGGAATAGAAGGTATCTTTATGGAAGTGCATCCTGATCCTGCAAAAGCACTTTCGGATGCTACCACACAATATCCGCTTTCCGAAATTAAATCCTTATTAAAGGAATTGGTCGGTTTAGACCGTTACGTGAAACAGGAAATCCTAAACCGCTAGTCGTTAATAGCCTTGTATTTCCGCATACTCACTTTACTCAAAATAGACCCGGAAACCGCTAGGAAATACGGTCCGGGCCTAGGAGTAGGGATCGGAATTCTTCTATTGATCCTTTTTTTCTATTCAGGCGGAAAATCGGACGCTAAATACACTCGTGTAGAAGAAGAAAAAGAAAAAGGTTCCACTGTTTCTTTCAAAAATTTCGCAAAAGACCAATACGACGAGAACGGCACTATATTATGGAAATTGAAAGCGGAAGAAGCTTATCTCTACGCTGACGAAAAAAGGTACGTTCTATACGGCATCAATTTCGACCAATATGAGAATGGAAAATTCAAGTCCAGACTTACCGGCGAAAAAGGTGAGATCAATCAAATCACAAAGCAGATGAAACTCACAGGTAATATTCTTCTTAAAACGGAAGAACATAGGACTCTGAGAGCAAAATCGTTGGATTATAACGACGAGACCAAAGAACTCACTTCGAACGAAGAAGTTGTAATCGATGCAAATGGAACTCATATCAGAGGAGTCGGGCTTCGAGCCGACAAGGATCTGAATAAATTTACAATTTTAAAACCGAGTGCGATCACACAAGGCGGTTCTAATCCGCTATCTTCTTCCCCTAAAGAAAAATGAAACGAATCCTAGTCCCTTTCTATTTATTATTTTTACTCCCATCACATCTGGGATCTCACTCCAGACCTCCACTTCTATTTTCAGCGGAGACATTAGATCCTAAAAGTTTTCAAGGGATAGGAGAAGTGGACCCAAAACGTAAAGAAAGTTTTCCGACTTTCTGGGGGGCAAACGCACTTACCCAAGAAGACAGAGAAGTCCAAGGACTCAAAGTAACCATATTCAGTTTGGAAGGCGGAGCCTGGATCCAACATAAAAAAGTGAAATTGGGCGCCAACCGTATAGAAGTTTACGGAAAAGAAGCATATAAGGCTTTTTTAAAGAACGGAGTACATATAGAAGACCAGGAAAACGGAACAGTAATGAGAGCAGGAGTAGGAGAATACGATAAATACTCCGAAATGGTCTATATCAAAGAAAGACCTAGATTAAGTTTCCGAGATAAAACAGGCAAAACAACAGTCATTTCCGCAAAACAGATCGATAGGGAATTGAATACCAAAATCACAAAATTACACGGTGGAGTGATCGTAAATCATCCGGAAGTCACCATCTTCTGCGCGGAAGCCGTTTTTAAAGAATCGGAACATCTGATCACTACGGACCCGAACCCGATCCTGATTTCCAAGAATAGATATTTGAGCGGGAAAAAGTTATCCTTTTACACAAATGAAAGTAGGATACTTTTAGAAGAAAACACCGTCTTATTCCAATCTTCAGAAGAGACAAAAAAAGATCCGGAAGGAAACGAAAAAAAACAAACTGTTCTCACCATCCTAAAAGGGGATAAAATAGAAAGTCGTCCCAACGAAGAGAATGATCGTACAGTGCTCATCAGTGGAAATGCAACAGTTCTAAGAAAAGACATGAAGATCACTTCGGATAATATCGAATCCGTAGGAAAAGATTCGAGTATCATCAGAGCAAGAAAGAACATCAAGGTACACGACAGAGAGAATAATTTACTTCTTTCAGGTAATGTATTCGATTATTTCCGAAAAGAGAACTATCTGCATCTGACAGACGAAGGTAAAATGGAATTTTTAGATAAAAATTCGAGTCAGGTCACAAGCACGATCACTGCTCAGGAATTCGAACGATTTTTGGACCAAAAAGAAACAGTCATCCGAGGAAATATCTGGATCAAATCCAAGTCCACTGAGGCGCAAGGGGAATACGCCACTTATTTTGAAAACGACGAATCCGTACTTTTAGAGGGGAATCCCAGGATTAATCGAAGTGGTAAGATCTTAAGAGCGGGAAAAATCGTCTTTTATCCAAGAGAAGGAAGATCAATTCTGACAGAAGGAGTCCATTTAGGAAATTAGGCTTACATAATGGGACAAAGGATCCGATGCCAAAACTTAATCAAAATATACAATAAGCGTAAGGTTGTAGACGGAGTTAGTTTCGATGTTCGCAAAGGAGAAGTAGTAGGTCTACTCGGCCCGAACGGTGCCGGAAAAACTACTTCTTTTTATATGTCTGTCGGTTTCGTAAAACCGGATTCGGGTCATGTATTCATAGACGACCAAGATGTTACGGATGCTCCTATGCATACTAGAGCAAAACTTGGAGTAGGTTATCTTGCACAAGAAGCTTCCATATTCCGTAAACTTACTGTCGCGGAAAATCTGGAAGCAATCTTAGAAACTCTCAACATTCCTAGATCGGAAATCATTCGTAGAAGAGACGAACTGCTATTAGAATTACAAATTATGAGAGTAGCCAACCAAAAAGGTTTTACTCTTTCTGGCGGGGAAAGAAGAAGATGCGAAATCGCTCGAGCCTTAGTCACAAATCCGGATTTTATCCTTCTTGACGAGCCGTTCGCAGGGGTCGACCCTATAGCAGTAAAAGATATTCAAACCGTTATAAATAGTTTAAAGAAGAAGGGACTGGGCATCTTAATCACCGACCATAATGTTCGAGAAACATTAAAGATCACGGATAGAGCGTATATCATGCATAGCGGTCGGATCTTAATTGCGGGAACTCCTAAAGAACTCGTAAACGACAAAGAAGCAAAGAGAATGTATCTAGGAGAGGACTTCAAGCTGTGAATCTGAATCATCAGTTAGTACAGAAGCAGACACAAAAGCTTGTAATGACGCAGGACTTGCGTCAGTCGATCGAGCTTTTGCCTTTGTCTACACTGGAACTTGCTGATAGGATCAGCGCCGAGCTGGTGGAAAATCCGATGTTGGAAGAGGAGCCCGGCTCGGAAAGAAGTAAAAGTCCGGAACTCTATTCAGTAGATGATCTAAAAAGAAAAGAGAAGAATGATTTTCTTAAAAATTCTGACCAAGGTTGGCAGGATTCTTTTAGCTTAGACAAACCTCAGTATCGAGGAACCGACGCTTCCGACAGAAACCAAAAATATATCGAATCCTCTCCTAACGCACAATCTCTTTCCGATCATTTACTTTGGCAGCTTAGGATCTCCTCATTAAAAGGAAAAGAAATGGAGATCGCTGAAATTTTGATCTCCATGCTGGACGATCGAGGATTTATTTCGCAAACTCAAGCAGAACTTGCAGCCGAAATCGGGGTTTCCGTCAAGATCATTAAAAAAGTCTTAGAGCAGATCCATCAGCTCGATCCACTCGGAATAGGCGCAGGAAGCATTCAAGAAACGTTATATATCCAAGCAAAGATCCTAAAACCGGAAGATAAAAATCTACACGATCTCATCTTAAATTATCTAAAAGACCTGGAAAAATTGGATTACAAGGGAATTTCCAAAAAAATGGGACTCCCGGTCGAATCCATAGAGTCAATGGCGGCAGAGATAAAAAAACTCGAACCGTTTCCCGCAACGTTATACACTCCGCAAAAACCGGATTATATAGTTCCGGATGTGATCATCCGAGAAATAGAAGGTGAGTTCAGTATTCTACTGAACGACGAATGGCTTCCTAAATTAAAAATTAATAAAGAATATAAAGGAATGCTCAAAAAAGGAGCCGGTGCAAAAGATTCGGATAAGGAATATATTTCCACTAAACTAAATTCCGCAGAATGGCTGATCCGATCCGTAAACCAAAGAAGACAAACATTATACAGAGTTGTCTCCGCAATCATAGAACTACAGACCGAGTTTTTCCGTAAAGGTGTTAGATTTCTAAAACCACTCACTTTAAAAGATATCGCAGAAAGATTGGATCTCCACGAATCCACGGTTTCCCGTATCACCTCCAATAAGTATGTACAAACTTCCTGGGGAATTTTGGAATTAAAATGGTTCTTCTCCTCCGGATTAAAATCAAAAAGTTCCGAAGGTGGAATGGAATCGTCCAAAACAATTCATGATATTATACGCAATTTAGTCAAAGAAGAAGATCCAGAAAATCCGCTCTCTGACCAAGACATAGTGGAAAAAATAGAAAGTAAAGGGATAGAGATCGCCAGAAGAACAGTGGCAAAATACCGTAAGATCCTAAAAATTTTACCGTCCAACCAAAGAAAAAAAGTAAAATCTCTGGAAGCAAGGTAACTCATGTCCGTTCCCGGAATTAATGTTTCTAATATTCTAAAAGACCATCCTGAGTTAGGTTTAAAACTGATAGCAGGAGAGAACGGTCTCCAAAATCGGATCCATAGTTCCGAGATCAATAGGCCCGGTCTTTCGCTCACAGGTTTTTACGAAAGTTTTGCACACGATCGTATCCAAATTTTCGGAAAAGGTGAATGGGCTTATATCACTTCCAAAGAAGGCGAGGACCTCGAAAAACTCGCAGCCGATTTTTTTCATTTTCATTTGAATTGTATCATATTCACTCATGGAAATGTTCCTCCTCCTATTTTTGTGGAGTATTGCGACCGACTGAATATTCCACTTTTGGGTTCGGATGTTTCTACTCATAAATTCATTACGCTTATATCTCAGATCTTGGACAGAAGTCTCGCTCCGAGAACCATGAGACATGGAGTTCTAATCGAGGTATTCGGAATTGGAATACTTCTCTCCGGAAAAAGTGGTGTGGGGAAAAGTGAAACAGCGTTAGAACTCATAGAAAGAGGTCACCGTTTAGTTGCGGACGATATGGTAGAGATCAGAAGACTTTCCGAAAGTTATCTGATAGGTACTTGCTCGGACCTTTTGCGCCATCATATGGAGATCAGAGGATTAGGAATTCTGAATATAAAGGATATATTCGGGATCGGATCCGTTCGAGATCATAAATTAATAGAGCTCATCATCCACTTGGAAGAATGGACGGAAGAGAAAGAATTCGATCGAACAGGACTCGAAAACAGAACGGAAGAAGTCCTAGGCGTTAATATTCCTTTGATCAAACTTCCAGTTCGACCCGGTAGAAATATTCCAATCATCGTAGAAACTGCCGCAATGAACCAAAGATTGAAAAAACTTGGGAAGAATGCAGCGGCGGAATTCAGCCAAAAATTAAATATTTATTTGCAGCAAGGAAAAGTTGAAAGAAATCCACCTCAAAATTAACGAAAACGGCGCAGGGATGCATGCTCGTCCCGCCTCAGTCTTTGTGAATTGCGCGGCAAAATATCCCTGCGAAGTTCTGGTCTCCAAAGACGGAGTGGAAGTGAACGGTAAAAGTATCATGGGACTCATGATGTTGGCATTAGCGCCAGGTGCAGAATTTTCCATCAAAACAGAAGGCGCTCAGGAAGAGGAAGCAGCCAATGCATTAGCCAAATTAGTGGAAGGCGATTTTGCGATATGAAATGGTTTCCATTCCGGATCGAGGAGGAGAATCGATACTATCTTCGAGATCTTCTGATTTTATCCGGAGTCATTTCAATAGCAATACTCGCCGCCGAACTCATTCATTTTAGGAATTCGGAAAATTTAGATATAGTAGATAGGATACTTATCTATGTATATTATACAGTCCCATTAGTCGTACTATTCCTGATCATTTCCTATTTTTATAGGAATCGCAGGAATTTAGAAACAGGAAGGCTCAAAAGTTCCATTCGTTACAGACTTTCTCTTTCCTTTTTATTCATCGCAATGCTTCCTTCTTTTCCGGTATTCTTACTTACTTCCAATGTGATCGGAAGAGTATTCGAGGGATTTTACGGTTTAGACATCGCTCAGGCCTTGGAAGCAGGAGATCATTTTGTCAAAAAGGAACTGGATCTTGAAAAGAATAATCTATTAGAAAAAGCTAAATTATTCAGAAATCTTGTCCAAAGACAAAATCCGAACCCGAATTTGCTTACAAATCGGGCTAATGAATTGGATCTGATCTCCAATCCGAATTACTATGTTGGTTGGTATGAAAATAACATCCCGGCTCTCGAAAATAGATCCTTAAAATTGTCAGTTTCGCCTCAGGAATTTACGAACTTCGGAACGGAAGGTATTTCCGAAAAATTGGCACTAAACCAGAACCTAGGATTTTATCTACTCAAAATAGACTCTTTAAATCCTTCAAAATTCCTTATATTAGGAAAACGTGTATTTCAAGGAGAAGAATCCAAGGCATATTCTTTTATCAATACCAGAAAGAATTATATCACTGCCGACTTGGCCAAGGAAAAACTTCCTTATGAAGTACGGCTTACGATCACACTTCTAACCGTATTCGCATTTTTACTTTCCATCTTCTTTTCACTCGTATTCGCTCGGAAAATTTCAAGACCAATCATAGATCTAGCAAACGCTACTCAAAAAGTTTCCTTGGGAGATACCGACATTAATCTTCCCCTAACGGAAGGAGGGGAAATCGGGGCATTAGTGGAATCTTTTAACCAAATGGTGAAAGATCTTAAATCCAAAAACGAAGAACTAATGCATACGCAAAGGATTGCCGCTTGGAAAGAAGTTGCCCAGAGAATGGCTCACGAGATCAAAAATCCACTCACTCCGATCCAACTCTCTGCAGAAAGAATACGCAGAAAACTAAACTCGGAAGTTCCTAAAGAATTCCAAGAGATCGTTACAAAAGGAAGCGAAACCATAGTCGGTCAGGTAAAGATCCTGGAACATTTGGTAAACGAATTCTCCGAGTTCGCAAGGATGCCTGCACCTAGATTAATCAACCAACATCTGGAACCGGTGGTATTGGAAAGTGCAAAACTATTCGAACATACGCCCGGCATCCAAATAGAACTCAACTTTGCTAAAAATTTGCCTGAAATCTTTTTGGACAAAAAACTGTTTTTAGGGATCATGAACAATCTTTTCAAAAATGCGGTGGAAGCCATAGAAAAGAGAAGACAAAGAGGAGACTCCAGTTTCTCCCAAGGAAAAATCAGGATTTCCACCGTTTTAGAAAAAAGGATCATGAGACGTTCAGTGGTTTTACTTGTGGAAGATAACGGGATCGGAGTCTCTCCCGAATATAAATCCAAAGTTTTTGAACCGTATTACTCCACAAAGGAAGAACATGTTTCCGGGATAGGACTCGCAATCGTCCAAAAAACGGTAATCGATCATAATGGTCATATTTCGATGGACTCTTCCGAATTGGGCGGATGTAAATTCAGGATAGAACTTCCGGTAGCTTAGATGAGAATATTCATAGTAGATGACGAACCGGAAATCCGCAAATCCCTCCAAGATATTTTGGAAGATGAGAATTACGAAGCGGAACAATTTTCTTCCGGTAAAAATTTTCTAAAACATCTAAAGATAGAAAGACCAAGTCTTGTCCTACTAGATGTCTGGCTTGGAAAAGAGGACGGACTAATCATACTAGACGAGATCAAAAAGATCTATCCGACCGTTCCAGTAGTCATGATCTCCGGACATGGAACGATCGAACTCGCAGTACAAGCCACTAAAAAAGGCGCTCTTAACTTTTTGGAAAAACCGTTATCGATCGAAAAAGTTTTAGAAGCGGTAGAAGAAGCATTGGTATATTCCGAAAAATCCGAGTCTCCCGAGATCAAATTGGAATCTGATGAAATTTTAGGAAATTCCCCTGCGATCCAAAAAGTTAAATTTTCAATCGCACAAGCGGCAGCCACGAACGCTAGAGTTTTTATTTATGGGGAGAATGGAACAGGAAAGGAATTGGTCGCTAGAACCATATTCAAAAATTCTAAAAGAAAGGACCAACCGTTCGTGGAAGTCAACTGTGCCGCTCTTCCGGAAGAATTGATAGAATCCGAACTTTTCGGCTATGTAAAAGGAGCATTCACAGGTGCGACAGATACAAGGATCGGAAAATTTGAGGCTGCTAACGGCGGCACCTTATTTTTGGATGAGATTTGCGATATGTCCTTGTCCACCCAGGCAAAAGTGCTTAGAATTTTGCAGGAGCAAAGATTCGAAAAGTTGGGAAGTACTGAACAAGTATCCGTGGATGTTCGGATTATAGCGGCGACAAATATCCCGGTGGAAGAAGCAATCAAAGAAGGAAAGTTTAGAGAAGACCTATATTATAGATTGAATGTGATCCCGATCACAATCCCTCCACTAAGAGATCGAAAATCCGATATTCCACTTTTAGTAGATCACTATGTACGACAAACGATCTCGGAAAATAATTTATCTCCGAAAATTATAGAAAAAGAAGCGGTTTCCATTTTAGAAAACCATTTCTGGCCAGGGAATATCAGAGAATTAAAGAACGTAATCGAAAGACTTTGTATCATGACAGTAAGCGATATCATCCGCGCGCAAGATGTGAAAGATTCTATGACCGGTTTCGTAAAAGCGAACGATCTGGCAGAAAAAGGTGATTTCAAAAAGGCAAAAGAAGAATTCGAAAAACAATATATTCTAAAAACATTGCAGACAAACGAAGGAAACGTTTCCAAAACCTCCAAAGCACTCGGAATAGAAAGATCCCACTTATATAGAAAAATGAAATCCTTGGGAATACAGGCGGAGGACATCCATGACTAAGCCCGGAATTTTTGCGGAACTAAAAGGGATTTTACAAGACTTCAGATTTTTAATCCAAAACGGAGAATTTCCGATCTTACGCAGACAAGGAGAAAAGGATCCACAAGATCTGGACTTGGAATGGAAAGAATCTTGGGCCTGGTCTTCCATAGGCTACCAAAAAGAAAAGGAAACTTCCGTCCCTGGTATCCAGATGCGGATTCCTCCTAAAAAGGAAGACAGGAACTTCTCCTGTAAGCTCTGCTCAGATCGACTCAGCGCTGTTCGTCATTTTATCATCCGAGGCAGAAAGAAAATATTAGTATTACATTATACAGGTGAAACGATTTCCGGAAAAGAATCCTATGTTAAAACTTCTCCGTTGAAAATTTTCAGAACTAACGAAGCGGAGGATCTATTCGATAGAATGATCCAAAAAGTATTCGGATTTACAATGAAGGAGTTCTATTTTCAGGAATTCCCAGGATGTTTATTTTCCCAAGATAGATCGAACGAAGAAGATTGGAAAAGAAGGACCCAAAACTGCAAGGTCCAAGTACAAGAAACCGTCCAAGAAGAAGGGATCCAAGGTATTATACTCTTAGGAGCTGCGGCCACTCTATATTTCGGAAAAGAAGAAGCGCTCAAACAAATGGGAAAAACTTTAGAGTTCCAGACTGGAATTCCTATGGTAGTACTTCGGTCTCCCGAAGCGATCTTAGCCGCGGAACAAAAAAGAAAATCCAGTAAAGCGGATTCTCCGGAATTCCAAGAAGCCAAGAAGAAGGAAATAGAAGTCAAAGAAAGTATCCTATCTCAACTGGGGATCTTCCATCAGGAGATTAAAGAAAAAATTTGATCCAATACGCAGAACTAGCCTTCGATCTTCCTATCTTAGAAGACACATTCACATACGAGGTCCCTCCGGACACCCAGATAGGGATGAGGGTAGAAGCCAAACTTAGGGGAAGAAAAGAAGAAGGGATCGTATTATCCTTACATCATAATGAACCAAGCTACGAAGTATTGCAGGTAGATAGGGTCATTGACAAAACCCCGGTCATCAACGAAGAACAGATCCGACTCGCATATTGGGTAAAAGAACAATATCTGGCCTCTCTTGGGGAATGTATCCACAAGATGATCCCCTCAGGGAGAAGACATTCCAAAGTAAAACTAAACGAGAATATTGTAGCCACAGAGCCCTTTCCATTAAACGAAGAACAAGAAGCCGCATATCAAAATATCAAAGCGGATTTTGGTAAAGATTCCATACATCTTCTATTTGGGATTACTGGAAGCGGAAAAACGGAAGTATATCTTCACCTGATCCGAGACATTCTACAAAACTCAAACAAAGGAGTTTTACTCTTAGTTCCTGAGATAGGTTTGACGTATCACATTATCCGAAAATTAGAAGCGGTCTTTCCGGGTGAGATCGCATTACTTCATTCCGCTTTGAAAGTTTCCGAAAGATTCAAGGCATATACGGACCTTCTACAAGGTAAAAAAAGGATCGCAGTAGGTACAAGATCTGCAGTATTCGCCCCGGTCGCGAATTTGGGGTTAGTCATAATAGACGAAGAGCATGACGGTTCTTTTAAAGAACATTCTACTCCTAGATACCATGCAAGACAGGTAGCATTACAACGTTGCAGAAAGAACAAAGCGGTTTTAGTACTCGGATCGGCGACTCCTTCTTTAGAAGTGTATCATCTTGCCAAAACGGGAAAAATCGGACTACAAATCCTGACCAAAAGACCGGGGACCGCAAAGCCGCCTACAGTTCGGATCGAAGAAAATAAAAAGGACGCCAGATTGATCGGCTCGGAACTTACGTTTGCGATCAAACAAAGATTGGATAGAAAAGAACAGGTTATTCTTCTTTTAAACAGAAGAGGATACAGTCCACTCATCTATTCGGAAAAAGAAAAAGCTTATATACCTTGTCCGAATTGTACATCTCATCTATGTTATCATAAAAAAGGTACCGTTATCTGTCACCTCTGCGGTTTTTCGGATTCTCTCCAAAGATTAGAATCCAAGCTGGGAGAAAAATTAGTTATGATGGGGACCGGCACCCAAAAACTGGAAGAATTCCTTTTAGAAACTTTCCCCGGCGCAAAAGTAGAACGCCTAGACCAGGATTCTATCCAAGATAAAAGTGTTCTTACGGATGTGATCGGAAGATTGGTTGATGGAGAGATAGATATACTCACCGGGACCCAAATGATCTCTAAAGGACTCGATGCGGCAAGAGTCACTCTAGTAGGAGTTTTGAATGCAGGGATTGGCCTAGGGTTACCGGATTTTAGAGCAGGAGAAAGAGTATTCTCTCTTTTGACGCAGGTGGCGGGAAGAGCGGGGCGATCCGATCTAGCGGGAGAAGTTTTGATCGAAACAAATACGGTAGATCATCCGATCATTCGAATGGCATTGGACCAAGACTATATTCGATTTTACGAATCGGAGATAAAAACTAGAGAAGAACTTTTTTATCCCCCATTCTCTCGTTTGGTTCGTATCTTATCCAGATCTAAAGACGAAAATCTTTCCCTCAAAACGATTGAAGAAGTTCACCAAGTTTTAAAAAAATATCTTCCTGAGCCGAATACCGTAGTATTGGGCCCGGCTCCTTGTCCTTTTTATAAAATAGATGCAAATTTCAGAAATCATATACTGATCAAAACGACTGTGCAAAACAAATGGAGAGAGATCCTAAAAAAAGAGATCCGACCTCTTAAAATTTCTAAAAACGTTTACCTGGAATTGGATTTTGATCCATTGGATCTTGTCTGATGAAAATCGCATTTTTTGGGACCCCGGAACCTTCTGCCAAACTTTTGCAGGCATTGCTACAAGAGCCTGATATCCAAGTACAATTCGTAGTCACAAATCCGGATCGTCCAAAGGGAAGAAGTAAAACCCCAGTCCCAAGTCCTGTGAAAGAAGTTGCACTTGCTGCAAATCTTCCGATCTTCCAATATGAATCCATAAAGAAGGAAAAAGAAGAAGCACTCCAAAACTTATCCAAGTTTGATGCGGAACTATACGTTGTATTTGCTTACGGTTCTATTCTGCCGAAAGAAATTTTTTCCCATCCTAAATTCGGTTCTATCAATCTGCATGGTTCCATTCTTCCCGACTTAAGGGGTGCTTCTCCCGTCCAAACCTCTCTTTGGAAAGGTTATACAAAATCAGGGATCAGCATCCAATATCTGGGAGAAAAAATGGATGAGGGGGATATCATCCGTATCCAAGAAGTGGATGTGGACCTAGAAGATGATACCGGAACTCTCATGGAAAAGATCACCCAAGCAGGGATCCAAAGTTTAATCCCACTTTTGAAAGGCCAGAGAACAACCGCCTTCGAGGCTTCTCCACAAGATCATTCCAAGGCAACTTATTGCACCAAGATCCAGGCGGAAGATAGAGTCCTGGATCTACAACTTTCTGCCATGGAAATACATAATCGTATCCGAGCATTAAGTCCGGATCTGGGCGGGTATTGCCGTTTTAGGGACAAACGTTTGGTCGTATGGAAAACAAGACCTACGGATTTTTCCGAAACGTCGATTCATCCTGGCAAATTGAAACGAATGGACAAAAAGGCCCTTATTTTCCAGTGTGGAGATGGCCGTTTCTTAGAGATCCTTTCCGTACAACCGGAAAATAAAAACAGAATGACTGTTGCGGATTTTATGAACGGTTTCCGTATTTCGGACGAGGATCGTTTCGAGTGACCAAGGAAGAACTCCGCTCTAAATATCTCCCTATCGGGGGTTACTTTTTTTTCATCGCATTCGGCTTAGTAGTATTTTTCATAGCCGCATTCTTAGTTGTATTCGTTCGTACTAAAAGTTCCACTATGGTAGTCATGCCTGATGTGGTAGGCAAACCGTACAACGAAGTCCATAACGAATTAATGCGACTCCAATTGAAAGTCAGATTGGAGTCCAAACGTTATCCGGACAAAACGGACGGAATTATTATCTACCAATCCATTCGCCCCGGAAGAGAAGTGGAAGCAGGTTCCAAAGTTTCTCTTACAGTCAATATCGGTTTAGACAGGATCGACATGCCCAACTTAAAGGGGCAAAGTTTAGTTTCGGCTAAAAACTCCATGGAAAAAGTACTCTCCGGAGAGACTTACGTTTCTCTAACTCTTGGGGGGATCACTTATGTAGAAGTGAAAGAAGGGGAGCAACCTGATACAGTAGTGGATCAAATTCCGGAAGCAGGTAAAAATATCACTGCCGGCGAAAAAGTATTCTTACTTGTTACAAAACCTTCTACCAAGAAAAAAGAAGGAGAACCACAGGCGGGTTTAGATTTTAAACCTGGTGATTCTTTCGCATTCGCACAAAGAGCGCTTGTAAGAGCCAAAATTTCCTCCAAGGCAGAAGTGGTTCTCACAAAATTTCGTCCCGATAACGGAAAGATTGAATCCGTCCAAAAAGTGGGAAACGAATATAAGTTTAAGGTATTTTATTTCGAGCCGGAAGACCGAGTAGAAAGCGGATACGAAAGTTTCGTCTACGAGGCTCCTGAAAACGGAACCTATTCCCTAGTTGTAAAAGACCAAAACGACAAAACCAAACAAATGGAAATCAGCGCTCCCACAACCTACCAAGAGGGAGAAAAAATCCAGACTGTCTTTTACAGAACAGGAGACGTGACCCTGGTTCTTTTGGACGATAAAGGTTCAAAAGTAAAATCCAAAGACTACGAGAACGAATTTTGAAAATCTCCGCTTCTATTTTAGCCACCCAACTTACTGCGCTCGCAAATACAGTTCCTAACTTCAAAAAAGAAGGAATAGATCTAGTCCATATGGACGTGATGGACGGAAACTTTGTACCTCAGATCAGCTTCGGAGAAGCGGTCAATAAAGAGATAAAGGCCATGACTCAGATCCCTTTGGACGTTCACCTAATGGTGGAGAAGCCTGAAAATCATGTTCCTAAATATTATGAGCTGAATCCTTACTGCATTACTTTCCATGCAGAAACCACTCGTTTTCCGATTCGCTTAGCTCAGGAAATCAAAAAGAACGGAACCAAAGTGGGAGTCTCGCTGAACCCAGGAACTCCAGTCTCTGCGTTAGAGACACTTCTACCTTATATCGATCTAGTACTCATAATGACAGTAGAACCTGGATTCTACGGACAAAAATTCGTGGATGGGGGAATGGACAAGATCCGCAAGGTCAAGTCTTTGATCTCCAATTACCCGATCGAGCTGGAAGTAGATGGGGGAGTCAATGATACAAATATCAAAGAACTCGCCCAGGCCGGTGTAGATATTTGTGTGGTGGGGGCGGGTTTATTCAAATCCGGAGACCCAAGCGAGAATGGCATTCGTTTAAAAGGCCTCGCAAAGTAAGTCACATTAAATATTGACAGCCGAGCGTTCCAGGGAATTATGGCGTATTAGGGCGAGCCGTACGGTGAGCCATCCTTATTTATTCGAAGGAATTTTACTTTGGTTAAGATCAGACTACAAAGAACCGGAGCCAAAAACAACCCTCACTACCGGGTAGTGGCTGCAGACAGCCGTTCCCCTAGAGATGGTAAATTTATCGATATCCTTGGACACTATCACCCAGCAGAAGTGAAAAGTGGAACTGTCCTGGATAAAGACAAAATTTTAGGCTGGCTCAGCAAAGGTGCGCAACCTACCGGAACCGTTCTGAACCTCATTAAACACGAGGGAATTTGGGCGGAATACAAACAATCCCTGAAGAAGTAATGGAAGAGCTGATCCGCTATATCGTTACTTCTCTAGTAGATCATCCGGAGGAGATTTCCGTAAAAGAAATCGAGGGCGACGAACAAACCGTCCTAGAACTCCGGGTTTCCCCGAAGGACGTGGGGAAAGTGATCGGCAAGAATGGTAGGATCGCAAAGTCCTTAAGAGCGATCTTAACCGCAGCTTCCATCAAAGCCGGAAAAAATTTCTCCTTAGAAATTATTGACTGAGACTCGTATCCTAACCGGACATTTAGGAAAACCCTTCGGACTGAAGGGTTTTGTCCGATTGGTTGCAGAGGATAGTTCTGTTCCGGAACTCAAATTTCCCATCCATGCCACACTAGAATTTTCCTCTAGAGAACCTGTATCTGTCAAAATCCTAAGATCGACCATTCAATCAGGAAAAATACTTTTACAGTTAGAAGGGATCAATTCTCCCGAAGAAGCTTCTTCCTTAACAGGCGGAAAACTTTATATCGATCGTTCTTATTTTCCCAAATCCAAAAACGAAGAATATTATCTATTCGAATTAAAAGGTCTGAAAGCGATTTCTGAAGACGGAAAAGAGCTTGGCTGGGAATTGGTGGACATTTTAGAAAATCCGGCACATTCTATACTTGTTTTTCAAACCCAAGATTCGGAGATCTTAGTTCCATACGTAGAAAAACATGTAGGAAAGGTAATCTTAGAAGAAGGTAAGATCGTTTTAAAAAGTCCTGAGGACTGGAATGAAATTTAATTTTATTACCTTATTCCCCTCCAAGGTCCAGGCATACTTTGCGGAAGGGCTACAAGAGAAGGCAATCCAAAAGGGAGTATTCTCCGTAAACATCGTACATCTGCGGGACTTCTCTAATAATAAACATCTAAAGGTAGACGACACACCTTATGGCGGTGGTCCAGGAATGCTTTTAAAAGTAGAGCCAATAGACCTCGCATTAAAGTCCTTGGGAGAAGATAAAGGGCTCGTAATTCTTACTACACCTTCCGGAATTCCATTCGATCAGAATGTTGCGGAGAAACTTTCCAAGATCCAAAAGCCGATCACTCTTATATCAGGATATTATGAAGGAGTGGATCATAGGGTAACAGAGCATCTTGTTGACATAGAACTGTCCCTTGGAAATTATGTAATTTCAGCCGGAGATTTGGCTAGCCTCTGTATTGCGGATGCTGTGTCCAGGCTTTTGCCCGGCTTTTTAGGCGACCGAGAGAGCCTGGAAGAAGAATCTCATAACGAAAGGGATGTTTTAGAATATCCACAATATACGAAACCTTCCGAATACAATGGTTGGAAGGTTCCCGAAATTCTCTTGGGCGGAAACCACGCGGCGATAGAATCTTGGCGCAATGCCAATCGAAAGAAAGTCGACCCTGATATTACGAGGAATTTATGAAAGAACTTTTAAAAGGCGGACTTCCTACAGAAGCGAATCGTACCCTGAACTTCAACGTAGGGGATACTGTTAAGGTCCATTATAAAATCCAAGAATCCGGCAAGGAAAGGGTCCAGGTATACGAAGGAGTTGTGATCTCCATCTCCAACGGCGGAAACGGAAAATCTTTCACCGTTCGTAGAATTTCCTACGATGTGGGTGTAGAAAGAGTATTCCCTCTATATTCTCCTCGTATCGCTAAAATTGAACTAGTACGTAAAGGTAAGGTTCGTCGTTCTAAACTATTCTTCTTAAGAGAACGTTCCGGAAAATCTGCTCGTATTCGCGAGTTGAAAGGTGGAAAGATCTTAGTAGCAGAAGACAGAAAACGCCAAACTGCAGAAGAAGCAAAAGCTGCCGCTTCCTCCGCAGAAACTGCTGCTGCAGAATAAGATCCTTTAATTTGCGGCGAGTTTCTTCGCCGCATTTCCCTCCTTCTTTTCCTTTTACTTTCTCCCTAAAAACCAATGCCTCTCGCAAATTTCGAACCGGAAGAATTGAAATTTTTTCCAGATCATCTTCCATGCGGTATAGATGAAGCAGGAAGAGGACCGTATGCAGGTCCTTTATCCGTAGGAATGGTTTCCTTTACACCTGAAGTTCTGGAAAAGATCTACTCGGGCCAAATCTTAAAAGGATTGAATGACTCCAAAAAACTCACTGAATCAAAACGTGAATCTTTGTTTCAAGAAATTCAGGAAACTGCCCACAAAGTTGCACACGCATTCTTATCCCATACCTATATAGATCGTTACGGGATCAACAGAGCGGTTTTAGAGGGTATCCTGAAATGTTATAGAAAGGCCTCCGAAGCTCCGATAGAAAGTACTGGAAAAAAACTTCTGCTCTTAATCGACGGAAACTATAATTTTTCCAAATACAAGGAATCGGAAGAGGTAAAACGCCAGTCTTATTATTATAAAAAAGGAGATTCCAGGATCGCGAGTATTGCGGCTGCATCTATTATCGCAAAAGTAAAACGGGATCGTTTTATGAAGGCAATCGCCTCTAAGTTTCCCGGTTATGGATTCGAGGCTCATAAAGGATACGGTAGCGCAGGACATGAAGAAGCAATCCGGAATCTGGGACTAGCAAGAATCCACAGAAGATCCTTCACAAAAAAATTCCATGCTGCCGATTCCTCCTCCCAATCCGATTGATAAAAACCTAAACAATCAGATCCGAAAAACGGATCGGGTCCCTGAATCTCATCAAATTTCCTTAGTCATCAATTCCTCCACAAAGATCCTCAACCCGGAAACTTTCGAAGGAGAATCCAAAGACGCTCCATTCTTTAGGGTTTGGGTAAAAGAAGGAACCAAGGACGGAAAGGCAAAACTTGTCTGGAAGGGAGAAACGTTAGAGGCGGAAACAAAGACCAGTCTTCTTACCGGAGAACAATTACTTTTATCTCGAACCTTATCGGGGGATTCGGAGTGGAAAATCCAGGAAAGGAAACTAACGTTAGAACTGGACGATTCCAAAATTTTTTCTCCTTTGGAAAAAGGACTCACAGGAGTTTTGGAGAAGGTACTACATAAAGAAGAAGGGCCAATCTCCGAAGATAGTATTTTGGCCTTTTTAAAAAGTTATTTTCCTCATTTCGAATGGAAATCGGAAACTCCCTATTTCGAGTGGGAATGGGAAGGAGGAAATGCGGAAGGATATTTGGGTGGAACCGATCCGGGTCGTATATTTGTTCTCTTTATGGAGACTAAAGAAGACGGTCCAAGTTTGTACAGGTTCCATTGGAAAAAAGAAGATGCGTCGGACCTGATTCTAACGGCTATTTATACTAGTTCTAAATTGTACTTGCATATAGGTCGGAATCGTAAAAAATTTATGCAGTTCTTGGAAGAATCGGGAGTTAGATTCCAGGAACTCAGGATACAATATAAGCCCTCTTTACAGAGAAGGGAATGGACTGCGTGAAATTCGGAATCGCCCTAAAGTTTACACCGGATGAAAATAAAGGCCCAAAGATCCTAGCAAAGGGAGAAGGTCTTTTAGGTGAAAAGATCAAGGGCGTGGCGAAAAGACACGGAGTCCCTATAGTGGAGGATGCTCCTTTGGCCGAGGCACTTTCTCCGATACCGGTAGGACAAGAAATCCCGGAAAATTTATACAGAGCGGTTGCGGGTGTTTTTGCTTTCGTACTCAGCCAAAAAACGGAAGCAAATTAAGGGAATTTGAAAAATGAAAAAATTGAACGTGTCCGAATTGAAGCCGGGTATGAGATTTACAAAACCCGTTTATCTGGACAAAGAAAATCTGTTCATCACTTCTAATACTCCGATCACTGATTCGGACTTGGAACGTTTGAAAAGATTCGGGATCACCGAGGTATTGACTCACGGAGATATCCTAGTTATTGATGTGGATCCCGAAAGGTTAGAAACCCAATTAGAGGATTTTATCATCAGCACGATCGTAGACGAGGACCTTCTTCCGTTGAAGGGGATCTACGATAACCTGAATCGTATCAAAATACAATTTTCCAATCTATACAAAAATACTTTCGCATTAGTACAAGACGTTTATAGAAAAGTTGCGGACGATAAGGTATTCGATTTCGGTCCGGTAAGGGAGCAGGGAGAAGCGCTTTCCGATTTTGTAAGGACCCATAATAATCTTTCCTACCTGATCCTTGGAATGAATAATCCAGGGTATTACCTTTACAACCAGATCACTACATCCACATTCTATGCTTTGATCATAGGAAAACTTTTGGACTTCTCCCGTCCTAAAATGGTGGATCTTGCGATCTCTTGTTTGGTAGCGGATGTGGGAATGACAAAAGTTCCTGCAACCATATCCGAAAAAACGGACCAGCTCACCGACGAAGAATATAAATCCATCCTAAAGCATACGATTATCGGTTACCAGGTTCTGACCCAAAGAGTCAAAATTAAGAATAGTTTAGCGGTAGTTGCTTTACAACACCATGAACGTTTTGACGGAAAAGGTTATCCTCAAAAGATCGCTGGAACTGCAATCGAGGAAAATGCTAGGATTTACGCGATTGCCGATAATTTTTCCGCCCTGATCACAAATAGACCTCATAGGCAAAGAGTACTTCCTCATGAGGCGATCAAATCTATGATCAGTATGGACGTAGGTAAGTTTGACTTAAAGATCGTGCGTACTTTTTTAAACCAGGTTTCCTTGTATCCTGTAGGTTCTTGCGTGGAACTTTCCGACAAAAGAGTAGGAGTCGTTCTAGCCGCAAATGCGGACAAACCTTTACGCCCTTCTATCCGTATTATAAAAGACGAATATGGCACTTTTGTACGCAATTTAGTCTTGGTGGATCTGGTAAAAGAGAATCATCTATTTATTGTCAAGGCTCTCGATCTACAAGAAGCCACCGCAAATTCTTAATTTTTTTTAGGATCTAAACTTTTTAAGTCCTAAATATTCTATTCATTCTTCTTTTCCAGAACAGGTCTCTGTATGAGACCTGACTCCAAAGTAAGAGTATTGAAAGGAAAAGAAGGAGAAAATATAGCTGCAGAACTCCTTCTAGGGCAAGGCCACACCATTCTAGAAAGGAACTTCCGGATCCAAAAGGGGGAAATCGACATAATCAGTGAGAAAGAAAACGTCCTCTATTTTACGGAAGTGAAATACTGGGCCAAAACCTCTCCGATTCATCCCTTGGAAATATTCAGACCAAGTAAGATCCGTAGAATGAAAACGGTAGCTCGATATTATTTGAGTAAAAACGTTTCGTTTAGAGATCATTTTGTCTCCTTCTCCCTGGCCTTAATTACCGAAAAAAGGGAACTGAAATATTATCTTAATCTATTCTAAAACAATCGTTAAGCGATTTGAAAAACGAGTCGATTTTCGAATTGTCTGCGGGTTCTCAAGGATGAGGACCTTAAATCGTTACAAGGAAGTAACTATGAAAAGCATCCAAATTCTCGGCAACTTGGCCGGGTCCGACCCGTTCGGACCGGACCCAGTGATCCTGAGAAAACGAGGAGTTCCGATCAAAAAGCGGAAATTCGAGGACTATAAGAAGAAGATCGAAGACGAAAACTACATTGATTTCGCAATCGATAAGATCGCTATGGAACTCTCGCATTTCCTGTCAAAGTAACCACAAAAATAAAACCGTCGAAAGAACAAGTTAGGTTACGGCCCTGTTTTCCGGAGACCATCCGGAATTCAGGAAAACAAGGGCCTCCTCCAAATTCCTCAAAAGTATATCCTCCGAACCTTCCAGATCCGCAATCGTTCTCGCAAGCTTCCTAAAATGAGCAACCTTACGAATGCTGAACTTTTGGTTAGAGACAGCCTTCCAAAACATAGACTCACATTCCTTGGAAAGAGGGATCATTCTTTCTACTTCTTCTCCTCTTAATCTTCCGTTATACAGCTTTCCTGTTTCCCTGAATAATCTTCGATATTGTATATCCGCAGCGGACTGGATGGAATCTCGGATAGATTTTAGATTTACGGAAACCTTCTCGCTATCTGGATTTCCTGAAAAGCCTATATGGTAGAATATTTCGATCCGATCTAAAAATGGGCCCGTAAAAGGGGACTGGTAGTTTCGTATACTTGCAACGCTGCAATTACATTCCTTTATTAAGGTTTGGTAATATCCGCAAGGACATGGATTGGTGGCTCCTATGAACAAAAATGAAGCAGGGTAGGTAATAGAACCTTTGATCCTAGAAATCGTAATTTTTCCTTCTTCCATAGGCTCTCTTAATGCTTGTAAATTACGAGAATGGAATTCGGAGAGTTCGTCTAAAAATAGTATTCCATTTCCGGCTAAGGAAACTTCTCCCATTCTTAAACTACTTGAACCTCCCACCAAAGAAATATCGGAAATCGTATGATGCGGACTCCTAAAAGGTCTTTCTACTTCCGTATCGGACAAGTTCTCTTGTAAGGAACGGATCCCTAATAGTTCTATTCCTTCTTTCTCTTTGATGTTTGGAAGAAATCCGTAAGCCAATTTTGCGAGCATTGTTTTTCCGGCTCCAGGCGGACCAGACAATAAACAATGATGAGCTCCTGCACTTGCGATCTGCATCGCTCTGATTGCAGGTAACTGGCTCTTATGAAATTCCGATTTCCAAGGAAATATTTCAGACTTGATCTTGATCTCACTCTTATCTTCCGGTTTTATCTTTCCTTTAGCTAAGGAGACTAAATCTTTTAAATGAGAGATCGCATAGATCGGAAATTTCCCGAGGATGGAAGCTTCCTTCCTATTATCAAAAGGGACAACGGCCGCTGTAAAACCTGTATTCTCTATACCGGAAAGTATAGGAAGAATTCCTTTCAGAGGTTTAACAGTTCCATCCAGCCCTAATTCTCCCAAGAAAAGAAACTGTTCTAATTTTTGGGAAGAAGGTAATTGCTCCGTTAAATATAAGATCCCAGCAGCAATGGTAAGATCTAAGTATGTCCCGTCCTTCTTTCTGCCTGCGGGAGCGAGGTGGACCAGGATATTCTGCAAAGAATATTCAAAACCGCTATTCTCTATTGCGATCCTAATCCTATCCGCTGATTCTTTGATGGAAGGGCTTGCAAGTCCCGTGATCTGGAACCTTGGGATCCCTCTTTTAATATTGATCTCTACGGATACCGGAAAGGGTTGTATTCCTTCCAGAGAAGCTCCCAGAAATTTGGTCAGTTTACATGTCTCCATAACCGGGACAGGTGCGGAAAAATCCGGGCCTCGCGCTTTTTTTCTAAAAACTAGTTTATCACTTCCGGACCTTCAGTAAGTTATGCATGAAATGGTGCGATTCTTCGCTTTTTTACTGGCTCTATTTACCATACAATGCGGCGCCAGGCTGATCAAAAAAGAGAAGTTATTCGAGATCAACGAGCATTACCAGGATAAGATATACAGCCTTAAAAAAGACACAAAAGTCTCCATGACCGAAACTTTTAAGAAGGGAATGTTGGTCCGAATCTATGTCGAATCGACTCCTTCCCTGATTAAAGTGAAATGTTTCCCTGCGGACCAAAAAAGGGAACATGCAATCGGCAGGCTGATCGCCTATCAGGTGAACGAAGATCTAGAGAAAAAGACCATCAGTATAGAGGATTTGGATAAGATCGTTGCAAATGAGCTCACGGAATATAAAAAGAAAAAGTAGCCGTCGTTCCCCCCTAGGTTCAAGAAGGCATCCCGATGCGGCCGATATTAAATATGTGAAACGGACGATTCTCTGCCTTCCCATTATATCCGCCATGCTTAGTTCTGCTTTATCGGCCGATCCACTCAAAAACTACGAAAACGCGATCAACGATTATGCGAACAAGGATTCTTCCTTCTTTACCGATAAGGAAGAGCGTAAGATCAAACAATTATTCTCCCAATCTCCGGAAGAATGGGAAGAAGATAAATATTCTTCTCTTAGTTATAATAAGGATAAGTCCAATTTGGAACTTCCTTCCTTTATTAGTATCAATCCGATTGTTTCTTCCAAGATCGTAAGCCAGAGCGGCTTTATTATAAAATCCTATATCGTAAAACCTAAGGATACATTATTCAGGATCGCAAAATCCTTAAAGACCACTGCTGCTAAAATTTCGGAAGCAAACGGGCTAAACAAAGGTTCCGTTCTAAAAGTAGGACAGAGCTTAAGTGTTCCTGTAAAAGTAGGAAACGCTTCCCGTCAGAAGATTGAATACAAAAGAGTATTCATTACTCCAGTATTAGGAGCTAGATTTTCTTCCAGATACGGCAAAAGAAAAGATCCGTTCCATACAGGTGGAGGGGGTTACCATACTGGGATAGATATGGCTGGCCCTCAAGGAGCGCCAATCTTAGCTTCGGCGGATGGAGTGGTAAGCTTTGCGGGAGTGAATGGCGGTTATGGAAATTCAGTCATCATAGATCATCCAAACGGTTATAGAACCATGTATGCGCATTGCGCTAAAATTACAGTGGAAGAGGGAACGAAAGTGAGAGCAGGCACGGTCATAGGTGCCGTAGGTCGTACAGGCTCCGCCACAGGTTCCCATCTCCATTTCGAGGTGTTCTATAACGGAAAAAGGATCAATCCTGAGGTGGCTCTCAGGAAGACCTTAAAAATTGTTACCAACCTGGACCCAGGCAAAGTAGCGAAACTTTAACCGATCATCTTTTCAAAAGCCGGGACCAATTCCATTTGGATCCGGCTTTTTTAGATTGAATCAGTGAAACTATCCGAAGGGCGCAATGAACGCAATTTTTATCGAATTCAGAAAACATACATTCTATGTTCTGATCCCTGTCGTGATATTTTTTTCCTTCTCCCTGGCATATCTTTGTAGGGGGATACTTTTACTTTTTCTGACCCCTGATGTTCAAGCCGGTTCCTCTACTGCAGCACCCAGAAGACCCGTAGCAGAGAATTCGATTACGATCGAAATGTCCAAGGAAATGGTAACAGGCTCTTTATTTAGAGGAAGTTTAGCTCCACCACCGGGAGAAACTCCTGTTGGCGTAGACGGAACCCCAGGCGCTCCTCCGGATACAGGAGAAGGCGAAGAAATGAGAGTCACCGGAACCTTAAGCGGTCACTGGAGTTTTGCCCGAGTTACTATTTTGGAAAAAGGAAAACAAAACGCGGAAGAGTTCGCAATGGGAGAAGTAGTAGGCGGATACAAGGTAAAGTCCATTCTTCTCAACCATGTTGTCCTAGAAAAAGGAGGCCAATCTATCAAAGTTGAGATTGGCCAAACGCCGGGAGAGGCCAGAGCCAAATTAGGTGCTCAGGCAGATGTACCTGGAGGACCTCCTGCTGCAGATACGGTCCGTAAAATCCTGTCCAGACAGGATGTGAATAGAAAATTAGCTAACGTAGCTGAACTTTATAAGGGAAAGTTCGGTCCTTATTTGGAAAATAACACGATCGCGGGTTACAAAATATACAGTATCGGCAGTGATCATATTTTTTATTCTTTGGGAGCTAGGACCGGGGACGTGGTGCGACGGGTAAACGGAATGCCCTTAAACGATACGGTAAAAATGATGGAAATATGGAATTCCCTAAAAACAGCCGATAAAGTATCCGTAGACGTAGAGAGAATGGGCAAGATATTGTCCTATGAATTCATCATCCGGAATTAGAGATTAAATGCGCAAAACAGATTTACGATCCAGATATTTGAGAAACGCAGCATTCGCGTTCTTACTTCTTCTTTCGGTGAACGAAGGGTTACTTTCCCAAGCTTCCAAAAAGGGAAGTAAGAGAAGTACTGCCCCTTCCGCGGAAGATACAAAGGAAAAAACCTTTTATGCCAACTGGAGAGATACTGAACTTAATGATTTTCTAAAAGGGATGAGCGCGATCCTAAAGAAAAACATTCTTTTGGATGAGAGTTTAAAAGGTAAGAAGATCACTATCATCTCCCAAAAAGAGATCCCGATCAAAAACGCATTTCCTTTCATGAAAGCTGTTTTGGAATCCATGGGGTTTGCGATCGTAGAAGAGGTGGATCTGATCACCATCGTAAAATTGAAGGATGCACTTGCCAGATCTCCTTATGTAAGAGTGGGTAAGGAGCCTATTCCGGAGACAGAAGCATTAGACAATCGTATTATTACACAGATCATTCCGGTAGAGAACGTAAAACCGGAAGAATTGGAGCCTATCTTAAAAAGATTAACTTCTCCTAATACTGATATTATCGTTTATAGAAATACGAATACAATCGTACTTTCCGGTTCCACGGCGGACATCAATAAACTTCTCACTTTAGTAAATGAGTTGGATGTAAGACCGGATGAGACTACCCCCGGAGCTGTCGCTTCAGCGGGTGATGTTCATATTTATACATTAGAATTCAGCGAAGCGGAGAAGATTGCTGCAACGTTGATCAAGTTGGATAATCCTGTAGTAGGGGACCAACCTCTTCCAAGCAGCCAACCTGGTGCACCTCCTCCTCCCGCTCCTAAGGTAGAAAAGATCAAGGCTGTTGCTCATAAAGAATCCAACTCTGTGATCGTAACCGCTACCGAATCGGAATGGAACGAGATCCGTAAAATTATTCGAGTATTGGATTCTGCGAGAAAGCAGGTATTGTTAGAAGTTTTGATCGTGGAACTTTCTTCCACGGATACGAATGACTTCGGTATCGACTGGAGATTCCAAGGCCAGGGTCCTTATAGCCAGTTCAACTCGGGCCTTGCTAAAGAAGGTAATATCATAAATTCAAGCGGTAGGATCAACCCGAACCTGAACACTTTATCTGGCTTCTCCCTAGGCTTTGTGCAAGCTGGAGCTCAACAGATCTTAGGGATCTTAAGTGCTAACCAAGGAAATGAGAACTTTAACGTATTGTCTGCTCCTCAAGTTCTTACTCTGGATAACCAAGAAGCTGAGATCAACGTTGGACAGGACGTTCCGGTTAGGACCCAAAGCCGTAACGCGGGTCTTGGTGGAGCAAACGCAGTGACTGTGGACAACTACGAATACCGTCCAACAGGTATTAAGCTAAAATTCACCCCTCACGTGAATAAGAATAACCGTATCACTTTGGATCTTTTGCAAGAGATCAAAAACATCGCATCCATCGCACTTGCTGGAGGAAACCCAACCTTTAACAGAAGGGAAGTAAAGACTACCATCACTATCGATAATAGACAAACGATCGTGATCGGGGGGTTGATCTCCAACGATAAACAGAAACGTCTGATCAAGATACCTTTACTCGGGGACATTCCTTATCTGGGTTGGATCTTTCGTAGAACTACTGAGCAGTTAAAAAAGACAAATTTAATGGTCTTTATCACTCCACATATCTTGGATAATCGTGAACTTGCTGATAAGATGACTGTTAAGAAGAAGTTACAACAAGAAAGATACGAAATCGAAAGGGAAAGGGTTCTAAATAAGGAAGCCACCATTAAGGAACGCGGAGAATAATACAGTGAAAACTCTAGGTGATATTCTCGTAGAAGATGGGGTCATATCCGCCAAGGATCTAGAAGACTCTCTCAAACTACAAAAAAAGAATCATTTACCCCTAGGACATATTCTTCAGAAAAAAGGGATCGCAGGAGAAGTAGACGTTCTTAAAGCGATGGCCAGACTTTACAAAATGGAATTCCGGGAAAAACTGGAATTCAAAGGAATGGAAGAGGTTTACGACCGCATTCCTCTTAAGCTCATCCAAAAAAGTAAAATAGTTCCTTTCGAATTACATAAGAAGAACGTTAAAATCGCGGTGTCCGATCCTACGGATCTTCACCCGATGGACGATGTACGTTCTGCATTAAAAGAATTTAAAATAGAATTCATACTTGCTCCGGAGCCTGAAGTAATGAGGCTCATCCATTCCCAGTTCGACAATACTTCCGCCGCAGCGAAAGATATGTTGAATGAAATGGAGGGTAGTTTCTCAGAACTTGCAGAAGGTTTCGATAACGAAACAATCGATCTTTCGGACGACGCTCCTATCATCAAGATGGTGAACGTGATACTTTCTCAGGCGGTAAACGAGAGAGCTTCGGATATTCACGTAGAACCGTACGAAAAAAGCCTAGTCGTTCGTTACAGGATAGACGGCATTCTTCATAACGTATTAACCCCTCCCAAGTCTTATCATGCGGGAATCACTTCCCGTATTAAGATCATGTCCAACTTGAACATCGCAGAAAATAGATTACCTCAAGACGGTAGGATCAAACTCAGACTTGCGGGAAAGGATGTGGATATCCGGGTTTCCACCATACCTTGCCAATTCGGAGAACGTATCGTTATGCGTCTCTTGAACAAGACCGATCAAAAATATTCCTTGGAGACCATGGGATTTTATCCGGATCTTATCAAAACACTTCGCACTCTAATCTACCAACCCCACGGAATTGTCTTAGTAACCGGTCCGACTGGATCCGGAAAATCCACAACATTGTATTCCGCTTTGACCGAGCTGAATACCGAAGAAAGAAATATCATCACCTGCGAAGACCCAGTGGAATACCAAATAGACGGTGTTTCCCAGATGCAGATGCAGGAGAAGATCGGCCTCACATTTGCAACCGGCCTAAGAGCCATTTTACGTCAGGACCCGGATGTAATCATGGTGGGGGAGATCCGGGATGAGGAAACTGCAAGGATCGCGATCCAAGCTTCCTTAACAGGTCACTTAGTTTTCTCTACTTTACACACAAATGATGCAGCATCCGCAGCGACAAGGCTTGTGGATATGGGAATTGAACCTTATCTGATCACTTCCACGGTATTGGGATTTATGGCCCAGCGACTTGTAAGAACTATATGCAAAGAATGTAAAATTTCCTACAAACCAACTCCTCAGGAGTTGGAATCTATCGGAATTTCCAAAAAGGATCTGAAAGGCGGAGTTTTATACAAGGGAAAAGGTTGTTCTCATTGTATGAACACAGGGTTTAAGGGAAGAACTGGGGTTTACGAACTTCTGATCATCAATACTCCGATCAAAAACGCAATTCTCGCAGGATCGGACACCAATAAGATCAATGATATCGCTTTAGAAAACGGATTTGCAACCATGAGAGATTATGGGATCCGAAAAGTATTGGATGGAGTTACCACCCCGGATGAAGTTCTAAGAGTTACCTAAGTTTTCCTTCCATGGCACTTTATACTTATACTGCGTTTAACAAAAAAGGAAAGGAAGAGAAGGGGATTATAGACGCCCCGAATATCCAGTCCGCTAGAGCAAAACTTAAGGGAAAAGGTTTTTACGTTCGCCAGATTTCCGAAGATGCGGAAAGAAAGGACAGAGAACTTTTTCCGTTCTTAGCTAGACTCCTCTATAGAGTTCCTAAAAAGATCATTGGTCTTTTTTCAAGACAGCTCGGAACTCTTTTGGGCGCGGGTATTCCGTTAGACAAATCGCTTTCCAGTATCATAGAACAGACCGACCACGAAGTGTTCCGCAAAGTAGTGATCGCAATGCAAGCGGATATTACCGAAGGAAGTTCTTTATCCGATTCGATGAGAAAACATCCGGATGTTTTTCCAAATCAGTATCCTTCTCTTGTTTCCGTAGGAGAAAGAACGGGTGATTACGAAACCGCACTCATGCGTCTTGCAGAGATGGAAGAAAAAAACCTACAGTTAAAAGGTAAGGTCACCACCGCTCTTGTTTATCCGGGAATTATTTTCTGCCTATTACAGATCGTGATCATATTCCTTCTTACCACAGTCGTTCCTCAGATAGAACATCTATTCGTAGAGTTCAACGCAACACTTCCTGTAATTACCAGGATCGTGATCGGAAGCTCCAGACTTCTTACCGGCTATTGGTTTTTGATCTTTCCTATGATAGGTGCCGGAGTTGTGGGATTTTTCTTTTATAAATCCACTCCGGAAGGAAAGGAAAAATGGGAGAAGTTCGTTTTGAGAATTCCGATCATTCGAACACTCAATAAAAAGGTGCTTATATCCAATTTTGCGAGAAATTTAGGAATACTTCTTACAAATAGGGTACCACTCATTACTTCTCTCCAAATAGTGGAACAAATCGTTAATCATTCGGTTTTCGGACAAGAAATTCGAAATGCTTGCGAAAGAATTCGGGAAGGTGAGAAACTTTCTACGTCATTCACTGGGTCTGAGATATTACCACAACTAGTATTAGGAATGATGTCTGCCGGAGAAGTTTCGGACAGGGTCCCGGAGATGTTGAATAAGCTTGCGGAAATCTACGACCAAGAGGTGGATTCCGCATTAAAAAATGCAACCCAGGCGATCGAACCTTTGATGCTTGTTTTTATGGGTTTTGCGATCGGTATCATTATGGCGGCGATCATCGTTCCGATGTTCAGCTTGACCCAAAACTTGCAAGGTATATAACAATAGAAATAGGAGAACCGACTTTGAAAACGGGAAACAAACGGAGAAAAGGATTCACTCTTATCGAATTAGCGATCGTTGTCGCCATTTTAGGTGCTTTGATGACTATCATTCTTGTCAGTGTTGATTTCGGTGGAGTGAGCATCGAAACAGCAAAGATGAAGATCAAAAAAGATAAACAAGAACTTAGACTACACTTGGAAAGATACGCTTCTAAATTCGGAAGTTATCCTAGCGAAGAGCAAGGTTTGGATGCGTTAGTAGAAAGACCGACCACGGGAGAAATTCCTGAAAACTGGATCCCTATGGTAAGCAGCAAGGATTCTATCAATGACCCTTGGAAAAACCCGTACAAACTCAGATACGACGGAGCGGGAGAGATCCAAATCATCACTTTTGGCCAAGATAAAGTGGAAGGTGGAGAAGGTTTGAATTCGGACTTCGATATCACTAAAGAAGAACAATATCCGCCTCAATTCACTTCTGCATCAGGCGCTAAAAAATAAACTAGTGGGCCCAAGAGCGAAAGGCCGGATCCGTTCCGGCTTCACATTGATCGAATTGGGAGTCGCAGTATTCCTGATCGGAGTAATGTTCGCTCTTGTGCTTCCTTCCATAGTCAATTTACTCACACCAGGCGCCCAAGAAGAAGCGATGTTATTGCATGACGTTGTGAACTTCTGTTTTAGAAGGGCCAAAATAAATCAAAGAACAGTCTATCTAGAGTTAAATGTGGACACGGAAACGTATACCATCATCGACATCGAAAGAGATGAGACCGGTATGAAAGAAGTTCCAGTATTTAAGGATAGAGAACTTCCAAGTTCTTCCGCGATCGTAGATGTGATGGATGGAAGAGGTTATAGATACAATACAGGAAAGGTCCGAATTCCTTTCTCTCCGATGGCGGTTGCTGAAGATTTTTATATTCATTTAGGTCCGGACCCGGAAATCACGAGGACCCTCATTATCAAACGTTATGGCGGGAAATCGGAAATAGAGGACGGGGAAGTGACCGTTTCCAAGGAACAATTGGAAGAATACAAACGTAGCGAGCAATATGGCACGAGTAAGTTTTAAAAGAAAGAACCCTCTTAAGAAGAGACATGGTTTTACTATTTTAGAAATGACCTTGGCGTTTGCACTCGCTGCAGGTTGGCTTCTCTATGTATTGATGGTAGTTTCCGAGGGAATACGTTTAAAAAAAGTGGCCGCATTACAAATGGAGGCTACCCATTTAGCCAAGATCAAAATGGCCCAAATAGATTCCGCCACCATTCTTCAAGCAGACACTAGTTCCGGAGATATTCCCGGTTACCAAGATTGGAAATTCACTACAATCATCAAAGAAGAGAATTTAGACCTTCTGAAAATGGCGGGAAAGGATAGCGGTAAAAAACCGGAAGATCTGTTAGGAGGTGCGAACTCCAGCATGAACCAACTGATAGCAAAAAGAACAGGTAATAACCAAGGTTCTGCTACCGGCGGACTCATAGCAGTATTTCATATTTATGTAACGATAGAATATCCTACAGGCGGAAGAGATAACCAAGGAATTCCGGTAAAAGAACAATACACGATCGAGACCTATAAGGCGAGAATGAACTGATATGGGATCTTTTTCTCTACATTCAACTTCTCTTAAGTTGCTTCGAAAAAGAAGAAGATCCGGATTCACCCTGATCGAATTGACCATTGTTGCCGCATTATTAGGAGTTCTACTCGGAATGGTATTCGGGACTTACGCAACCATTCTAAAAGTCACTCGTCCCACTTCAGGCACGGAAGGTGTAGACAGGGAAAAGGCGATCTCCGTTATCGAAAATATCCGAAGCACATTGACCATGGCATTCTATTTCCAAACGGAAAAAAATCTGGTCTTTGTAAGTAGAAAAGGACGCAAATCGGAAGACGGCCCAAGACACCCGGGCGAAAGTACTAAGGATCATTTTATAGTATTCGCAGCGGTCCATCCCAACTCGGAAGAAGTTGCACTTCCCGAAGTAAGGGAAGTAGAATATTATCTGAAACAAAAAGACGGTACTGATTATTATACATTGATGAGAAGAGAAGACGAGATCGTGGACCGTTATCCGTTCGTAGGCGGACAAGAATACGAATTATTGGATAATGTAAAATCTCTCTCCTTTAAATTTTCCAAAACCGGAAAAGAATGGGAAGAAGAATGGGATTCCTTCCAAAGGAAAAGTATTCCCCGACTTATACGAATTGAGATCATCGCGAATATGGGAAACAAGGAGAGAAGATTCGAAACTCTTGCCTTCCCAGGGATGCTTATGAAATGAATCCAGGTCTTGGTTTAA
The DNA here is from genome assembly GCF_000244755.1 of Leptospira licerasiae serovar Varillal str. VAR 010. Lineage (NCBI taxonomy): Bacteria > Pseudomonadati > Spirochaetota > Leptospiria > Leptospirales > Leptospiraceae > Leptospira > Leptospira licerasiae. The sequence goes on along the minus strand of NZ_AHOO02000006.1, from coordinate 51,744 downwards.
AATGCACAAGATTCTCCAGAAGAAGGGGAGCGATCGTCATGCTCTTAGTCGGGGGCATAGGTGTAGCTGCATTAACCACTACCTTAGATTTTGCGGAAAGATCCATGGCGGAGTATAAAATTTCTCAAGGAGAAATGTCCGGATTTAAGGCTTCTCTTTTAGCGAAAGCCGGATTCCAAGGAGCATTGGCGGCACTCAGAAAGATCCCCGAGGAACAACTTTACCAATCAGGGATAGGCCTTAATCCTCCACCGGTCCCAATGGGAGGAGGATGGATCTATTATAAGATCCAAGGGGAAGATGGAAAAATTAATATAAATTCCATCTTCAATGCGGACACAAAGGAACTGAATTTAAGAAACCAAGAAATGGCAGGGCGTCTTCTAGAACGTTTGGGAATGAAGAAGGACCTTTTCAATCCGGTAGTGGATTGGTTGGATGATGATAGCCAGGGGAATTTTGAAATTTCCTATTATGAAAAACTGACCCCGCCTAGAAAGATCAAAAACGGGTACATGTATTCCCTTTCCGAGCTAACTTCCGTAAAAGGATTCGATCCTAAAATAGTGTATGGCTCTCAAAAACCCCCGGACTATGAGCAAAAATATTCCAAAGATTTTATGTCCGACGAGGAAAAAAGTCTGATCGGGGAGTCTGATTTCGTTCTGGCAAATAATTTGACCGCATTTGTTCCCTTCCAGAGAAACTACGACGATAGAATCAACTTGAACGCCGCGCCGTACTTCGTTTTAATGTCTCTATCCGATTTTATGAACCGCCAGTCCGTTCTTCAGATCATGAAAATGAAGATCAAAAAGGGCGGTTACCTAAAGGAAATTAAGGACCTGGAGACCATCCCAGAATTCCAGGTACCGTCCGTAGGCGGACTTTCTCTCTACAAAGAATTAGCAGGAGAAGGAACCGACGTTTCCGGTGGAAGGATCAAAACGAAAGGGGAAATATTCCGGATCACCGCTGTCGGGGAAGTAGAAAGAAACTATAATAGTAAAAAAAGTTCCGATGTTATGAAAGGACCTAAAATCGTCCGTAGGATCACCGGTATTTTTGACCTGACCAATAACCTGATGCTATATTATAGAGAAGATTAATGTTCTTATACGAAAAGTTTTTAACCGTGGATTACGGTACAAATTCGGTAAAGGGTGTACTATTCCAGAGGGTGGCAGGGAATCTGACTCTGCTTAGGGCGGAGTCTATGCCCATTTCCAGAATGGAAGAAAAGGAGTATGAAACAAATATACTTCGTTTCATAAACACCTATTTTGCGGAAGAACATGCAATCGTACTTTGTCTATCTTTAGATAAACTTTTCGTAAGAGAGATCTCCATTCCTTTAACCACCGAAAAAGCGGTACGAGAAGTGATCCCATTCGAAATAGAAAGTAGAGTACCGTTTCCTATGGAAACGGTAGAAGTATTGGGATCCATCTGGAGGATCGATCAAGAAAAATCGGACGTAATCACTTATACTTCTCATCATTCCGAATTCGATACTTTAGCGTCTCCCTTTTTAGATTCCAGCCTTGTATTCCGAGGGATCTTTGTGGATTCAGTATGTTTAGGCTCGATAATTTCTAAACATTTACATAAAGAGATCCAATTTGCAAACGTTGCTCAGTTGGATATTGGCGGTAAAAAATCTATCTTGAATGTCACAAAGGATGGAAAGATCGCTCATACTCGTTTTCTTTCCGTGGGTGGAGACACTCTCACTGAAGAAATTGCAAAAGGTCTAAAAATTCCTAGAGATAAGGCGGAAGCTTTAAAGACAAGCATCCAATACGAACCGTTTCATTCTCCCGAGGACGGTTTGAACTTATTCGCAAAAGAATACAAACTCAAAGTCGCGGATATCAAAAAGGCGTTTTCGATCGCTCATGAATTTTTCACCTCTTTAAGCGAAGAAGTTCGCAGAAGTTTCCTTTCCTTGGAGGAAACGGAAAGACCGGAAGCGATCTATCTTTCGGGAGAAGGTAGTAAGATCAAGGATCTGGAATCCTTTTTGGGAGAAGATCTTGGTATTCAAGCTAGAAGATACGATTTTTTAAGCGCTGATCCTGATAGATTCGCCACGTGTTACGGAATGGCTTATCATCTGATCCAATCCAAAAAGGCTAAAATAGATTTTTTGGAAACTCCCTACGTAAAAAGACTGAATAAGAACTTATTCGATATAAGCATATTTAAACCGCATATCATCTTGAGTTCGGTTTCATTCGTTCTTTTGATCGGGGTATTTTTTTTAGGGATCATTTCTGATAAAAGAAAGCTAGCCGCAGCAAATAAGATCCTAGCCGAAAAAGTAAAATCCAGCACAGGTTCCAGCGTTCCTTCCAATAGAGATCCTATAGAATTTGCAAAAAGCCTAAGGGACGGTGCGGAAAGAAAAACGGAGCTCTATCGAAAATATCTCTCCAAGCCGAGCGTATTGGACGTATTACATGAGATTTCTTTAAAGTTCCCTGATCCAGGAATGCAACCGTTCTTATTCCAAAGTATCACTTATGATAACGGTTCCGTGTCCATCCAAGGAGCAGTAAATGAGATCTCTGAAATCGGAAAAGTTCAGGATTCTTTGGCCCGTTCTCCCATGTTCAAAAACGTAAAATTAGATAGCAACCGTCCGAATTTCGGACTCAAAACGTTTAAAGTCTCTTTTGTGATCAAGATGGAGGTGACCTCTAAAATCGAAGAGAACGATTAAGAGGGATCGTCTATGTGGCAAAAATTACAACCTAGAGAAAAACTTTTATTGCTGATAGCAGCCGGACTGATCTTGGTCTTGTTGGTATTTTTAGTAGTCCGTAAAATTTATAGGCTCAGGACCGACCTTTCTGAAACGGTAAACAATACTCCCGGACTTGCTGCACAGTTGGACAAAACAATTTCCGACTATTTATTTTTCAGATCTTTGGAGAATTCGAACACAGGGGAGAATGACCAGAGCGCATTTGCCGCAAAGTTGGAAAGGATCTTTTCGGATAACGGCGTAAAGGATAGGATCTCGACGATGAGACCTATTCCAGCAAAACTAATCGATAAAAACAAATACCAGGTAATCGTTTTCGAAGTGAACTTAAGAGGTGTGCCTCTGGAAAACGTTATGTCAGTGTTGTATGACATAGATAAGGGTAATAAGGTAAATGCAAGGGTGGAATATTTCCAAACCAACAAACCTTACCAAGATAAAAATACCTACGACGTGAACATGAAAATCGCGGCATATAGTGTCGCACCCGGAAAATAAGATGGCTCGCGCAAAAAAGATAGAAATAGAAGAAGAGGACGAACTCATCTCCAACGAGGAAGAAGAATTCCTCACGATGGAATTGGAGGAACTGCCTCCGGAAGAAGAGGAAGAAACACCTAGATTCTCCCTCAAACAAAAACTCATCCTGATCGGAAGCGGGATCGTCTCTTTTCTTCTTTTTTTGATCTTATTATTTCCTTACGAAAACATCGTCCGCCAGCTCATGAATTCTTCCTCAGGACAGCCGAGTAGCGTATTTTTTAATGAGTTATCTGTTTCAGTTCTACTCGGAAAAGTTTCCGTAAAGTCCATGGAGATCATGGGTCAGACATTTAAGATCAGATCCAAGGACGCTCAGATCAAGGCGGGGCTTTTTTCCTTATTGAGAAAAAAGATAAACGGAGATTTCGAAGTACAAGAATTAGAGATCGATTATGACGGCCAAACGTTAGGAAATATAGGAGAATTACAGGGCCATTTAAAATTAGATTCTCTCTCTGTCCCAGCCAGCCGATTTGGTGGAGCATTCAGTCTTAAAATGCCGGAAGGAAAATTCGGTTCTTTTCCAAATCTTCCTGAAATTCCTTTTATTGGAAAAATAGAAAACTTTTTCATAAATAAGATACTGATCTCTTCCAGAATTGACCAAGGAATGGTAGAGTTCGAAGAATTTATCATAGATACTTCTGTTGCAAGATTGGACATTCACGGAAACTTGAGACTTTCCGATTCATTCTCCAATTCGCAATTGAACCTTAGAGCCTGCTTCGAATTGGAAAGGAATTTTGCCTCGGCAGCAGAAAACCAAATTATAGTGGGTGCATTAGATCTTTTGGAAAAAAGTGGAAGCGGAAAATGTATCCCAATTACTGGCACTTTCCAAAGACCTGAATTCAAGATCCCTGGTTTGAACGCTCCTGCGGGTCTACCAGGCAGCCCAGCTCCTTAATATTTCATTTTAGGCAGACCCCATGGCATAAAAAAACCTCGCATGGTTATTACCACACGAGGTTTTTCTTTTTGTCTCGCTTGGATAACTCTTAGATCAAGAGCATCCGGTGGTCGCGCCGCAGGACATACATTTCAAGCAGGAACCGTTTCTTACCATTTCGAAAGATCCACATTCTGTGCAGGAATCTCCGGTATATCCTTTGATCCTTGCCATTTTGATCTCTTCCATCAAAGCAACTCCTGAATTAGGTTTTTCCGTCCTCATCATTTGAGAGTAGGAAATTGTTTCCGGCTCAGAAGAAGGTGCGGTTTCTACTGCTGTAGAAGCGGCTGGTCGAACATCTGCCTTAGGCTGGATGGACTCGGAGGATTTTCTGGATCCGATCTCATCTCCTCTTAGATCTTCCGGTGCTACTTGGCCAAGATCATATCTTCCGAGGTAGGTGATCGCCAACTCTCTGAAGATGAAATCGATTACGGAAGTACTCATTTTGATATGTTTGTTTCCGGTCACGATACCATTCGGTTCGAATTTGAAGAATGTAAATGCATCCACAAACTCTTCTAATGGAACTCCATGTTGTAGACCTAAAGACACGGAAATTGCAAATGCATTCATCAAACTTCTGAACGCTGCACCTTCTTTGTGCATATCCACGAAGATCTCTCCGAGTTGTCCGTCTTCGTATTCACCAGTTCTTAAATAAACTTTGTGACCGCCAACGACTGCTTTTTGAGTATAACCGGCTCTTCTGTTAGGAAGTTTACGTCTATGAGAGATATACTTATAAACGATCTTTTCTGCAAACTGAGAAGGATCTTTAGCAACCGCAGCTTCTGCGATCTCTTCTTGTTCTTCCAACTCGATCCCGTTCAGAAGTTCGAGAACAGAGTTTAGAGGTTGAGAAAGTTTGGATCCGTCGCGATACAGAGCGTTCGCTTTTACCATCATCTTCCAAGAGATATAGTAAGCGTTTTTAATATCTTCGATCGTTGCATCTTCCGGAAGGTTGATCGTCTTAGAGATCGCACCGCTGATAAAAGGCTGAGCTGCAGCCATTGTGCGGATATGAGACTCATAGGAAAGATAACGTTTTCCGTATTTACCACATTTGTTCGCGCAATCGAATACAGGGTAATCCTTCTCTTTAAGATAAGGAGCGTTCTCGATTGTCATTGTTCCACAAACATAGTCGTTTGCTTTATTGATCTCATCTTTGGAGAAACCTAAATACTCAAGAAGATTGAATGTGAAAGAATCATACGTTTCTTTCGCAATACCTAAGTTCTTTTGTAAGAAATTCTCACCTAAGTTAAACTTGTTGAATGCAAAATTGATATCGAACGCGTAAGGAAGAGAAGATTCTACTTTTTCCAGGATCTCGTTCGTGAAACCTTTTTCTTTCAGGCTTTGTGTATTAATAACTGGAGCTCCGTTTAAGGTAGCATGCCCTTTACAATAGTTCACGATAGATTCGATCTCGGAAGGGGAGTATCCCAATTTACGAAGAGCCAAAGGAACGGATTGGTTGATAATTTTGAAATAACCACCGCCCGCTAATTTTTTGAATTTCACCAGAGCGAAATCAGGCTCGATCCCAGTGGTATCACAATCCATTACCAGACCGATCGTTCCGGTCGGCGCAATCACAGTAACTTGTGCATTTCTGTATCCGTGAGATTCTCCTAAAGAAACTGCATTATCGGAATCTTCCTGAGCAGCTTTCAAAAGGTAAGAAGGGCAGTATGCAGGATCAATTCCAACAGGAGTGATGGTCAGACCTTCGTAATCTTCGGAAGGAACATTATAAGCCGCTCTCTTGTGGTTTCTTAGAACTCTAAGCATATGCTTTTTATTCTTTTCATAACCAGGGAATGGTCCGAGTTCCTTTGCCATTTCCGCAGAAGTAGCATAAGCAGTCATATGCATGATAGAGGTGATGGCACCAGTGATCGCCATAGCTTCCTTAGAATCATAAGGAATTCCCATGATCATCAATGCAGAACCAAGGTTTGCATATCCAAGACCTAGAGTTCTGAACTTATAAGAAAGTTCTGCGATCTCTCTGGAAGGGAACTGAGCCATAGTCACAGAAATCTCAAGTATGATTGTCCAGAGACGGCAAAGATAACGGAAACTTTCTACATCAAAAACCAGAGTTTCCGGATCTACAAATTTCTGTAAGTTCGCGGAAGCCAGGTTACATGCGGTATTGTCCAAGAACATATACTCTGAACATGGATTGGAAGCATTGATATTCCCATCTTCCGGACAAGTATGCCATTCGTTGATGGTAGTATGATATTGGGTTCCAGGGTCCGCAGAAGACCAAGCTGCAAAAGAAATTCTATCCCAAAGATCTCTTGCTCTGATCGTTTTTGCAGGTTTAGCTGCTCTCTTTTCTTTGAGAGCTTTTTCCTTTTCCGTTCTATTATATAAATGCCAAGGAAGATCTTGTTCCACTGCATTCATAAACTCATTCGGAAGACGAACTGAGTTATTGCTATTCTGACCGGAAACAGTATTATACGCTTCTGATTGCCAGTCGGTGGTCAATTCTTCGAAAATGAGTTCTTTGTATCCTTGTCTCGCAAGGTCTATCACTCTTTTGATATAATTATCAGGGATCAAAACTCTCTTAGCTTCTACGATGGCTTTTTTAAGAGCGGAGTTCTTTTTAGGTTCGAAACGATCCTCTCCCTCCATCTCGTAACAAGCTTTCATGATCGCATTTAGATGTCTGTTATTCAGAATGGATCCGGTAACAAGAGAAGCTACTTTTTTCTCTTCTTCTACTTTCCAATCTACGAAACGATCGATATCCGGATGATCCACATCCAAACAAACCATCTTGGCAGCACGACGAGTGGTTCCACCGGATTTAATCGCACCTGCAGCACGGTCTCCGATCTTCAAGAAACTCATTAAACCGGAACTTTTTCCTCCGCCGGAAAGGGATTCATTTTCCGCTCTCAGGTTAGAGAAGTTGGTTCCAGTTCCGGAACCGTATTTGAATAGGCGAGCCTCACGGACCCAAAGATCCATGATACCACCTTCGTTCACTAAATCATCGTCTACACTTTGGATAAAACATGCATGAGGTTGTGGATGTTCGTATGCGGAAGAAGATTTTACCAATTTTCCGCTGGTAGGATCCACATAGAAATGTCCTTGGGATTTACCGTCGATCCCATACGCCCAATGTAATCCGGTATTGAACCATTGAGGGGAGTTAGGAGCCGCCATTTGAGAAGCCAGCATGAAAGAGACTTCTTCATAGAAAGTTTTAGCACTTTCTTCGTCTGAAAAATAACCGTATTTATATCCCCAATAGGTCCAACAGCCCGCTAAACGGTGGAAAACTTCCTGTGCAGAAGCCTCTCCACCGAAACGATCTTCTGCTTTTAAAGAAGAAAGTTTTTCAGTGTCTGGTTCAGAGCGCTGTAACCATTCTGGAATGCCTTTTTCATCTACTTTTTTTAAGTATTTTGGCACTCCTTTGCGTCTGAAATACTTCTGGGCAAGAATATCTACTGCAACTTGAGACCATTGGTCCGGAACAAGTATGTCCTTAGCTTCGAAAACAACGGATCCGTCAGGGTTAGAGATCTTAGAATTCCTCTTAACCCAGTTTAAGTCCTTGGAAAATCCCTTCTCAGGTGAAGTGAAATGTTTATTTAGCTTCATAGCATGCTCCTTATGAAACTCCGGCAAAATATAGTGCGTTTTTGGATTATGTCACGCTACTATAGCTTTCCAATTTTCAGGTAGTACTTTTTCCGAAAGCTGTTCAGTTTTTGCCGGAAAATTGTATTTAGATCCGACCAGAAAATACCTATGTCTCGAAGATTTTTCATTGCCAGCCTGCCTCATTTCTAAAAACTGGATTCTGCTACCAGACACTCCCCTTTAGCTCAGTCGGTAGAGCAAGTGACTGTTAATCACTGGGTCGCAGGTTCGAGCCCTGCAGGGGGAGCCAATCTTTTACTTTCCTTCCAATCTTACCAAATTTCGGTATATTTACGATCTTCTTTATAGACCCTGTAGATCCACATTTGTTTAGTCTTTTTGGTAGATTTTACGTTATTTTTAGAAAAATCTAAAGAAGGCTCGGGCGACTCCTCGCAAATAAATCCTAGTATTGCTATACTATCTTGTAATGCTCGGAACGTGCTGCTACGGGTTCGCGCATTCACGCTCATCCGAGCAGCGCTCGGACTAAAGCCCTTCGCATCACTGTCGCGAAGTGTAGAAGATACTACAAATTTACACGCAGAGGCGCAAAGTCGCGGAGTTTTGGATGCTTTCAAATAGAAAAACCTCTGCAGCTTCGCGCCTCTGCGTGCCAAAACCGCTAGTTTTTGAGAGAAAAGGACAGAGTTTTTTATATAACAACGGATAGAATATAAAGATCTCCCTTATATAAGGGTTTAATAAGAATTTTTCCGTTCATCCTATCCAGATACACTTTCATCCCAAACTCATTGCATAGGGCAAGGAAACCTAGTATTTTCCTTCCTATGTCATTTAAGAAAATAACCATCCTGGTTTCGTCACTTATTGTAGCAGGTGTTTTACTCTTATTACTAGTACCATCTTCTTCCAAGAATGCTGCCGTTTCTAATTCCGGAAAAAACATCTTTTCCGAAGGCCTTTCTTCGTTTTCAAATATTCTTAGCCTTGGCTCCTCCTCATCCAATGAAGAAGAAGGGCTCATACCTGCTTCTCTTTTGAGAAATGAAACTCCTGACAATCTATATTGGGTAGCGGTAGCAACTCCAAGAGATGCCGCAGAAATGAAAGCTCAGCATGAACTACGCGAAGATTGGGCAGCGCTTTACGGAAAAATTTACTCAAACAAAGCAACTCGCAAAGAGATTGATGAGTATTATACGGCACAAATCAAACTACAAGAAGATCAATTGGAGCTATTGAAGATCATGGAAGATCGTTATCCGGAACGTTTGAACGACGATTCGAGAAGGATGATCCTGGCCGGAAAAGAACTATATGCTAAAAAGTTAAAAAACGTAAAAGATGAATATGAAAAACACATAAACCAAAAATAGATTCGGAGAGAATTATGAATTATCGGTCAATACGAAGGTCCGTATTCGGCTTCGTAGTATGTACGATGTTTTTCGCAGGAAGCGCATCCGTGTTTGCGGATCCTTATTGGGGAACATTCAAGAAGGATGGATGTACTTCCATCTTCCCTGGCAAGCGTCAATACTCAGCGATCCTTTACGGGATACCATCAGGACAGAGTTGGGAAACTACCTGTGCAAATATGGGAGCAACTATTAACGGCCAAGTATTTACTAAGCCTAGTCGTTGTAAGAACACCGGTTTAAATATGTGGGGAGAATTCGATGTACTCGACGATTCCTGTGAAGCTAACTGGTCCGCAACTGATGACGGCGGAGGTTATAACTGGACTCATAAAAATGACGGTTGCCAAACTTCCGGAACTTATGCGGGCAAAAGAAAATATTCTTCCCGTATTTGGAACGTAGTAGGTGTCACTTGGGAAGAAGCATGTGCGAAATTGCCTCTTACAATCGCAGGTAAAACTTATACAACTCCAACTCGTTGTGTGAATACCGGAACCACAGGAATGTGGGGAGAATGGTATGTTGCAGATTCAAGTTGTGAGTCCGCACCAAAAGCGTATGCAAGAGGTGCTCAAGATTCTCTCAAAAGATCAGGAACTCTTTCAGGTTATGTGGATCTTCATACTCACCCGATGGCTCACCTAGGTTTCGGAGGAGTGATCTTCCATGGTGCTCCTTTTGGAGAACCAGCAACCGCACTCGCAGACTGCCCTAGTATGTCTAACGAAGGCCACTCTGCAGGACACTCCAGAGTAGAAGCGATCGTTCAAGACGATATTATAGGTGCGCTTCTTTCCACAGCAAAACATGATAATAGAGGATACGCAAGTTTCCCTTATTGGCCGGCAAACAATAGCTACACTCACCAAACAATGTATTATGAGTGGGTCAAACGTGCCTATGAAGGTGGCCTACGAACTATGGTGGTCCTTGCTGTGAACGGAGATTATATGTTCGGAGCGACAGACAATGGTCTTCCGGATATCATCAAAGGGATCGCTATCGCAACAGATCCAATCTATGATCTAAACGACATGAACACTTTACGTCGCCAGACCCAAGCAGTATATGATATGCAAACTTGGATCGATCAGAAAAGCGGGGGAGCAGGACTTGGATGGTTCCGTATCGTAAAAACTCCTGCAGAAGCGCAAAGTGTGATCGCTGCTGGTAAACTCGCAGTTGTCTTAGGCGCGGAAGTGGATTATCTGGTGGATTGTACGACTACAACTTGTACCGATGCAATGATCACCCAAGGTGTCCAAGAAATGTATGACGCAGGTTTACGTTATATATTCCCGATCCACTTGAAAACCAACGGATTCGGTGGAGCCGGTCTATACAATATCCTCGGAAGCGGGACCAAATACGATTGTAAACACTACGGACAGGATTGTAACGTCGCAGGTTTAACTTCTTACGGACCTAAGATCATGAAAGCTCTGATGAAAAAAGGGATGATCATAGATGTGGGCCATATGTCAGCAAGATCTTTGGATGGAGCCTTAACGTATGCAGAGCAACAATCTTATCCAGGTATTGTAACCGGTCACACCGGCGTGTATGATATGGCGAATAAAGGAAATCGTCATGAGGCGAATCCGACAGGAGCGGCTCTGAAACGTATCATAGCATTAGGTGGAATGATCGGGCTCATCCCAGGGCAAGGAAATTTAGATGAAGTAGGTGAATGGAGACAAAACTCCGACGGTACTTACATCTCTCACGCTTGTGGAGGGACTACTCAGACATTCGCTCAATCCTATCAGTATCTCAGAAATCTGATCGGAGACCAAGCGTATGACGGAAGGATCTCTGTCGGAACCGACTTTAACGGATTCGCTCATATGCCTGGGCCTCGTTACGGAACCCGCGCTTGTCCAGGTGGAGTATCTACGATCACTCAACCTGATTCCGCTAAAGTAGGATATCCTTTTGCTCCGGATGCTTCCATTAGAAAAGCTGCAACTCTTTCAGCTCTTCCTTCTCTCGGAAAATATACATTCGGGAACAGGACATTCGACTTCAATACGGAAGGTGCGGCTCATATCGGGCTTATGCCTGATTTCTTTGAAGATTTAAGACAGCAAGGACTCAAACGTTCCGATTTGGAACCTGTTTATCGTTCTGCTGACTTCTTCACTACTATGTGGCAGAATGCGGTCACAAGAGGTGCAAGCATCCAATAAAGAAATCTAACGAAATAGATTTTTCTTAAGCCCGCCAAACCCTGCGGGCTTTTTTTTTATTCTTTTAGTAGTTTGAGAATTTGCCGGTCTTATAATAAATTCGAGTTTTTTATCCCAGCATTTCTTTCAGAGCGCCGTAATTCGATCTAGATAAAGCAACTTCTGCGGAATCGCCTAAAAGTACTTTGAAATGATTTCCTTTTCCATGAAGTATCTTTTTTACTTCGGATAAATTGATAATAAAAGATCTATGAGAACGGAAAAAATCTGAATTGAGTTCGGAAAGAACGGATTCCATTGTTTTACGGATCAATTCTTTGCGACCAGACTTGAGATGGATCTCGGTAAAATTGCCGGAAGCTTCTAGATATAGAATATCCTGGAACCGAATAACTTCAATCATTCCATCCTTTTTTAAAGAGATACTATTTTTACGTAAAGAGTCCGCTTTAGAAGCGGAAGCAGATTTCATACGATCTATTGCAGCGATAAATCTTTCTCTAGTGAACGGTTTAGCTACAAAATCCAAAACTCCAAAATCAAATGCACTTACTGCATTCTGTTTATCCGAAGAGATCACGATCGTATAGAAAGAATCCTTTTCAGGTAGTTTAAGTATCTCATAACCTGATTGTCCTTTCAGATTAATATCTAAAAGAAGAAGGTCGATAGGATTCTCCCTTATACTATAGAGAGCAGGAGTCAATTCGTCAAAGGTCTTAAGGGAAATCAAACTTTTCCCAAAGGCCTCCCTGCAATAATGCTGGATGGTCCTTGCCATCAATTTGTCGTCTTCGACTAGAACAGCTCTCACCATGCTTAGCGTTTTCTATAAAAAAATACAAAATGGTCAATCTGAAATTTTCGTTCTAGCAAATAGAAGTGTGAATGTTGCTCCTTGTCCGGGTTTACTTTCCAAACTTATCTTTGCATTCAATAGCTCTATCAATCTATGAACTGCATAAAGCCCAACCCCGGTAGAAGGTTCATTGCCGGTAGGTTTTGCGGAGAGTCGAGTGAATCTGGAGAATAAAAGTTTTTTATCCTCGTCAGTGAATCCTTTTCCTTCATCTCGGATCTGGATTTCTATAAAGTCGCCGCCATCCTTTATCAATTTAGAATGGATGAATATAGAGCCACCAGGAGGAGAATATTTCACAGCATTCGAGACCAAATTATCCAGAATACTGGCAACCGCCTTTCTATCCGAACGGATCTTTAAATCCTCTTTATCAAATTTAGTATGGAATTGGATACGTTTCAGAGAAGCCTGGTAATCAAAGTTTTGTATAGTCGATCTAATATACGAATTTATATTAAAAATATCATAATCGATCTTTATATTCTCGAATCCCGACGCTGCGATCCCAACAAGATCGTCTATATGTCCTAAAATTTTGCGGGAAGAACTCTCAATGTCTGTAAGGATCTCCTTCTTCTCCTTATCCGAGAATGACTTTAGATTTTTACGAAGGATAGTGCTAATACTCATGATCCCCGAAAGCGGGCTTTTTAGATCGTGAACTGCAATACTGATCATATCACTTTTATTCGTATCTTCCTCTCTTAACCTTTCGTTCAAACGGATGATCCTTTGGGTTTTAAGATAAGTATTCGCCAAAGTTAAGAAGGATACACGATCAAAGATTAGGATCAAAAACAGAGTTACAAGAGGGTTTTGCAAAAGTACAGGTTCTCTATTCCCGCTATAATAAATAAAACCGTATAGGATTGCATAGTTGATCGCGTAGATAAAATACTTTGTATGGTCCGGAAATCTAAACATGATCGCCACACTGAACATTGCGGTAGAGAAGAGAGAAATTTCAGGAAGCCTAGGAAAGACCACAACCGTTATACATGTTCCAGTCAATGAAAGAAGAAGTACCCCGATCCTGCAAAATAACTTGATCCGATCCAGATCCGCTCTATGCAATCGACCCGAATTCAAAAGAACGTTCATTGTCAAAAAAACCGAATAGAAAACCAGATCGAATAGAATGAACGAATTGTCCTTAGCATCCGAAAATGCATCCACCAGATCGTAGAACGCAAAAGGTAGAATGATGACGGGCAGGATCAGATAAACATATCTGAGTACGATCAGAATTTCCAGGTATGCATTTCGAGTGAATACGGGGGCAAAATTTACGGAAGAAAGAATTTTTGCCTTTCTATACTGCCTAAGTGCAAAACGATAATTAAGCCCGAAAAGAAACCGAAGTAACGCCTGCATATTCCCAAATTTATCCCTTTCCCTTTTAAAAAACTCCCTTTTTTGCCCGATCATTCGATTTAGGAAAACTAGTGAAAAAACTTTGTCAAAAAGATGAACAAGAAAAGCCATAAATTCCAGAGAAAAGAATGAACTCTTCTCCAAGAATACAAGCAATTATCATAGTGCGATCCGTTCTAGTTTATAATTTTATGACTTAAGTACCGATTTTTACTCCGCTTTCGATTCTTAAAAATACTAGAGCGCGTTTCCGAATATTTATAACATTTTTCTAATAAATCATTACAAAGAATTTGCATAACGGAGCGTAATGTAATATACTGTTCGGCCGATGCTATCTAAGAAAAACGCATTACTGATCTCTTCTACTTTTATCGTAGTTGTTCTTATCTTTATTTTTACCAGAAGCCAGGCCGGAGCTTCACAATCTTCCTCCAAAAATATTTTTTCGGAAGGGCTCTCAATCTTCTCCGGCTTCATCAATTTAGGAACTTCTTCTTCTACTTATAATGAAGATAACGCCGTTGTATCTGCTTCTCTTTTAAAGAGCGAAACTCCGGATAATCTTTATTGGGTGGCAGTTGCTACTCCCCAAGATGCAGGAGAGAAAAAAGCACAGGAAGAATTATTAGAATCTTGGGCCACATTGTACGGAAAAATTTACTCCGGAAAAGCAACCCGTAAAGAGATAGATGAATATTATAAAGCACAGATAAAACTCCAGGAAGACCAAGTGGAACTGTTACGCTTGATGGAAGAAAGATATCCAGAGCGACTTGATGACGAAAAACGAAGAATGATACTAGCCGGCAAAGAACTTTACGGCAAAAAGCTGAAAAACGTAACCGAAGAATACAAAAAACATATAAACAACTAAGTAGGGAGAGATACGTATGAAAAGTCGGTCTTTGCGAGGGCCTGCGTTAGGCGTTGTATTCCTGGCTGTTTTTGCTACGAGTACTTCTATTTTTGGCGATCCATATTGGGGAACATTTAAGAAGGACGGTTGTACAGGGATTTTTCCCGGGAAACGTCAATATTCAGCGATTCTTTACGGGATACCATCCGGCCAGAGTTGGGAAACAACTTGTGCCAATATGGGAGCAACAATTAACGGGCAAGTATTTACTAAACCAAGTCGTTGCAAGAACACAGGTTTCAATGAGTGGGGAGAATTCGATCTGATCGACGATTCTTGCGAAGCAAACTGGGCAGCGCCTGACGAAGGTGGTATCTACAACTACACTCATAAGAACGACGGATGCCAATCCTCAGGTACTTATGCGGGTAAAAGAAAATATTCTTCACGTTTATGGAATATAGTAGGTCTGACCTGGGAAGAAGCCTGCGCCAAAATGCCGATGACCATTGCCGGTAAAACGTATACTACTCCTCATAGATGTGTGAATACAGGTGGAGCCACAGGAATGTGGGGAGAATGGTACGTAGCTGATTCCAGTTGCGAAACCGCTCCGCAAACTTACTCCAGAGGAGCGAATGATTCTCTCAAAAGAACTGGAACTCTTTCAGGTTATGTGGACCTTCATACTCACCCAATGGCAAATTTAGGTTTTGGTGGAGTGATCTTCCACGGTTCTCCATTTGGACCGGCAACAAGTGCATTAGCAGACTGTCCAAGCACTTCGGATGAAGGACATTCAGCAGGACACTCTAGGGTAGAAGCTATCGTGCAAGACGATATTATTGGGGCCTTATTAGGAACAGCTCGTCACGACAATAGAGGATATGCAAGTTTCCCCTATTGGCCTGCGAACAATAGCTACACTCACCAGACAATGTATTATGAATGGATCAAACGCGCTTATGAAGGCGGGATGAGAGCCATGGTAGTACTCGCAGTAAACGGCGATTATATGTTTGGAGCAACAGATAACGGACTTCCTGATATCATCAAAGGAATAGCGATCGCTACCGATCCGGTTTACGATCTGA
The DNA here is from genome assembly GCF_000244755.1 of Leptospira licerasiae serovar Varillal str. VAR 010. NCBI lineage: Bacteria > Pseudomonadati > Spirochaetota > Leptospiria > Leptospirales > Leptospiraceae > Leptospira > Leptospira licerasiae. The sequence goes on along the minus strand of NZ_AHOO02000006.1, from coordinate 36,029 downwards.
ACGATATGAATACTTTACGCAGGCAAACCCAAGCAGTGTATGATATGCAAGCTTGGATCGATGCACAAAGTGGCGGCCCAGGACAGGGCTGGTTTCGTATCGTAAAAACTCCAGCAGAAGCGCAAAGCGTGATCTCCGGCGGTAAACTCGCTGTGGTCTTAGGCGCAGAGGTGGACTATTTAGTCGATTGTACAGGAAGCAACTGTAACGATTCTATGATCACCCAAGGTGTGCAAGAGTTGTACGATCTGGGGCTACGTTATGTTTTCCCGATCCACTTAAAAACCAACGGATTCGGTGGAGCCGGTCTCTATAATATCCTGGGAAGCGGGACCAAATACGATTGTAAACACTACGGTCAAGATTGTAACACTGCCGGCCTAACCACTTATGGACAAAAGGTCCTGAGAGAGTTGATGAAAAAAGGAATGATCATCGACGTAGGCCATATGTCCGCAAAATCTTTAGACGGAGCGATCACTTTCGCAGAACAACAATCCTATCCGGGGATCGTAACCGGTCACACCGGAGTGTACGATATGGCGAATAAGGGAAACCGTCATGAAGCAAATCCGACGGGAGCTGCGCTTAAACGGATCAGCACTTTAGGTGGAATGATCGGACTTATCACAGGACAAGGAAATCTAGAAGAGATAGGAGAGTGGAGACAGAATAGCGACGGTTCTTATATCGCACATGCTTGCGGTGGAACTAGCCAAACATTCGCTCAGTCCTACCAATATCTCAAAAATCTAATAGGTGATCCAGCTTATGACGGAAGGATCGCCATCGGAACGGATTTTAACGGATTTGCTCATATGCCTGGACCTCGTTATGGAACTCGTGCTTGTCCCGGAGGAACATCGGTAATTGCACAACCTGAGGCATCTAAAGTAGGATATCCATTCTCGCCAGATTCTTCCATTAGATTGGCGGCAACTCTTGCCGCATCTCCTTCTCTTGGAAAATACTCCTTCGGGAATAGGACATTCGACTTCAATACGGAAGGTGCATCCCATATTGGGCTCATGCCTGACTTCTTTGAAGATTTGAGACAGCAGGGACTCAAACGTTCCGATCTGGAACCTGTCTATAGATCCGCAGACTTCTTCACTACGATGTGGCAGAATGCGGTCAATAGAAGCGGAAGTATCCAATAATCCGACAAAGGCCCGCTACTAGGCGGGCCTTTGTGTTTCCACAACTTTCAAAAGAAAAAGTTTGGTCTTTGGAACGAACAGAGAAGAATAGGTTCTAAGATAAAAAGAGCTTATTTTCCATGAGGCTTTTATTGAATCCTAAGACTCTGATTCCTTCCTTATTCCTTTTATTTACGGTAGCTTGTTCCAACGGAGATACTGATTCCACGGACGACACTGCAGCGAGCTTATTATACTCTGCCTATGGAGCTAGCTTTACTCCGGTCCCGAGTGGAGGATGCGCGGATTCCGCAGTTCCGACTATAGTTACCGGAGGATCCAATACGTTTTCCGGAGCTAGTTATTACTATTATTTCTATTCTTTTACAGGAAACGGCGCAACAAATACCTTCAATGTTAGTTTTACAAGTGGGGAAGCCGACTTGTGGATCGGAACAGAAAACTCTGTGTTGATCCCAACGGATTTTAGTCAGGTAGAAGTTAGAAGTGAGAATATAGGAACAGAGTCGTATTCGGGAGTAACCACTACAAACGGTTCCACCCGTTGTTTAGTAATTCCTGTCACGGATGCCGGAACGATTACTTTGTCGGTCCAGTGATCCAGATTAAGCTGTTCGCTCTATTTAGGAAATTAAAAATTTCGTAAATTTTCTTCTTGCTTTCCTGAAATTAAAAATATACTTCCTCAGATTCTATTTTTGGAGCAAAACGAATGGAAGAAAGTTCAGGTTCAGGAATCGGTTTAGTCATAACCGCGATTGTTTATATAGCGATCCTCGGAGTATTCCTATTTTCCTTCTGGAAAATTTTCGAAAAAGCAGGCAGACCTGGTTGGGCAGGGATCATTCCTATCTATAACCTTTATGTATTAATGGAAATCGTCGGTAGACCAGGCTGGTGGCTTATCCTATTTTTCATTCCTTGCGTTGGTATCATCATCAGCATTCTTGTCGCTATCGATTTGGCAAAATCATTCGGTAAAACTGCGGGTTATGCGGTACTTTTCATCTTTGGAATTGGATATCCAATATTAGCATTCTCTGATGCAAAATATGTGGGACCGGCTGCGAAATCAGCATAATAGTCTGTTCCAGGCTATTGAGGCCCGAGACCCAAAACTTAGCGATAACCTAGGTTTTGGGAAGGACTATAAAAAATTCCTAATATTAGAAGCCGGGCCTATTTCAGGTCCGGTTCCTAATTTTTCACTTCGCTTTTTTTTAACGATTTTATTCTCTTTAATCGTTTTTTTAACTCTTACAATTTCGATTTCCTTTCTGCTTCCGTTGGATACTGAATCGGAGCATTGGTTTACCATCTGTTGGTGGAAACATCTAACAGGCTGGGATTGTCCAGGTTGTGGACTGTCTAGATCCGTGATCTGCTTTTTTAGAGGGGATTTTTCCAGGTCCTGGGATTATCATCCATTCGGAATACCCGTCTCAATTTTAGGAATTTCCGGTTTTATCATCCGCTGGAATCTAGGAAAACAAGTCTGGAGAAAAATTTTAGAAAATCGTAATACTGAAATTTTTGCGTATTTGGGAGTTATTTCACTTTTTGTTTGGTATTTCTTCAAACATTTCGATTAAAATAACTCGTCATCATCCGACGGCGGGGTCGCAGCTCTGGAAGAAGTCTCCGACTTAGGGCTCGCAGTTTTCTTCTGGGTCTCTCCGCTTCCCGATTTAGAAAGGTATTCTATTTTCCCTTCCGCTTCCGCTAAGATAGATTGGCAAAGAGTCCTAAGCTCCATTCCTCTTTCATAAGATTTGATGGATTCTTCTAAGGTTAATTGTCCTCTTTCCAAATTTTCGGCGATCTGCTCCAATTCGGTTAAGGCCTGTTCAAAACTAATTTCTGTCTTTTTACTCATTGTATTTCACCTTGGTACGAAACCCGAATCCTGCCTTCTGCTAATATAACCTCTAGTTCTTCCTCTTTCTCCAATTGGGTTGGAGATGTAACGACTTTTTTTCCTTTCTTACGGACCACAGAATATCCTCTTTTTAAGGTCCCCAATGGAGAAAAGCCCTCTAATTTTCCGGAAAGAAGTTGGAACTCCTTCTTCTTTCTTTCCAGCTGGGATTTAAAAGTAGTGATGAGCCCATTCGACACAGGACTAAATTTGTTCTGAGCGCTCATCAGATAATTTTTACCCAATAAATGTATCCTGGAATTGATCTCATCCAGCTGTAAGATCCTATCATTCAACATCGATCTTGGATCTAAGAATGCTTTTTTATTCGTAAGTATCCTAAGCTTTTCTTTCAGATTGCCGGCCTGATTTTTTAAAGCTGTTTTGAGTCTTACTTCGAACTCCGCAAGCCCGGACTCCACAAGTTCCATTTCCGGAACGGCCATCTCAGCGGCAGCAGTGGGGGTAGGCGCGAAACAATCTGCCGCTAGATCAGAGAGAACGGAATCTATCTGGTGGCCCACTGCGGAAATGATCGGAACTCGACTTTGTGCAAATGCAAGAACCACTTTTTCGTCGTTAAACGCCATTAGATCTTCAGTGCTCCCACCACCTCTACCGGCAATGATCAGATCCACATCCCATTTTGGATCATTCAGTTGTTTGATTGCGGAAATAATGGATTCAGGCGCTCCGTCCCCTTGGACCAAACAAGGAGAGATCAAAATATCTATATTAGGAAATCTTTGTTTAGAAATACGGATAATATCTTCGATTGCCGCGCCGGTAGGGGAAGTAGCTACTCCGATCCTCCAAGGAAAAGCGGGAAGTTTACGTTTTCTCTCCGGGTCGAAAACACCCTGAGCGGCGAGCTTTCTTTTTAATTCTTCTATTTGGGCAAGAAGGTCTCCTTGTCCCAACTCTTCTACTTTAGAAATATTTAAATTATATTGGCCCCTAGGTTCGTAAACGGAAACGGCTCCGAACGCCTTGATCTCCATCCCATTTTCCAACGGTTTTCCCTTATATCTTCCGTTGCTATAGGAGAAAAAAGTGCAGGCGATCAAGGATTTGGGATCCTTTAGATTAAAATAAATATGGCCTTGGTGTGATTTGGAATAATTGGAAATCTCTCCTTGGATCCAGATATTTCGTAGAATGTCCGGACCGGTCAGAAGTTGTTTTACTATGGAATTGATCTCCGAAACGGAATATGTTTTTGTTTCTTCCATCCGAAATTAGCTGGCAAAAAAATCTTTTCTGTACAATTTCCAGAAGTCCCAAAGGATCACTACCATCGTGACCGCAACAGGTCCTAACACTAAACCCATAATCCCGAACTCTTGGATACCTCCGATCAACGACAAAAAGATCAACAAAGGATGGATCCTAAGTTTTTTGTCCAACATCTTAGGTTTTACCACGTTCTCCAGAACGATATACAAGGTCAGACCCATTACCATGAATAAGCTCGCACCGATTATATTGTTCTCAATGAACATCAAATAAAGTCCGATCGGTAACCAAACTACGGAAGTTCCGATTACCGGAATCAATGAAAAGAATGCGGCAAGGCTTGCGTATAAGAACGGATTGGAAATTTTCGCAAATAAAAGAAGAATATAAACTCCGGCCCCCTGCATGATCGAAACAATTAGATTTCCTTTAAATACCGTCTGCACGGCAGAGGCAATCTTTCTTCCCACTTGTTCTTCCACTTCGGTTGAGAAAGGCAAGTTGTCCAAAATGAATCTTTCTATTTTCTTTCCATCTTGGTAGAAGAAGAATAAAAGCAGAAGAGAGAAGAACAGATTCATGATGATCCCGGCAGGAAGATCAATGGAACCCAAAATAAAAGAAGAAGCATTACTTAAAACGGCGTACAAGCTGTCCAAGTTCAGAATATCGATGTAGTTCTTAGCAAAGTCCCCGTAAATTTCCGGAAGTTTGACCCAAAAAAATGGATTATCAGTGAATAGATCCGTGAGTATATTCAAACTCATAATCGTATCAATAATCTTGTCTTCCGAAAGGGAGATCCTAATCTTAAATAGAATGGAAAGAGATTCGTCGATCAGAGTGCGGATCATAAAATAAGAAGGCAAAATTACGATCATACAAACGGAACCGATCATGATCCAAGGAGCCAAGGGTTCGAACTTAGGACCAATAAGTCTTCTTAATTGTTTATACTGCTTCCGAGTGGCTAAGTATAAGATCAAAGCTACAAGCGCTGAATAAAAATAAGGCCTTAAAACTACGAAGAGTAGAAGTCCCGTCCCAATACAGAATATACCTAGGATCAGATTAAAAAGTTTCCGGTTGGTTTCCTGTCCTTCTTTGGGGGACATCAAAATCCTCCATTCGTAGTTTTCTGGAATAATTTTACGATACTTCCTTTTTCTTCGGAATGGATGGTGATCGCGAGTATCTTATGCCTAAGTACATCCACCAAATACAGACTTTGCTCCTCGGATTTTTGGCTCTGTAGAATTTTATGACCAAAACTGGAGATCAAATATTCGTAATATCTCTCCATCGTGATTTTTGGAAGAGATGTTTTAAAAACGACGACCGCTTCCTTATTATCCAAAAGGCGATCCGCTTTTAGCTCGGTAAAAAACAATACTTCCGAGTCGTCCGGAACAAAATTGCTCGGAATGGAAGAAGGCGCCTTGTACGGTTTTTCCACTATAGTGAGTTGGTTATGCCTAAAAATTTTAGGTCTGTCCTTGACCTTTTTAGTTTTTACAGGGTCAGGGCTCATCAAATCAGGCAATTTAGTGCCTTGTGAAAAAATAGAAAGATTCCCGATCAGTAAACATACTAGAACCGAACCGAGGACTTGCGAGAAACTACGGCCTTCCACGAAATTTAGTTGAATCTAACGCTTCCCCCTTGACAATCCTTTTCTAGATGCAATTCGCGGGATTCGATTTTTATATCCAAACTCTATTGGATTGGGTATCCAGCCTGCCGAGCGCCTTAGTCTGGTTTTTTTTCGCATTTTCCAATTTTACAGAAAATGTTTTTCCTCCTTGGCCTGGAGATACTGTCACTGCGTTCGGAGGTTTTTTACTCGCAAGGGGCGCCTTAAGTTTTTGGGAACTAGTATCAAGCACCATAGTCGGAAATCTTGCAGGCGCTTGGGTCATGTATGCATTCGGTCATAAACTATTAGAATGGCTTAAGAATAAAAACTTCCCATTCAAATCGGAGCTGTACAACGAGGAATCCATTCAAAAAACCTTAGATTGGTTTTCCAGGAACGGAGTAGTTGTAGTGATCTTTTCCAGATTCTCGGCTGGAATACGATTTTTCGTTTCTATCGTAGCAGGAATGGTAGATATGAGACCGGTCCTGTTTTTCTCCGCATTCACATTAGCGGTCACTATCTGGTGCGGGATACTGATCTATGGCGGATTTTATCTAGGATCTCATTGGGAAAAGGTACTGGAATTTTTAGCTTTGTACAATAAAATTTTTACAGGCTTCTTCGTAACCGCAGTTTTAGGATTTATCATTTACAAAAAGTTTTTCGAAAAAAGAAGGGAAGCTTAACCTTCCAAAACTTCTTTTAAAGTTTTTACGAACTTTTTATGAATAGATTCCGTTTCTTTGGGAAGTTCCAATTTTTTTGCAAGTTCCAATAGAACATTCGGTTCTATCACTTTTCCTTCGAACCATTGTCCCGCCATATCGCCAGAAATTTTTAGAACGGAAGAAAGATCTAAAATTTCTCTTTCTGCCATCACAAGTGCAAATCCCAAAGCGCCATCTGTAGGAATATAAGGTTCAATTCCATCTGCCTTCCAAGGATCTAAACCGGTAGGAAGTGCACTTCTTACATTCCATTTCATTTCATCGGAAGGAGGACCAAGTTCTGTTTTATTAATCAAAACCAATTGGACAGGATTGATATCTCCATGGATCCTGCGATTTTCTTCCGCAAGTTCTCGGATCAATTTCGCATTATCTCTAGTGATCGCATCTCTTCCCAAAAAGTTCAGCTTGTATAGATAGTCTTCTAACTCTTTGCCTTGTAAGGCTCCGGTCAGAATAAATTGGTACAAGATAAAGATCAGATAATCACTTTCCGTATTATCTCCAAGTAAGATCTCCTTGGAATTAGTAGGAAGATAGATCCTATCTCTAAGAAGGATCGTAAGTTTATACGCCAATTGATCGAATAAACTTTGGAAAGAAGATCCAGCAAATTTACGAACCCTTTCTACCGCTCCCCAAAGGCCTTCCGTCAAAAATCGAGTAGGATGAGAAAGAGTGTCCCAAAACTTATCCACCATTCCTTTTAAGGTCCCTTCCAAATACTTCAAATGAAGAGATTCAGTTTTAACACCTTGGGTCCTAAATGTAGAAAGTAATGTCCTTCTGAAAAAATGAGGACTCGCAGAGATAAAACAAAGTGGAGAATCGTCGGTTGCTTCTCTCAATTCCTTGAATAAGGCCGGCATACCGGGCAAAGGTAGTTTTTGCTCAGGTGTTTCGAATAATGTGGAAATTTTTCCCTTATTAGAATGTATATCAGTCGCTAGATATGTCTGGTCGATATCGGAAGTAGTTACGATACCAGTGTATTCTTCGGATAAAATACGTAAGGCGCCCATTCCGATCAAACTTTGAGAAACTAACTCGTGTTTACCGGGAGTATTTAAGTAGGCCAGGTCTTTACCAAACTGTCTGTAAGAATCCGGCTTTAGAAAATGGATGTGAAATGTATAGTTTCCGGGAGCCAAAGGAAAGGTAAACTCATGAAAGAAAAATCCACTTTCGTCTCCTCGAATCTCGGGAGAATGGTGTAACACTTTTCCGGAATGGTCCACAATTTCCGCTACAAGGATGGGTTTACGCACTGACTCTAACCCATAGTCCAAAAAGGGAGTGATCTCTTTTTCTTGTCCTTGGAATAAGCCGGTAAGAAGGTCCCATTTTTTAGGATCCGTCATTTCTTCGCTGACGGAGATATCCACAACCTGGCCTCGGATATAATAACGATTCTCTCTTCCGAGAGTACCTCCGCAAATCGCGGCCCTACGTTTTTCCGTATTCTTGGAAATTTTGCGTTCTGTTTCTTCCGTCACAAGCTTGCAGGATTCCTTTTTAACATTTCGGGAAAGGAGAACTCTACCATGGGGGTTCTAAAGGGAAAGCAAAAATCCAATTTCTTTGTTTTCGAGAGAAAAGGTTCGCCTAGGATGGTCTTAGAATGGCGAGAGGGAAACATTCGGATCAGAACCGGAAAGGTCCCAAGTCGATTTATATCCGTAAAATGAGATATGAAGAGGCATATCGGCTCTTGGACCGGGAAATCCAAGCTGCATTCATGAAAGGGGAAACCCTGGTAGAAGTCGTGCACGGGATAGGCGAGGGAGTTTTGAAAAAAATGACCGACGATTATATCCGAGAACATTCCTTTCTTAGAATTTTAGAAGATGGGGGACTTCACCTGGCAAATAACCCCGGCTCCACACTTGTGGAGATCATGGGACCATCCTCGGAAGATCTAAAAAAGTATTTAAAATAATGGGAAACACAAGGCCTAAAGTCCAAATCCTGGATGTGACTCTCCGAGACGGAGAGCAGACCAGAGGTGTAAGTTTCTCCGCTTCCGAAAAACTAAATATCGCAAAATTTCTATTACAAAATCTGAAAGTAGATAGAGTGGAGATCGCTTCCGCTCGGGTCTCTCAGGGAGAATTAGAAAGTGTCCGAGGTATCATGTCCTGGGCCACTTCCGAGGGACTGGAAAAACGGATAGAGATCCTGGGATTCGTAGATTCTCATAAAAGTGTGGATTGGATCCTTGCATCCGGAGCCAAAACCTTAAATCTACTCACAAAAGGTTCTCTCAAACATCTCCAAGGACAGCTCAAAAAAACTCCCAAAGAACATTTTGAAGAAGTATCAGAAACCATTCAATATGCAAAAAAGAACGGTCTAGAAGTGAATATCTATTTGGAAGATTGGTCCAATGGATATTTAAATAGCAAAGAATATGTCCTAGATTTCGTTTCTCATCTTTCTAAAGAACCATTAGGCAAAATTTTCTTACCGGATACATTGGGAGTTCTTTCTCCAGACGAAACATTCTCAGGGATTTCCCTTCTCACACAAAAATATCCTGAACTACATTTCGAATTCCACGGACATAACGATTACGATCTTTCCGTAGCAAACTGTTTATTCGCAGTCAAAGCGGGCGCAAAGGGTTTACACGTTAGCGTAAATGGATTGGGAGAAAGAGCAGGAAATTCACCGCTCGAAGCTGTAATCACAGCTCTTCATGATAAGGCAGGCGTTCTTACCGACGTAGATGAAAAATCAATCTCGGAAGCAAGCAGACTTGTCGAAGTTTTCAGCGGAAAAAGAATCTCCGCAAACCGTCCGGTGGTGGGAGAAGATGTATTCACACAAACCGCTGGAGTTCATGCAGACGGAGACAAAAAAGGCAATTTGTATGCAAATCCTATCCTACCGGAACGTTTCGGTAGAAAAAGAAGTTACGCTTTAGGCAAACTTGCAGGAAAGGCAAGCATCTCCGAAAACCTAAAACAACTTGGTCTTGTACTTTCTCCGGAAATCGAAAAAAAGGTTTTGGAAAAGGTAATAGAGCTTGGGGACCAAAACAAAAACATCACTCCGGAAGATCTTCCATTTATCATTGCTGATGTTTCCGGAAATTCGAGCATCCAAGCGATCAAGATCACAGGATGTAAGATCAACTCCGGCATCGGAATTCGACCTAAGGCACTCGTAGAATTAGAACTTCACGGTAAAAAATATTCTGAGGAAGGAGAAGGAGACGGAGGCTATGATGCATTTATGTCCGCTCTGACTAGCATCTCTTCCAAAGCAGGTCTTTCTATTCCAAGACTCGTAGACTATGAGGTACGTATTCCGCCGGGCGGGAAAACGGATGCGCTCGTGGAAACAATGATTACCTGGAACAAAACACAGGAAAATCATGAAGAAGAAAATTTCAAAACCATGGGGATCCATTGCGACCAAACCGTGGCTGCAGTTTTAGCTACTGAAAAAATGCTGAACTTAATTCTTTCTACATGGCAAACTTAAAACTGATGATCGTTGGTTTGGGAAATCCAGGCCAAAAATACGAAAGAAACCGTCATAATATCGGATTTCTGGTCTTGGACAATTTGGTCCAAGACTGGGGAGTGGATATGAACCATTCTTCCAAAGAGGCAAAAGGAAAATTAGATAAGGACGGAGTTTCCTACTATTTTCTAAAACCTTTGGAATATATGAACCTTTCCGGAAAAGCAGTCTCCGAACTTTCCCGCAAAAACGGGATCCCTCCCGAAAATATCCTAGTCATTCATGACGAAGTGGATTTTCCATTCTCCAAACTTAAATTCAAACAGAGCGGTGGGAATGGAGGTCATAACGGGATCAAAGACATTTCCGAAAAATTAGGTTCTCCGGATTTTTTCAGGTTAAGATTCGGAGTGGGAAAACCGGGAGACAGCGCACTCACTGCGGGACATGTTCTATCCAATTTCAACCAGGAAGAAATGAGCAAATTACCGGAATTATTCGACCAGGCAAAACAAAAAATCAAGGATTGGGTCCGGGAAAGACAGATCATTTTTTCAAAAGCCTCCGATAAATAAACTATCCCGGACAGTTTGGACTCTCCGGGGATTTTACTCCGGAGAGACATGTGAGCGAATACGCGGTCAAACTTCCCCAATTTCCTTCTGAAATCCTGAATTCTGCCGCTTCCCGTTTTTATGAATATCTAAGGGTGGAAAAAAATTATTCCCAAAATACCCTAAACGCTTACTTACTGGACCTGAAATCATTTTTCGAATTTTGCCTACAAGAACAGATAGAAATCTACCAATTGGAATCGGTCGATGTTCGTTCTTATTTTGCATTTCTTTCCAAAAACCAAGGTTTGGACAGAAGGACCCAGAGCCGAAAACTTTCCAGCCTTAGAACATTCTACAAAGTATTATTAAAAGATAATTTAGTGTCTGGAAATCCGATCCTTTCGGTTAGTTTTCCTAAAACAAGAAAACAGGTCCCTAAAAATTTCAGGATAGAAGAGACTGAAAGTATTTTAGATTACGAATACGAAAATGAGAACGCATCCGAAATCCTGAACATCAGAGATAAAGCGATCTTAGAAGTATTATATTCTTCCGGACTCAGGGTGTTTGAGTTAGTCGACGCGACTCTAGTTCAATTATCCGCAGATCATACTATCTTAAAGGTCCTTGGTAAAAGAAGAAAGGAAAGATACGTATATTTAGGAAAAGAAGCCATCAAAAGTCTAAATGAATACTTAGATGTGCGTCCTAGATTTCGTCCCAGATCCGATGAAATTTTTCTGAATCAAAAGGGAAATAAACTGACGACCAGAGGGGTTCGTTATATTTTGAACGAGAGAAGGAAAAGAATGGGATGGGACAAACCCATTACCCCCCATAAATTCCGTCACACGTTCGCAACGGACTTACTCGATGCCGGCGCAGATATTCGCGCAGTCCAAGAGCTTTTGGGGCATTCCTCTCTATCCACCACCCAGGTTTACCTGAGCGTGAGTAAGGAAAAGATCAAAGAGGTCTACCGAAAGGCTCACCCACATGCAAGACTCGATAAATCCAAGTAAAATACATGCAACCACGATACTTTGCGTTCGCAAAGGCGGAAAAGTAGCGATCGCAGGCGACGGACAAGTTTCCTTCGGGAACACCGTCATGAAAAACACGGCAAGAAAAGTTCGTAAACTTTACTCTGATAAAATTGTATCCGGTTTTGCGGGTTCGGCAGCGGACGCGTTCACCTTATTCGAACTATTCGAAAAAAAAATACATGAATTCGGAGGAAGTCTTTCCAGATCCGCGGTCGAACTTGCCAGAGAATGGAGATCCGACAGAGCGCTTCGAAGACTAGAGGCAATGCTTATCGTAGCGGATAAGGACGAATCCTTTTTAGTTTCCGGAACTGGAGACGTGATCTCGCCGGATGACGGGATTTTAGCGATCGGTTCCGGAGGGAATTACGCGCTCTCCGCAGCTAGAGCACTGTACAATCATACGAATTTGGAACCTTCCCAAATAGTAAAAGAAGCCATGAATATAGCCGCAGATATTTGTATATATACAAATCATAATATAATTGTAGAGGAAATCGTACAATGAGCGAATCCTTTTCTCAAACGAACGAGACCAAAGTGGGGGATGACGAACTCACTCCCAGACAGATCGTTTCCAAACTAGACGAACATATCATCGGACAAAAGAACGCTAAAAAAGCGGTGGCAATCGCTCTCAGAAACAGAACTAGACGCAGAAAACTAGATCCGGAATTAAGAGAAGAAATTTATCCAAAAAATATTATCATGATCGGCCCCACAGGCGTGGGAAAAACGGAAATCGCAAGAAGACTTTCCAAACTCTGCGGCGCACCTTTTTTAAAAGTAGAAAGTACTAAATTTACGGAAGTAGGTTATGTAGGTCGAGATGTGGAAAGTATCATCCGAGATCTGGCCATGGTTTCCTTAAATCTAGTTAAACAAGAATTCAGAAAAGAAGTGGAAGCAAAAGCGAAGGAAAGAGCGGAAGAAGCTCTGTTGGATATCCTACTTCCATTCCCTGCCAAAACTTCCATCGCAGATCCTCATCCTCCTTCCATTGGATTTTCCACAAACGAAGCGGATGAAGAGAGAGAAAAAAGATTTTTAGAGACCAGAGAGACTATGAGAAAGAAGCTCAAGTCTGGGAAACTAAACGAACAGATCATTGAGATAGATATTCCGCAAGCTGGTCCACAAGGACTTCCTATGCTGCAAGTATTCGGTGCGGGAAACATGGAAGATCTGGACAATCATATCCAAAATGTTTTGGGCGATCTAATGCCTAAAAAACAGAAAAAAAGAAAACTACCGATCACTGAAGCTCTCAAAGTTTTAGAAGAAGCCGAAGCGGAGAAACTTTTAGATCCCGACAAGGTGCAAAGAGAAGCTCAAAAACGAGTGGAAGAAATGGGCATCGTATTTCTAGACGAAATAGACAAGATCGCTAGTAAAGAAGGAAGAGCAGGCGCAGATGTTTCGAGGGAAGGAGTACAGAGAGACTTACTTCCTATCGTAGAAGGCGCGACCGTAAATACCAAGATCGGTCCGATCGTAACGGATCATATTCTGTTCATCGCTGCAGGCGCATTCCATATGTCCAAACCTTCCGATCTTATCCCTGAATTGCAGGGGCGTTTTCCTATCCGAGTGGAACTCGAAAAATTATCCATGGACGACTTCGAAAAGATCTTAACTGCTCCTAGATCTTCTCTAGTGAGACAATACCAAGCGCTACTCGAAACGGACGGGATCAAGATAGAATTTGCACCGGACGGGATCAAAGAGATCGCAAAGATCGCTTATGACATGAACGAAAAGCATGAGAATATAGGCGCTCGTAGATTAAACACCATCATGGAAAGACTCTTAGAAGACCTAAGCTTCGAAGGCCCAGACCTGCCGGAAGATCAGCGGAGCCTAACCATCGATAAATCGGCAGTAGAATCCAAACTCAAAGGAATCGTAGAAGATAAGGATTTAAGCCGCTATATTCTTTAATTCAGAGGCACAAAGCCACGGAGAATTAAGTTTCATACTAAGGCCAAAGCTTTTCAAAACTTCCCTTCGTGACTCTGTGTGAAAAAATCTCTGTGTTCTTAGTTATCTCAACTCTGCGACTTAGCGTCTCTGCGTGCCAAAACCTTTGCGTCTCTTCTAACTCTGCGTCTTAAAACGCCATTTCACGAAGTGCAGTTAAAGGATATCTCATATACACGGTTGTAGTGCGGCTACCTGATGTGATGGTCAGAAGATCCAAAGGATTCAGACCCATAGTATAATAACCTTCGTCGATCATCGCGATACCAAAACCCGCACTTTCTTTTTCATCCAAAAACTCGGGACGGAAGAAATCAGCGGAATTCCCTTGGTCGAACAATTCCTTATGACGAATACGGGATTCTTCAATACGACCAAAATCCATGTTATGGATCGGAGAATCGTTACGGATCCTGAAATTCAGTTCGTCTTTGGTGATCTTGATCTTAACAGAAATTCGCATTCTGTTTTTCTTAAGTTTATAACGTATATCAGTGAGAAATTCTTTCTCTTCGTCTTTTAAGATCTGTTTTTTGGCACGGATCCGATCTTCTAATTGAAGAATACTTTGTACCTGTCTTTTGATCTTGTCCGGGACCACATATCTATGCATCGCATCGCGGAGAGGAGAAGTATCCATGATGATCTCAAGCAGTTCTTCCGCTTCTTCTTGGGTCTCACCAAGCCTTTCTATTTTTTTCAGTAGTTCGTCTCTGAAAATAATATGGCGGATATTTCCTTTGATCGCGTTTAATAATGCCTCCATGAGCCCGCTGAAAAGATGGAATGCAGCGAGAGGGTTGGCGCCGATCTCTTCTAAAAGACCGTTAACGAGTTCGGAAAGAATATCTCTGGTAGGTTTAGTTAGACCTTTCAGTTCTAAATGGAAGAATCTTCTCTGTTTGAGTTCTTCTATATTTTGGAGGATTTGAGCCCCTTTGAGGACAGATTTCTGGTTTGCCATAGGAGGGAACTTAGAAAATTTAGTACAGGTTGGCTTGTGGACTCTATACGGCAAGCTGGTTTTAGAGAGATGGCATCAAAAACCGAAGATTTCGAACTGATCACTCCCGATTTGGGAGACACTGACAAAATCGAACTAGTTCGATGGAATTTTCAGTTGGGAGACCAAATCAATGAAGGAGCAGAAGTCTGCGAACTAGTCACAGATAAGGCTTCTTTTCCGATGGAATCTCCGATTAACGGAATACTTGCGAGAATCGACAGAGAGAAAGGTTCCATCATCAAAAAAGGAGAAATCTTAGGAATGATCCGGAGGAAAGTTTCCGAGTGAAATTGGTCCATTTATCGGACCTGCATTTTCCCGTAGTGCTTCCTTTCATGACTTTGAAAGGTAAGATGATCCCGGGATATATGAATTATACCTTTCGGCGTATGAGAAAGTATCCTCTCTCTCTCTGGGATGCAATCGTTCGAAAAGTACAATCCTTAGATCCGGATGCGATCATTATTTCCGGAGACATCACAAACGTTTCTCATCTGAGAGAATACGAGGAATCTAAAAAGATCCTTGGGCCCTTACTTGGTGAGAAAACATTCATGATCCCTGGAAATCATGATCGATATACTAGCATTGCCGCAGGGAAAAAAGGATCCGAACAACCTTATTACGAAAAATTTTTCTCCACTTGGATGGGGGAAAGTATCCCTCTGCAGAAGGGATACCTGCGGATCAAAAAAATAGGAAAACTAGCACTCGTAGGCTGGGACTCTAATATGCCACTCTCCGTACTAAATGCGTACGGATATGTGGGAGAAGAGATAGTACATTCCACATTGGAATATTTGGAAAAGGAAAAACTGGATCATTATATCCTGATCTGTCATCATCCGATCTGGAATCCTCCGGAACGCCAGGAAACCTCCGGTCATAAAATGAAAAACAGGGAAGAAATCGCGGAACTTCTAAAAAAAAGGCCACCTTTAGCCTATTTGCACGGTCATGTACATTCGAACTGGGTAAAATATCCGGATCCTGAAAAACCGTATTATGTGATCAATTCCGCATCCAGTACCAGAATTTCGGACCGAAGACACCAAAGCGGTTTCCATCTGATGGAATGGAACGAACCACAAATTAATATCAAAAGATTCTCTTTTTCTAATGAAGAAGGAGAATTCACAGAAACACAAACGATCTCATACCAAGAAAAGGAAACAAATGGCCGGTAAACTCCAACCAATCGATATCCAAAGAGAACTAACAAAGATCAAACATCCCGAGCTAAAAAAAGACATAGTGTCTCTCGGAATGATCGGTTCTCTTGAAATCGGAGAAGAAGAAACAAATATCTTAGTCAAAACTCCTAGCCAAGACAGAAGGATACAGATCGGATTAGAAGCGCAGATCCGTCAGACACTTTCTAAAAAAGAAGGAGTCGGAAAAGTTAAAATCAAGTTCGAAGTGGATCCTAAGATGACTTTGGACGATTCCAATAAGATCCTTGGAGTCAAAAAGGTAATCGCGATCGGTTCCGGAAAAGGTGGAGTAGGAAAATCCACAGTCACAGTAAACCTTGCATCTGCAGCAGCTGCAATGGGATACAAAGTGGGAGTGATGGATGCAGATATCTACGGACCTTCTATCGGAAAAATGTTCGGAGTCAACGGTAAGGTCGCGCTCAAAGCAGAAGAAGATAAAATTTATCCGTTAGAAAAAGACGGACTCAAGATCATCTCTTTCTCTTTTTTAATAGAAGAGAAACAACCCGTAGTTTGGCGGGGTCCAATGTTAGGAAAGGCGGTAGAACAGTTTCTGTACGATATCGTCTGGGGAGAACTAGACTTCTTATTTATAGATCTTCCACCGGGAACAGGAGATGTACAATTATCTCTTGCTCAGCTTATAGATTTAGACGGAGCAATTTTGGTTACCACACCACAAACAGTAGCACTTTTAGATGCAAATAGAGCCGCATCTATGTTCCAACAAGTCAAAGTACCGATACTAGGTGTAGTGGAAAATATGAGTGAATTTGTGTGTCCAAATTGTGGACACGCTTCCGCGATTTTTTCCAAGGGCGGAGGTCAAAAATTAGCGGATTCTGCCGATACAAAATTCCTGGGAGGGGTCCCTCTTACTATGGATGTAATGAATGCAGGAGAAGCAGGAAAACCGCTGGTTTTTCAAGAACCTGAAGGAATTATCGCAAAATCTTACAAAAACATACTCCAAAACCTGGCCGAAGAGATAAAAAAGTGGGAATAATACTCTGGGGCCAGTCAGTTAGTACAGAGGGAGGCAAACCGTGAAGTTCGAAAAAGGCACAGAGAAGAATCCATCCGGAAACCTCATAGTATATTGCAACGTTGTTGGAGAGAATCCGCTATTTCCGGGCGGTAAAATTATCGCTTCCAACGTAGTGGTTAGTTTCCTCCGAATCGGAGAGAACTTTCCTGTTGTAACATTTCCTCCCGTCTCGCTGGATAGTTACGAAGATCTAAAAAGGATCATCACAGATCATTACGACAAGTATGATGTGGTAAAGATCAAAGACTTCGAAATGCCTGCAGGCCAAGAAGATTCCAATTCTTATATCAAAGAAAGAATGGATCATTTTGAAAACGTAGTCATTCGATATGTAGAACTATGTAAGAATAGAGAAGGTGGATCTTTCCCTGTTCAGGAAAAAGAACCGGAAGGTGTTAGAGATTATCTGGATGCCTTAGCTAATCTTTCTTTAAAAGTAAGACGCTCCAGCGGGATCGCAAGAGAAGCTTCTCTTCTTCATATGGAAAGATTGGTAGAAACATTCTCCGGAAAACATCCTGAGTTCGATCTTCATAATTTCCGCAAAGCTTTGGAAGTTCCAGGCCAAACCGGAGAAGAGTTAGTCGGGCTGTATCTGCAAAAATTCAACGCGATCTCTTATGAAAGATACGAAGATGCTTCCGATCTGAATAAAAAGATCCAAGCAATCGAATCAGTTAGTCCTTAAAAAATTCGGGACCTTTAGAGTCCCGGACTTTCCTCTTTTTTCCGCAGCTTCAATTCAGTTCTTTTCCGGGTTCCAACGAGGATAAAGATCTATCTCTCTTCCTAAAAGTCTAAAAATCCGAGTCGCCATAAAATCGCCTAAATCCTCTAAACTTTTAGGCATTTGGTAAAAACCCGGAGAAGCGGGGGCGATGATTGCACCCGCATCATGAAGGGCCAGCATATTCTCCAAATGAATTCGATTATAAGGAGTTTCTCTAGGAACTAAGATCAACTTTCTTCTTTCCTTCAAAGTAACGTCAGCCGCTCTTTCGATCAAATTTTCAGTGATCCCAGTACGAATTGCGGCTACAGTTTTCATAGAACAGGGAAGCACCACCATTCCTTCCCAAATATTAGAACCGGAAGCTATATCTGCCCCGATATCTTCGAATTTTCTAAGATGAAATTTATGGATTTGTTTAGGATCCCATTTCTTACGCACAAATTCCAGGACATCTTCTCCTGTTTGCACATTGGTTTCATATTCTTCTTTAAAAACTCGGATAGAAGCAGGGCTCGGAACAAACCATGTCTCTCCCGGAATTTCCATAAGCGCTCTTAAAAACCTGGCCGCATAGATGGAGCCACTTGCTCCAGCCATTGCGAGTACCAATCTTAATGGTTTTTCTTCGCTCATCTCTAAAACCTGGAAAAGAGAGAAATTAAGTTTGGACCTGTTTCGGCGAGAATTCCTAAAAAGATCACAAGAGAGATCCAAGAATGGATCTGATAAAAGTTAGGTGGGAAGTTTCCGTCCTTATTCTCTGAAGCAATCTTTTGCTCTCTAAACAATAGATATGCTACAAATACCAAAAACGCCCAAAAAACATCTTGGAAACCGGCGTACCATGCGGCCAAGGCAAGAAAAGAAACGGAAAGAACATGAGAAATTCTTGATATGATAAATGAATTCTTTTCTCCGAAACGTACCGGAACGGAATGTAGTCCTTCTTTCTTATCAAATTCCCTATCTTGCAAAGCGTATAGAATATCAAAACCGGCCAGATTGAATGCTAAGCCTAAGGTCCAGAATCCTGCGATCCAGGAAAATTCTTCTCTGATTGCGATCCATGTTGCGAGAGGAGCAAGACCGATCGTCAATCCAAGATAAAAATGGCATAAAAAAGTAAAACGTTTCGTATAAGAATAAGTTAATAGAAGAAAAAGAGTAGGGAAGGAAAGATAAAAGGAAAGAGGATTTAAGAACCAACTTCCTATAAAGAATACAAGCGCTGAAACAATGACAAAAGTTATCGCCATAAAATCAGAGATCTGTCCGCTCGGGATTTCTCTATTTGCCGTTCTAGGGTTCTTAGCATCGATATGGCGATCCGCCCATCGATTAAATCCCATTGCGGCACTCCTTGCTCCCACCATACAGACCAAGATCCAAAACAATTTTTGGCCCATTACTATAAGAGAAAGACTTGGCTCTTGTAAGATCGCGAGAACGAATGCGATCCCTGCAAACGGAAGAGCGAATAAGGTATGGGAGAATTTTATAAAACGACCGTATTTACCTAAAGAGGCAAGAGTATTGGAAGCCATCAGAGGAAGTCTCGTAGAATACTGTTAGTTAGAAAACAGATTTTTTAGAACCAAAACGAAAATGGATGATTTTTTGACCTCCAGAAGAAATCCTCGTATCTATGATCCAAAACACGGATACCAGGCCGAATCCAAACGTTTCTTCCGAAGAGATCGATTCTTTGTTAACTGAGATCGTATCTTCTAACGAACTTCATTTTAAATGGTTAAACACTCTTTCTCTTTTGGAACATATCGGTTCTCGCAAAATTCATACGAGTCAATCCGGTGCCGCACTCTCCGAAATGGTCTTAAGACATGCTTCGGAGGAAGCAAGACATGCCGCTTATTTTAAAAAATTAGCGTTAAAAATAAAACCTTCGAGCACTCAAAATTTCGAAAAGGATTCCTTACTCTGCGGATACTCTGCAGTTTCCTATTTCCAAAAATTAGATCTTTCCGTAGAAAGATCTTTTAAAGCGGAAAATTTTCCAAAACATACAAAATCCTTCCTTTGCTATCTATATGTCACAAAATTAATAGAAGAAAGAGCGGGGTTAATCTACGAAACTTATGACCAAATTTTGGACCAAAAGAATATCGGGATTTCCGTAAAAGGTATCATCAAGGAAGAAGAATCCCATCTTTCCGAAATGGATTCCCAACTTTCCAAAATGGATACTAAATTCGAATATAGAACATCTGAATTTAGGGAAAAAGAACAAAAACTTTTCCAAAAGTACTTTCAAAATTTAAGAAAAGAAGTTTTTCAATACTCTAACTCCAAATGAATTTTATCCCGAAATTCGAGATCAAAAAATTAGGCGCGCTAATTGTTTTAGCGGTCCTAATTGTTTTAGGACCTTCTCTCCGGACTCAGTCATCTTCCTCGGAAAGAAAAGATTCTCCTATAGGATTAGTGGTTTATTGCCCGTTACAATCCGAAAAAGAAACTCCATTTGATTTCGAAAGAACTTTAGGTATTTGGTATAAAAGATACAAACAGCAAAAGATCCAAGAAGGAGGAGGGGCAATCCTACTTGTCTCTGCCCCTTATTTACCTAAAACTTCAAACGAAGTCGAAAGACTAAAAAAAAGTTTAGGTGCAGAGATCATCTTTACGGGCCATCATTCTGTACTTCCACAAAAGGAAATTGCCAAAACTTCTAATAAAAAGCCAAAAAAGAAGAAGATAGTAAAACGAAAAAATAAAGAGACCGATAGCACGGCAACTAAAGCAAATCCGGAGCAACCAGAGAAATTGGCTCCTACAACCCAGGAAGATCCAAAACCGAAAATACAAACTCCGGAAACCAAAACAAAAGTTTCTAAGAAGAAAAAATCCAAGAAGAAGGCGCCTAAACTTGCCGCTAAAAAGCAACCTGTGATCCCTCCCGGAATTTTAACCGTACAGGAAGAAGGTGGACTGAACTTCGTATTCTATTCTCCTTCTTTGGAATCACTACAAGAAGATGAAAAAAAACCGTCTTATTGGACCTCCGATTTTAAGACCCAATTCTCTAAAACCTCCGAATCGCAAATATTCCATTTCTTACTCGCCCAAGATCCGAGCGAAAAACCAAAAGAAGATCCGAACCAGATCGCAGAAGGATTAGCCAATTTTAAAAAGGAACTTTCGGACACCTTGCCTTCTATCGTTCTTTTATCTTCTCCACGAGCTTTGCGTTTTTTTAATGGAGAGTATAGCTTTGGATGCGGGGCCACTCCCGATTCTTTAAAGATCAGTGTTTTAGAGTTATTTTTTAGGAACGGAAGACTGATCCGGATAAATGAAGAAGTCCAGACCTTAAATTCCAAAGAATCGAATAAGTCCTGGATCTTAGAATAAGGACTTCATATTTCAATCTGTAAATCTAAACGAATTTACAGATTCTCTTTCTTTCAAAAATTGACTGTATGAGCTTGAATTGCGGGATCGTAGGACTTCCAAACGTAGGAAAATCAACCATATTTAACGCATTGACCAAGGCAGGTGCCGAAATGCAAAACTATCCGTTTTGTACGATCGAACCGAACAAAGGTATTGTAGAAGTTCCGGACGCAAGACTGGACAGGCTCGTAGAAATTTACAAACCCCAAAAGAAAGTTCCTGCAATCATGGAATTCGTGGATATCGCAGGACTTGTAAAAGGAGCGAGCCAAGGGGAAGGTCTTGGAAATAAAT
This sequence comes from Leptospira licerasiae serovar Varillal str. VAR 010, assembly GCF_000244755.1. Lineage (NCBI taxonomy): Bacteria > Pseudomonadati > Spirochaetota > Leptospiria > Leptospirales > Leptospiraceae > Leptospira > Leptospira licerasiae. Next base: position 14,582 of record NZ_AHOO02000006.1, on the reverse strand, counting down.
TTCTCTCTCATGTCCGTGAAGTGGATGCGATCTGTCATGTGGTCCGCGCATTCGAAGACGAAAATATCACTCACGTCCACGGCAAAATCGATCCGGTGGAAGACGCACAAGTAGTCACCATGGAACTCATTTTTGCGGATCTAGAATCCGTCGAGAAGCAGTACCAAAAAATTTCCAGAAACGCAAAAGCAGGAAATAAAGAAGCGCAAGAAGCTTCCGCACTTTTAGATAAGATCATGGCTGTTTTGAAAGAAGGAAAACCTGCAAGACTCGCTGATATCAAACCGGAAGAACAAAAATTAGTAAAAACATTCAACCTGATCACTTCTAAGCCGGTTCTTTACGTGGCAAATATTACGGATAAAGCCGCCATCGCTAAAGAAAATCCGATCGTGGAATCGGTAAAAAAAATGGCCCAAGCAGAAGGTGCGGAAGTCGTTACTCTCTGCGGAAAATTTGAAGAAGAAATTTCAGGTCTGAGTAAAGAAGAACAATTAGAATTCTTAAGCGAGATCGGAGAAACAAGCAGTGGATTAGACAGAATGATCCAAGCTGCTTATAAACTTCTGGGACTTGTGACATTTTTCACGGCTGGAGAAGTAGAAGCGAGAGCCTGGACCACAGGGGTGGGAAGCACTGGTCCGATCGCAGCATCCGTAATCCACTCAGATTTCGAAAAAGGGTTTGTTCGCGCAGAAGTAATGAAGTTCGAAGACCTTGATAGAACAGGAAGCCCGAACAAAGTAAAAGAAGAAGGCAAACTCAGGATAGAGGGAAAAGAATATATCGTTCAAGATGGAGACGTTATATTCTTTAGAGTAAACGCTTAGGTACGTTTACCGCTACTTTCTTTACGATAAGAATTCGGATTAGTTCCGGTTAACTTTTTGAATTCCAGATAGAAAGCCGACCTGGAACTAAATCCAGCCTTTGCACCTATCTCGGTTGTGTTCTCGTCCGGGAACTGGTTCAATAGAACCTTAGCTTCTTCTACCCTATATTGATTGATCAAAGATGGGAAATTGGTCTTAAATTCTGTATTAATCAACTCGGAAAGCTGATGGATATTGATCCCAAGTTCTTTGGCCATATGTTCTTCTTTCAGAGACTTGGTCAGATAGATTTTTTCTTTTTCCAACAAAGATTCTATTTTTGTCACAAAATCTTTCACATCCAAGGAAGACAGATGCGTTTTACGGTTGGAACCTTCTTCTTCTTTTTTTCTCAATATCTCTCTGGATAATAAGGATACGAACACGGTCAAAGGGGGAAGATAATACAATACCCCATATACTGCCATTCTGTTATAAGGATAGAAATCGAAATGGAAAATCGTTTTGTATAGGTCCAGAAGGAGGAAAATCCCCCAAACTGAGATAAAGAACATTTCGTAGATAGTGTTGTTGCGTATGGAAGAAATATGTGTCTTTCCGAAATAGAACAGCATACATCCGTAATTCAGTACTAAGACTAAGATCCTATGATCGTACCAGAATTGGTAAAGCGGGATAAGAGGATACAAGATCCCTGCAAAACAAACCAACCAGAAAAACGGAGATCTATAGACTACACCTGAATTTTCCTTATTCCAAGCTGCCAAATAGAAGAAGAAAGCTATATGAGTGATCCCTAAAAACAGGAAATAATTATGACGGAATAGGTTGTTCTCATTTCCTACAATGGAGGCAAACTCCTTTCCATGTAAAAAATATAGCGTGGCGCCCACTGAGATCAGATGCAAAGGCAAGGCCAAAAATAATGCCTTTCTACTTTTGAAATACAGATATAAATTATAAACAAACGCCAATAAAAGTACGAATCCTACGCTTAAAAACAAAACCGATCGCAATCTTACGATTACCATATAATCATCTTCCGATAATAATCGAACCGGATAGTTGATATCCTCGTTGGATAGTACATAAAGGTAGAAGGTTCTTTCTTCCTTAGGCTCCAAACGTATATTGAAGTGAGGAAGTGGAGAAATAAAATCGTTCCAGATGGGATCCAGATCGTAACCAGCAAAACCCGCCTCGAAATTTCCTTTGGAATCCACAGAACAAAGTTCCGCATCCGGAACATTCAACCAAAATAAGACCAGAGTCCGATGAAGTTGCTCCTTTCCATCATTGGAAAGCTTGAATCTAAGCCAATTTCCGGATTGGCTTCTTTTTAAACGTAAAACATTACCGGCATTATGATGCCATTCTAACTGGTACAAAGAGGAAATTGTTTCCGGCTTACAATGGCGGAACTGGTATCCCCTGTACCTATATTCCATTTTTGAGCTGATGTTCTCTACAGGGGAAGAAGGGGTTAAACGAATGATATCCGCAGAGGGAAGAGTGGGGGCTGCGCTTAAAAAATTTACTCCAATGGCACCTAAACAGAATAGAATCAGAAATCGAAAATATACATTAGAGTAGAAAGGATTTCGGACCCTGTAACTGGATTTTTTCATTTAAGCCTAATACCAGAGAATCCCTTTCCAGGTAGGATACCAGGTATTTTTCCCCAGTCATCTTATTTTTTGCCAAAAACAATACGCAGGTCGAATTTCGTTCAAAATTATAAGAAATTCCAAAAACCTAAATTCATCTATCTAACTTTATAATCTTGGAATTTTTTAAGCCGAACGGTCGGACGAATTTTCAGAGGTATTAATGTGCTTGGAATAGAGGGGCATTGATTAGTTTTTTCTATGAATCTCATAGAAAAAACTAATTCAAATTTCATTTCTAAATTAAACCTAAAGTATGATGCCAGGCTGTCATTAACTCCACAATTTCCAATTCTTCTGCTGATAAATTAAGCACAAAAAGTCCAAAGGTATAATTCCTAGAAAATTTTTACTAAATCAGAATTTTTTAGTGTCCAATTTTATAAGTTTGGAAGGTCTTGTATTATATAAGTTCGTCTCCTACTTAGGAAGGGAACTAAAAAAGTCGGGAAACCTGGACAACAAAACCCGAGGAGAAAAAACCAAATGGCAGATTCGGCGATTATACAGAACATACTTAACCCACCAGTACTGTTCTTCTTTTTAGGAATGGGAGTCATCATCTTCAAATCGGATTTGGTGATCCCTGAGGCTCTTTCGAAATTCTTTTCGATGTATTTACTTTTCGCGATCGGATTCAAGGGAGGCCACGAGCTTTACAAGACACCTTTTAGTTCCGAACATGCATTGACTCTATTGGCATGTAGCGTAATGGCCACTTTGGTGCCGATCTACGCGTATTATATTCTTAAGATCAAATTAGAGAAGCATAACGCCGCCGCCTTGGCTGGATCTTTTGGATCGATCAGTGCGGTAACCTTCGTAACTGCAGGCGCTTATCTTCATAATTTAAACATCGAATACGGTGGTTTTATCGTAGCCGGTATGGCTCTTATGGAGTCTCCAGCGATCGTAATCGCGGTTATCCTGGACAGACTTTCCAAAAATAAAGCAAACGGCGGCGGATCTATCAACTGGAAAGCACTTCTTCACGAAGCGCTATTTGGATCTTCCATCTATCTTTTAGTAGGCGCTTTGATCGTAGGTTACCTGACTGGAGACAGCGGCTGGAACGCAGAGAAACCGTTTACCGAGGATTTATTCAAAGGAATCCTAACATTCTTCCTTTTAGATATGGGAATTTCTGCGGCAAAAAGATTCAAAGAACTTACCCACGTAGGATTCTTCCTGATCGCTGCTGCGATCATATTAATGGTGATCAATGCAAGCGTTGGCTTACTTCTTACTAAATTAATCCATATGCCGGAAGGTGATGCGCTGATGTTCGTAGTTCTTTGTGCTTCCGCTTCTTACATCGCTGTTCCTGCAGCAATGAAGGACATGATCCCGGAAGCAAATCCGAGTATTTATCTTACGGTGGCATTATCCATTGTATTCCCGATCAATATCATCCTCGGAATCCCATTGTATCACTACTTAGTTAAAGCTATCATGTAGGGTATTTTATTTCCCTCCGGGAGTTTTTCTCGGAGGGTTTATTTTTGCTTAATTAAAAAAAACGTAAAATTCTTTGGACAATCCCCAAAACTTGGGGATTTTGTATCCGGTTTTAAATTTTAGAATGAATTTCTAATATTTGGGACAAATAAAACGCGGAGAACCCATATGAAACCACTTCAATTTATAAAGATAATCTACCAAATTCGATCGATTCGCAAAATAAGCTTTATTTTGTTGTTTTTGGCGGTCGGATCTCAAAGCGTATTCTCTCAAGGAGCCAATAAAGGCACCGTAACTGCGGAACCTGCTCCAACTCCAACAACTGCAACCCCTCAAAAAACTATGGCGGAGGAGGAAGACAGTTATGTTTCTACAATGAAATCCAGCGGTTTAACTCCTGATTTTACAAGAAGTACTTTTTTCGAGCCTGAGCTAGGCAAAAAAGTAGCAAACCGTAAAAAAGCATGGTTGAACGACTGGATCAGAATAGGCGCCTATATTCGCCCTAGATACGAGGACCGCTATAACCTAGCATTCGATAAATCGAATAAAGGTTATACCTCCAGAGCGATGCAGACCTCTCAGGTATTTTTCATCATCGATCCAAGTCCTTATTTCTCGGCAAAAGTTACATTCCAAGACGCGAGAGTTTGGGGAGGAGAAACCCCGGCAAGCGTAGGCGACGTTCGTGCGAACGTTTTTGATGGAGCGGGAGCAACTACAACTAGTAATCCTGCTGCGGGATCCGGGACCACTATTCCAAGCCAAACTACCCTCCGAGAAGCTTTTATTATTTTGAAAAAACTTCCTTTGGATGCTAAGGTTCAAGTAGGTAGACAAATTTTAGCCTATGGCGATCAGAGATTACTTGGTGGTGCCAACTGGACGATGAACGGTTTGTCTTACGATGGAGCGCGTATTATGTTCGATCAGGACAATTACAAAATCCATTTCTTCGGGACTAAGATTGCGGCCAACCAGAACGGAGTGAACGGAGTGCTTTCGGCAAGTGCACCTATTACTATCACTGATCCGGTTACTAAAAAATCAACTGTAGTGAATCCTGGGCAGCCTGATCAGTACATTGTAGGAACTTATAATTCCGTAACCGCAAAAGATTGGTTCACTTTGGACGTTTACTCCATCGGCCTTTTGACAAAAAAGACAGCGATTGCTGGGGCTAAATCGGATCTAGATCTTTATAATAACTCTTGGGCAAAACAGCAAAGTGACCTGATCACTACGGGATTCAGGATCACAAACAGGACTGCAAATAACAACCTTCCAAAAGACGGATTCTGGGGAGCTTGGGATTGGGCATTCGAAAGCGCTTGGCAGAGTGGCGCCACCGGACAAAGAAACGTAAAAGATCCTCTTTTAGATTCTTACGTTCAGCAGAATATTGCGGGATTGTCAGGACAAAGTTACGGCACCCAAGCCCAAAAATATTCAGGATCCATGCACATCTTGCAAACCGGTTATACTTTCTTTGAAAAGTTAAGAGCAGGTTTCCAATATACTTACGCATCCGGCGATAATAACCGTACGGATGGAAGTAACGGAACCTTCCAAACTCTTACGAACCCAAGATTCGGAGTGTTTCCTTATTGGAATAACGTCTCAGGTCTATCAGAAAATATTGATACTAAAAACTTAAGTTCTTATAACTTCAATTTTTCATATAAGACCGACCATTACGGAACATTCTATGCCGCTTATATCATCAATAACAAGGTCCAAACTCAGGATGCATGGTATGCGATCAATGGAACTGCAAACACTGGAGCTTCCACAGAAAGTAACGGTGTAGGACAAACCACCATCTCCGTAGGCGGAACTGGAAAGAATATTTACAACGAGTTCGACTTAACTTGGATGTACGTCGTAAATGATTACGTTTCTATCTGGATCGGAGGCGGTATCTTAACAGCAGGGAATGCTGTTAAAAATCAGAGAAACGCTCTCTATCACTACAATCTTCAACCTGTTGGAACTGAATCCGCAGGTCTTCATCTAAACACAGGAGTTGCAACAGGAGCGAACGGAACAGCCTCTCAGGCTCATATGTTCTTCTTCCAAGTAAACGCAGGCTTCTAAAAAAGGAACACGTATGACAGTATTGGCTTATCTATCCGTCATAACTTCTCTGCTTGCACCTTTCCTAATAGGGAATGTGCTCGGAGTCGATTTTTTCGGGAAAGATAGTTCGATCGGTCTTGGGTTATCTCTCCAAGCGATATTAGGCAGCTTCATAGCCGTATATGTATACGGTTATGAAAAAGAAAGAAAGGCGTTAGTCATTTTTGGCTACGCCATTTTTTTCCTGAGCACAGGGATTTGTTACCTGGTAGGAAAAAGTCTATGGCTCATTCTCTTCTGGGAATTATCTACAATAAGCGCCTTTCTTCTTTATATTGGAGGCAAATGGAATGATGCCTCCATTCGAAGTTTTGTTGCGTTAGTCGCTGCGGGAGGGATCGGCGCCTTCTGTTTTACGTTCTGGATCTTTTCGAATGATCCAAGATCGGGGCTATTCTTCCTGATCTTGGGACTTCTGATCAAGTCCGCATTTTTTGGGGTCCATTTCTGGTTGCCGGAAGCTCACGCAGGAGCGCCTGCTCATGCTTCCGCAGCTTACTCAGGATTATTAGTCAATCTTCCTCTGGTATTATTTTCCAAATTCGCTCTTCCACTTTTACCTGGAACCTATTACGCAGCCGTGCTAATACCGTTAGCCGGAATCGGAGTACTCTGGGCTGGGATCACTGCATTATTCAGCAGAGAAGTTAAAAAATCCATCGCATATAGTACTGTGGAAAATATGAACTTTTTGTGGTTGAGCTTACTTCTCTCTGCTTATTGGCAAGCCAGTGAGCAGGAAAGTTTAAGAATGCTTAGCAAGGCATTTGCGGTCCTTTTCCTGATCTCTTTGGTTCACCACAGCATCAGCAAAACATTCCAATTCTTATTTTTCGGATACCTCACTAAATTATCCGGCAGATCCGGAGCGGATGAAAACACGGGGATAGGAAGGATCAGTGGAATTCCTACATTCCTAGCTGCAATCGGAACTATGAGTTTTCTTGCCATTCCCGGGACTACTGGTTTCTTATCAGAATCCACATTTATCAAATTATTATCCGCGGTTTTAGAAGTTGCGGATACTAGTGCGGCACTTGTTCTTCCTCTCCTAATTTTAGTCTGCACCGGTTTAGCAGTGGGGGCAGCCGCTCACTTAAAACTTTTCTTAGGACTTGTTCTTTCAAGACCGCGCACAAATTTTGAAGACCATGGAAAGAATACGACGATCAGCGTTTCCTTATTCTTAACCGGCGCCCTGGTATTGATCTCACCTTTGATCATTCTTAGCCTCACAAACTATTATGCGGTGAGAGTAGAATGGTTGGATTTTTCCTGGTTCAGAGGGATCGGGATCTTGAACGTAATCGGCCTAGTTATACTGTTAAGCGTAGGGTTGTTAGGACTCAGGCATAAGATCAAAGAGAGAAAACTGTGGGATTGTGGCGGCTTATTCGGCGGATCGGAAGTGGCGATCACGAGTTCGGCTCTTTCCGATCCGCTAGCCGCTCCGTTAGGTAGATATTTCGCCGACAAAGCGGGCAATTCCAGATTGGACAAAGGATTCATTAAAATTTTATTAAGAATACTCTCTTCTTTGAAAGCTAAGATCAGAGGTGCAGATGATGAATCCATCTCGGTGGACTTAACTTATTCTTCTTTCACTGTCTTATCAATTTTGATCGTAATCATCATCGTTCGTCTTGCGGAGGGAGACATATGGTCACAGCTACTTTCTTATTTGGCATTCTGATCCAGATTTTAGCCTTTATATCTCTTCCGTTCTTATGCGGTGGTATTCTCCAAAAGATCAGAGCGTACGCTCAAGGTAGAAAAGGTGCGCCGGTTCTACAGGTGTTTTACGATACCGTTAGAATGATCAAAAAAAGTCCGATAGACGGTCCTTTCTCTGGATTTTTCTCGGAAAGTTCCGCGATATTCGCTTTTGCTTTCGGATTGGTTTTATGGTCTTTGGTCTCGTTCGAATGGGCTTCTTTATTATTGATTCCGTTTTTGATCGGAATGATCCGATTTGCAACCGTGGCGTATGCTGTGGAAAACGGGACTTCTTTCGGTGGAATGGGAGCGGCAAGAGAAACTCTTCTTTTCATTTTCGGCGAACCGATCCTGATCTTAGTGCTCGTAGTATTAGAATCCAACGTAGTATTCCATGAAAACTTCGCACATATTTCTTTTGCGATCCTATTTTTCCTGGGAGCCACATTGATCGTCCTTTCCGAACTCGCCAAACCTCCATTTGACGATCCAAGAACTCACTTAGAGCTTACGATGGTACATGAAGCGATGTTATTAGAAGCTTCCGGAAGAACTAGAGCATTTTTCGAACTGGCTCACCAATTTAAAACGGCTTCTTTGTTCTTACTTCTGACCAAACTAGGATTGGAACATGTTGAAGTTTTTTTAGGTGTGTCTTCCGTTCCCATCTGGAAAGAAATAGCCTCCTTCGGTGGGGCAATTCTTCTTTCGGCCTTAATCGGTTATTGGGAAGCAAATAGTACCAGAAGAAAATGGATCTGGATCCCGGAATTACTAGGATTAAATTTTATCTTCATGCTAATCTTGGGAATTCTTCTGAAGCTAGGTAAATAAATATGAGCGCAGACGTTAGTTATCTTATCATTTTACTGACCGGTGTGGTCATACTTTTAGAAAACAGGCTCAAGAGGGTAGTTATCCTTTTGGGAGTTCAGGGTTTTCTTTTACTTCTACCTCTTTATCAAGAAGAGAGCGGTGACGGATTCCATTCTATTTTTTTGGCAGGTATGGTAATCGTATTCAAAGGGATCTTAACCCCCATCATTCTATTTTGGACTGCAAGAAGAATACATTCTCCTGAATCAACTTTTCCTAAAGTAGGGTATCTTCCGACACTCGCTCTCTTGTTTGCGGGGGCGGCTGCATGTTATTTCTTCATGGACATAGTTTCAGCATTCTTCGGAAAATCCCATCAATACGGTTTATTATATGTCCTTCTCCTGATCTATATCGGAGTGATCGGTTTTATTGTCAGAAGGAACTGGATCGGAGTAATCGCATGTTTCAGTATTTTTGAGAACGGAACATTCTTACTGACACTACTTCTAAAATCGGGAGTACCAATAGGAAGCGAATTCGGATCCTTCTTGGATGCAGTTTTGATCCTCGGAGCCGGTGCGGCTCTTAGGATCAACAGCGAACAATATAAGGGGGAAACTTCCAGATGAACTTCGATATTCTTTTAGGGATCGGAGCAGGAGTCTTCGTCCTAATTTTTCTGACCTACGTTTTAGCTCCTACAAAGAACCAGACCAATTTACTTTTCTGGTCCATACTGCTTATTATCTGTGCCGCGATCAATTTTGCGGTCTGGATCATACGGGATTGGAACGAAGAAGTTACTACATTACAATGGGTCTTGATAGAAGCGACCACCTTCGTAGGTGCGTTACTCATCTCTTCCAGTAGAACAGTAAAATCGTTTCCGATCGCCTGGAAGTTTTTATTGATCAACTCTTTCGGATTAGGTATCGCATTCTTAGGGATCATACTCATCCGTTCTTCTTTGCATGTGATCAATCAGCCTATTGAATTTTTAGCGGCAAATTCTTCCTCACATCCTGAAATCATTTGGGTGGAGATCGGCCTTTGGCTCGCCATCTTCGGATACACCGCTAAACTCGGGCTTTTCCCAAATCATGTTTGGATAGAGGATACGTATGGAGAAAGTCCTACTCAGGTCTCTTCCTTACTTTCCTCGTTCATTCCGGTCTCCGTTTGTTTTGCACTTAGACCTTTCGTTCACCTAGATCATCAACTTTTCCCGCATACTTTCAGTGGCGCGGACGGTTTACTGGTTTTAGGGATATTAACTATTTTCTTAAGTATTTTCGCAGTATATGATCGAGACGATATCAGAAGAATTTCCGCAAAAGTAGCTCTTTTTCATACCGGAGCCTTAGCGGTCTTTCTTTGGATGGACTTAAGCGATACCGCATTCCTTTTCATGATGGCGACTAACTTGGTAGTTAAATCACTTTTATTCATCAGTATGGGGATCGTAAGAATGGATGCAGGAAAAAGAGAGCTTCACAAGATCATACAGGCGGATTCAATCAATAAACCTGCTTTGTCCCTATTCATTCTTGCGCTCTTCTTAGCTTTTGTAATGCCAGGATCGCCGATATTCGTGACGGATATAATTTTGATCAAAGCAGGACAGATAGGCGGGAAAGCGTTCGTGATATTAGTTCCGATCTTAGGGATCGTATTCTTCGGAGTTATGTTATACAAACTTGCACCACTGTTGAATATCAAAGGAAGACCTTTTTCAAAAGATCATTCCACAATTCTTAGGATCAGAATGACCAACGGATTTTTCCTACTTCTACTTCTTCTCAGCACTGGATGCTGGGGATTTTACCTTCTATTACAAGGTGTATTATGAAAAACGTTACCGGAATTTTTCACACTTCGGAAACGAAACAAACTCATCGTTTCTGGCTAACTCGGGAAGGAATACAGAAGGAAACTCTTTCTAAAACCGCGGAAAAAAGTTTGTATGAGGATCATTCCAACCCGATTTGGGTCCTCAGACATAGCTTCGGAACAAATCAAGGACCTGAAGATTATTCTTCTATGGATTACGAAAGATATCTGTCTCAGGATAGAAAACATCTTCTCGAAAAATTCCTGACTAAGTCTGGGATCAAAGACTTGGTCTATAGAGGGATCAACGTTCCTGTTCCGAATTCATACTATTCACATGCAGTGGGACCTATCCATGCAGGTGTGATCGAACCCGGACATTTTCGTTTTATAGTAGAAGGAGAAGAAATCCAAAATTTGGATATTCGTCTTGGTTTTCAAAAAAGAGGCCTTCTCGAAAAGATGAAAGGCCTAAACAAGGATTCTATTTCTCCTTACGCAGAGGCAATTTCTGGTGATTCTACGATCGCATATGCAATCGCATTCAGCAAAGCATTCGAAGAAGCCCACGGTATCCAAGTTCCGGAAGAAGTAAATTTCGCAAGAACAGTCTTATTGGAAATAGAAAGGATAGCGATACATATCGGAGATATGGGAGCAATAGCGGGTGACGTAGGTTATTATCCGCTACAGGGCGTATGCGCGATGCAGAGAGGAGTTCCACTCGGAGTAATGGAAGCCCTTACAGGTTCTCGTTTCGGAAGGGGAGCATTAAGCCCCGGAAAAGTAAGACTGAAAAAAGAACTTACCGAATCCGTCTTAACTGATTTGGCAAAAAGGATCCAAGACGTTACTTCCGATGTGGCAGGTCATTTCGAGAGAGCTGCAGACAAATCCACTAATAGGGAAAGACTGCAGATCTGCGGAGTACTCACTCATAAACAACTCAAAGATCTAGGCTTCGTCGGTATGGTGGAAAAATGTACAGGCCATTCCAGAGATCTTCGCCATCATGATCCTAGCTATTCCCTCGCAGGAGAATCCATTAGTTTGGATCTAGATGCAGGCCAAATGACCGGAGATGCCTGGGCTAGATTCTATCTTCGTTACGAAGAATTGAAGAATAGTGGACGTTGGCTGACTAAAGCAATCCCAGTATTAAGAAATTTTCATAAAGCATACGAAAGTTTCGAAAAAACGAAAGTTTCCAAAGCGAAACCGGGAATATATTTCGGTTCGGTGGAAGGTTGGAGAGGCCCGGTCTTAGTTTCCTTCTCTCTAAATTCTTCCGGAGACATTTCAGAAGCCTATGTGAGAGATCCTTCCGTTCTGAACTGGCATGCCTTGGAACTTGCAGTCAGAGGGGAGAATATCGGGGACTTTCCTCTGAATAATAAATCTTTCAACCTCAGTTATGTGGGAGTGGATCTATGAAACAAATCCAAGAAATCATAAACATATTTCGTCCGGCTAAAAATCTAAATTACGAAAAAATGGGGCCTACAAATCCGAATGCGAGAGGTATCCCTGTACCATCTTCTAAGAAAGGTTTCCATCTGGATAAATCGATAGAGAAGGTTTGTCCGACAGGGGGATTAAAAGTATTATCTTCCAAGGAAGTTACTTTCGATTACGGTGCATGTTTGCAGTGCGGTCATTGTGTGGAGGCTTCTTCAGGACAATTGGAAAATTCCGGTTTTGTTCACGTATATTCCGTAAACAGAGAAGCATTAAAAGTACGTTATGTAGATGGAGTTCCGGCTGCATACGAGGAAGAAGTTTCCGAAAACGTAAAACAATTCCGAAAGATCACCAAAAATACTGGCTTCCAATACAGAGAAGTGGCGGCAAGCGGGAATAACGCAACTGAAGCCGAGATAAACGCAAGTTTTAACGCTGTTTTTGACAGCGAAGCAAGTATGGTAAGAGTGGTTGCTTCACCCAAACATTCGGATGCAGTCGTATTTGCAGGTCCAGTCGGGCAAAATATGGAAATTCCTCTGCAAGTCGCCTGGGACACAACTCCAGGACCAAAGGCGCTGATCGCCTGCGGAACCGAAGCTGTTTCAGGCGGATTATTCCAAAGAGGAAAATTGCCTAAAGAACCGGACCTATTCATTGGAGGAGATCCTCCTAGGCCGGATGTAATCGTAAGCGCATTCCGATATTTAATGGGCAAGAAGAAGTTCTCCTTTAGAGAAGAACTTTCTAAATTCATTTCGGAACGACGCTCTAAATCTTAAATCTCTTTTGGAAGATCGTTTTACGTAGAAGTGATCATTTCTCCTGCGTAAAACGCTTCCTTCGTTTTTAAACCAATTCCAGAAAACTTATCTTCTCCGTTTATATCGGAGATCACATCTGTAGGATAAGAGATCCTTGGATCCAATTTTGTATGGATCGGATAAAATCTTTTTTGATCCAGATAAGAATATGTGGTCAAGATCACCACTTCTTGGTTTTGAAAAACCGTCTCCAAATTACGCACCATCGTATTTACTCTTGAAGAAACGTTCTCGTTAAAATCTTCCCAACTCCTCAATTCTCCGGATATTTCCACATTCAAATGGATAATAGCGGGGTAGGGTTTGGGATCATTCTGCCTGTTCCTTTCCAAAACTTTTTTGGCAACGAGTAGTGCATCCGTATCATCCCCTCTCCCCGTTTTGACCAGAACAGCTTTGTTTCTCTGTAATAGTTCGAAACCTTCTCCGTAACAGATCAACTCTTCCGCATGGTCCAAATGTTTCCAACGTTCTTCCGCAGCTAATTTGGAAAGCTTACGCTTTTGGTTCAATGTGTAAGCGACATTCCAGATAATTTGATATAACAGACTAGGCAGAAGCGTAGGAGGGAGATCTTGAATCCCAGAAAGTTTTTGATAGACAGCGAGAAATAGATCAGGCTGTATCAATTTTTGAATTTCAATCTCTCCCGAAGAAATGATCGCGGAAATTTCACGTATCAAGAACGACTTGAGAGATAGAGACGTCTGGAAATCGGCATAAAAATCAGGAACCTTTCCTGAAAACAATTCTTCCGGAGTCTTAAACCCTACATTTTTGGAAATTGCAGGATCTTTAATTTGGTATTTTAAAAAAGCAGAATGAAATATTTCAGAAGGTTCGTTAAAACCGAAATTTGTAACGATTTCCTGGGAATCCACGATCGTCCCATTTTCAAATATCAAAGTTTCAGACATCAGATCCGTGTTTGTGATCCCTTCGATCACATAAAGTTGTTCTTTCGGAAAAACTTTCCTGACTGCTTCCGCCTGTTCTTTGATAGCGGCGCGGGCAGCTTCTTCATTCCCTCCGTGTGCGGCACAACCTAAGCCGGGAATATCGGATCTATGCATATATGCAATGAACAACGCTGGTACCCCTGGTGTGTTGCATAACGCGTCATTTACAACCCTATCAATACGGTTCCAAAACCAAAAATTATTCAAGTTAGTGGAAACAATGTTCCCGTCCGTTCTACCGAACCGTATCGTAGTGACAGGATACCCTTTTAACTTGCTTCCGTGAACTCGTCCGTCTATACATTTGGTGACCAGCACCTTAGGAGCTCTTAAACTAAATTCACGGATCACATGTTTCATTCTGTGGATCGTTTCAGATTGCAGAACATTTTCTTTTAAATATTGATCTATGTATTCTTTTGCCGGTCCCAATTGAATTCTCCTATCTTTAAGTCCGTAGAATACTTTCCCAATCCAGCAAACTTCTCTTTATAATTCTAAAATAATATAATACACGTCCCTTGGAAATCTATTTATGAGACAGAAGAATGGTCATAAGTTGAATAAAAATAGATGCATTCATTTTAACTTTTTCAGCTTATATTCAGTATATTTACATCCGAAGTCGCTGCTCCAAAAATCCAAAAAAAAAGATAAAAACCGAAGTAAATGAATACAAAAGTTATTTGACCGGTTGAGTGACGTAATTAATATGGTCTTTACGCCTGAAGGAGAACGACTCGGGAGAGAGAGTTTCTTTGGGGATCTTAAAAGATCTTTGAAAACATATAGAGTAGCGTGACCCGCGAGATTTTTTACCTAAAGATCTCGCATTAAGATGGTTTTAACCGAATCATCTTAACCCGAAAAAAT